>SFGI01000062.1 GCA_004557645.1 [Eubacterium] saphenum | reverse complement strand
CAAGTAACAGAGTGCATGTGGTAGCCGTAGGTTGATGTAATGCCTTAAGGCATATGCTCTGGGAGCAGGGCTATGCCCGCAAATGAAAAACCACCGGCTAGGCCGGTGGATATTTATTGTGATTTTTTGATTTTTTTATGTTATAGGGGAATTTCTATCTCAGAAGCATTTGTGGCACATAGTCTTAGACCAAAGGTCTAAGGCTTTTTTTCATGGAACAAGTAATTTTTTAGTAAAAGAGTATATTGAATTTTATGGGGAAAAATGAGATACTTGAAAAGTATGTATACAACATTCGAAAATATTCGCCTTTTTTGGCGGAGGAGGAAAAATAAATGAAAAATCTGAAAGCGATCATTCTGGCAGCCGGCGAAGGCTCCCGTATGAAATCCAAAAAACCCAAAGTGCTCCATGAGATTCTGAATAAGAGCATGGTAGACTATGTGATCGAAACAGCAAAGAACTGCGGCGCAGAAGAAGTTTGCGTTGTGGTGGGTCATAAGGCAGAACAGGTCAAGGAAGGCATCCAGGCAGAAGGCGTTTCCTTTGCCCTGCAGGCAGAACAGAAGGGCACAGGCCATGCTGTTATGATGGCAGGCGATTTTATCGATGAAAACAGCGATATGCTGATCCTTTACGGTGATACGCCCCTGATCACAGGGGAAACCTTGCTGAAGCTGGTGGAAGTTCACCGTGCTGATGACCATAGCGTAACCGTCGTTTCTTCCAAAGTAGATGACCCCACAGGCTATGGCCGCATTATGAGAGATGATAAGGGCGGTTTCCAGCGCATTGTGGAACACAAGGATGCTTCCGAAACAGAACGCCTGATCAACGAGATCAATACAGGTATCTACATTTTTAATGGCAAAGCCCTGAAAGAATCCCTGGGCAAGCTGGATAATAACAATGCCCAGGGGGAATATTACTTAACAGATTGCCTGGAACTGATCCTGAAAGCCGGCGGCAAGGTGGAAGCTGTGGTTGCCAAGGATGCCGATGAATTCTTCGGTGTAAACAGCCGCGTACAGCTGGCAGAGGCAGCTAAGATCATGAAAAATCGTATCAATCGCAAACATATGGAAAATGGTGTTACCATCGTTGATCCCGAAAATACCTATATCGGCAGCGATGTAAAGATCGGTATGGATACCATCGTTCTGCCCGGTTGCGTGCTGGAAGGCAATACAGAGATTGGCGAGGACTGCGAGATCGGCCCCAATTCCAGACTGACAGATACCAAACTGGGCAATGGCGTGAAATTCCAGACTTCTACAGCCATCGAATCTGAGATCGGCAATGAAACAACCGTAGGCCCCTATGCTTATATCCGCCCCAACTGTCATATCGGCAACAAGGTAAAAGTGGGCGACTTCGTTGAAGTGAAAAATTCTACCATCGGCGATGGTACAAAGATCCCCCACCTGTCCTATGTGGGCGATACCGATGCCGGTGAAAAGATCAACTTCGGCTGCGGCAGTATCATGGTAAACTACGATGGTAAGAAAAAACATCGTACTACCATCGAGGACAATGTTTTCGTTGGCTGCAATGTAAATCTGGTGGCTCCCGTGACTGTGAAAAAAGGCTCTTATATTGCTGCAGGCTCTACCATCACAAAGGATGTACCTGAAGATGTACTGGCGGTTGCCAGAGCAAGACAACAGGTCATCGAGGGGTGGACAAAAAAGAGAATCGATGGATAAAATGAAAAAATTGTCGAATTGCTGTTGAAATTGGCGGTTTTTCGTTGTAACATAGTATTGTATGGGCTTATATTACCTAATGATAATTTTTATAGGGGGACAGACACATGCTTAATTCCGGCATCAGCAACATCAAAGTTTTTGCCTGCAATTCCAACAAAGAACTGGCAGAATCTATCGCCAGCAAACTTGGCCTGAAACTGGGCGATTGCGAAGTGGAAAAATTCAGCGACGGCGAAATTTCCGTAAAGATCAATGAAACAATCCGTGGTGCGGATGTATTTATCATCCAGTCCACATCCTATCCCGTAAATGACAACCTGATGGAACTGCTTATCATGATCGATGCCATGAAACGTGCATCCGCAGCAAGAATCACAGCAGTTATGCCTTACTATGGCTATGCTCGTCAGGACAGAAAAGCAAGAGCAAGAGATCCCATCAGTGCAAAACTGGTTGCAAATATCCTGACAAGCGCAGGCGCAAGCCGTGTGCTGACAATGGATCTGCACTGTGCACAGATCCAGGGCTTCTTCGATATTCCCGTAGATAACCTGGTTGGCAGCCCTCTGCTGACAAATTTCTATATCAATAAATATGGCGATGATCTGGAAAAGGACTTTGTGGCAGTTTCTCCTGACCTGGGCAGCGTAACAAGAGTTAGAAAATTCGCTGAAAAACTGAACATTCCCATTGCTATCATCGACAAACGCAGACCCAAAGCAAACGTAAGCGAAATCATGAACATCATCGGTGAAGTAAAAGGCAAAAAGGTTATCCTGGTGGATGATATGATCGACACTGCAGGTACTATCACAAACGCAGCGAATGCGCTGAAGGAAAGAGGCGCTATCGAAGTTGACGCTTGCTGTACTCATGGCGTTCTGAGCGGTCCCGCTTTGGAAAGAATCGAAAAATCCGCAATCAACGAACTGCTGGTTCTGGATACCATCGAACTGCCTGAAGAAAAGAAGATCGACAAGATTACAATGGTTTCCGTTGCAGATATTTTTGCAGATGCAATCAACTGCATCCATAAAGGTGTTTCCATTTCTCAGCTGTTTGACTGATTTGGAAAAACACTTTTCTAACAAATTCCCGAGAAAAAAACTCCCAATTCTTTGAATGGGAGTTTTTCTTTTTATTTACTGAAAAATAGTGCAGTCTCGATGTGGTTTTTTGGGAATAATGGGCAAAAAAAATAATATCCAAAAAGGAGAAAGAGAACTCCCTTGGAAACTGGTATTTTTTTATCGTTCCGGGAAAAAAGGCTTCGGCAAAACTTACAATTTTATGGGAACATGGTTGACAAAAACGGTGAAATAGATTATATTGTTAAAAGTAAAACAAGCAGAGAAAGACAATATTCCTATACGCAGTCTGGGAGTTGCTCTGTTTGCTATAAAATTTTTACTATCCACTTATCAAAATTTTTTCATTTTTAGGAGGAAGATACCGATGAAAATTGCATTCTTTGACACAAAATCTTACTGGGTAGACTCTTTTAAACCTGTGGCAGAAAAATACGGCTATGAAATCACATTCTTCAACGAAAGACTGACACCTGCAACAGCTCACCTGGCAGCTGGTCACGACGCTACATGCTCTTTCGTTAACGACGAAGTTCCCGCAGAAGTTATCCGTGAACTGAAAAACTTGGGTATCAAAGTTCTGCTGCTGCGTTGCGCAGGCTTCGACAGCGTTGATCTGGACGTTGCAAAAGAATGTGGTCTGCCCGTTCTGAGAGTACCCGCTTACTCTCCCGAATCCGTAGCTGAACAGGGCGCTGCTCTGCTGATGGCAGTTAACAGAAAACCTCACCTGTCCTACGAAAGAACAACAAAATTCAACTTCGACATCGCTGGTCTGACAGGTATCGCTCTGGTTGGCAAAACAGCTGGTATCATCGGTACAGGTAAAATCGGTCAGTGCATGATCAACATCCTGAAAGGTTTCGGCATGAACATCATCGCTTACGATGCATTCCCCAACCCCAACCTGGGTCTGGAATATGTAACACTGGACGAACTGTACGCTCGTGCTGACGTTATCTCCATCCACTGCCCTCTGATGCCCGCTACAAGACACATGATCGACAAAGATGCTATCGCTAAGATGAAAGACGGCGTTATCTTCATCAACGTTGCTCGTGGTGGTCTGGTTGACTCCGAAGCTCTGGCTGACGCAATCGAAGCAGGCAAATTCCGCGGCGTAGGTATGGACGTTTGCGAAGTTGAACATGAATACTTCTTCGAAGACAGAAGCAACCTGGAAAAACATGACGCTACACTGTCCAGACTGCTGGCTAGCGATAAAGTAGTTATCTCCGGTCACCAGGCATTCCTGACAGAAGAAGCTCTGGGTCAGATGGCACTGATCACAATGGAAAATGCAAAAGCATTCCTGGAAGGTGCTGAACTGGTTAACGAAGTAAAATAATCTAATTACATAGATTCTTTTCGAACGGGTACAATTGTACCCGTTCTTTTTGTTTATCAAAAAACCCCCAGATTGTCTGGGGGTCAGTACAAGCTTTAGCGGAGTGATAATGAAAAACCTCCGTGTTACAATAAAATTGCGGCTA
>SFGI01000003.1 GCA_004557645.1 [Eubacterium] saphenum | reverse complement strand
ATAACAGCGCAGTTATTGTTACAGAAAGCGGTTACCGTTACCATACCTATGATTGCTATCATTGGGATTATCCAATATGGATATATAATATTGAATACGCAAAATATCTTGGATATACTCCATGTAAAGACTGCAATCCACCTCAATAAACGATAAAAAAACCTGACTTGTTTTTGACTAAACCATATCCCCGCAACGCCAGTAATATCAACGGCTGCGGGGATTTTATTTTGACTAAAACTCGCATTTTTCAGGAAATAAAAAAGAGACGTTCCAAAAACGTCTCATTTTTGTGATCTCCCTATTTTTTTATCCTCTTTTGGCCAACAAACTCATTTTCAAAACACTTGACTTGATAACTGACTTGAAAAACTGGTATATTTTTTGCAAAATATATCCATGTTACTCCAAATAACTAACCAAAAAATAAAATAAAAAAAATCCGAAAACCTTGATTTTTCAACGTTTTCGGACTCTTAATTTCCAATCGAGGCGACAAGATTTGAACTTGCGACCTCTACATCCCTAATGTAGCGCTCTACCAAGCTGAGCCACGCCTCGACATTTTTCGCCGCTCATCCAGCGGCTTGTTTATATTAACACAGGATTGGATTCCTGTCAATTGTTTTTTTATTTTTCTTCTGCACTTTTTTCTGGCAAAGAAATGTTTTTTCAAAAAAAATCGAGGCGACAAGATTTGAACTTGCGACCTCTACATCCCTAATGTAGCGCTCTACCAAGCTGAGCCACGCCTCGATATTTTTCCATCGCTTTCGTTCAGCGACTTGTTTATAATAACACAGGATATTCCAACTGTCAACAATCTTTTTTGTATTTTATCAAATACAATCAGAGTTCCATGAAAAAAATAAGTCTCCGTCAAAGACAGAGACTTATTTCGGTTTTTTATTTCATTTCTGCGATTACTTCAACTTCGCACAGAACGTTCTTGGGCAGTGTTTTTACTGCTACGCAGGAACGTGCGGGTTTGCCTGTGAAGTATTTGCCGTAAACTTCGTTGAATGCAGCGAAGTCGCCCATGTCAGCCAGGAAGCATGTTGTTTTTACAGCGTCTGTGAATGTCAGACCATTTGCTTCCAGAACTGCAGCCAGGTTTTTGCAAACCTGTTCAGCCTGAGCCTGAACGTCAGAGCCAACGATTTCACCTGTTGCAGGATCCAGAGCGATCTGGCCGGATGTGAACAGCAGACCATTTACGGAAACTGCCTGAGAGTAGGGACCCAGAGCTGCGGGTGCTTTATCTGTGCTTGTAAATTTCATTTTCATTACCTCCAAAAAAAATAATCATTTAGTTGGTTTACCTAACGCATCTATTTTAATCCAAAGACATTATACAGTCAATGTATTTTCTCCGGAAACATAAAAATTTCTGTTCTTTTCACTTTTTTCACATCTTTATATTCCATTTTTGTTGAAATTCAGGTAAAATAATATGAAGTATTGTCTTTTTACAGAAATATTGTGAATTCATTCCAAAAAGAAAGGAAGAAATATATGAGTAACGCAGAAGCGATCCAGAAGCGTCGTATTTTCGGGATCATCTCCCACCCCGACGCAGGTAAAACAACACTGACAGAAAAACTGCTGCTCCACGGCGGTGCCATCCGTGAAGCAGGTACGGTAAAAGCAAGAGGCAAAAACAAATTCGCAAAGAGTGACTGGATGGAAATTGAAAAACAGAGAGGTATCTCTGTTACTTCCTCCGTTATGCAGTTCGAATACGACGGCAAAGTGGTTTCCATCATGGATACCCCCGGTCATAACGACTTCGGTGAAGATACTTACCGTATCCTGACCTCCGTAGACAGTGCGGTCATGGTCATCGACGCGGCAAAGGGTGTGGAAGCCCAGACAGTAAAGCTGTTTAAAGTCTGCAGTATGCGTGAGATCCCTATCTTCACATTCATCAACAAACTGGACCGTCAGTCCAAAGATCCCTTGGATTGCATGGCTGACCTGGAAGATGCACTGGGTCTGCCCTCCACAGCAGTGACATGGCCCATCGGCAACGGCCTGACTTTCGAAGGCATCTACGACAGACTGGAAAATAAAGTTTACCTGTATAAACAGAAAAACGGCGTAGTGGAACTGGGTGCCAACGGTGTATTCGGCGATACACTGGAAGGCGTCATCTCCGATGCAAACCTGGACATCCTCCGCAGTGAAATGGAACTGTTGGACGGCGCAGGCAACCCCTTCGATCTGCAGGCCATCAAAGATGGTAAGCTGTCTCCCGTATTCTTTGGTTCCGCTCTGGCAGACTTTGGCATCACCTCCTTCCTGCATCATTTCCTGGAATGGTCCCCTTCCCCCGGTGCCAGAAAGACAACCACTGGCGAAGTAACTCCCAATGATGATTTCTTCAGCGGTTTTATTTTCAAGATCCAGGCGAATATGAACCCTGCTCACCGGGACAGACTGGCATTCCTCCGCATCTGCTCCGGCACATTCAACAGAGGTATGAACGTGACCCTCTCCAGAACAGGCAAGCAGATGAAGCTGAGCCAGTCTACCCACCTGATGGCAAATGACCGAGAAACCGTAGAAACAGCCATTGCCGGCGATATCATCGGTATCTACGACAGCGGCAACTTCCAGATCGGGGATACCCTGACAGACCGGAAGGAAAAGCTCTTCTTCGAACCTCTGCCTACCTTCCCTCCTGAATTATTCTGCCGTGTGCGTCCTGTCAATTCCCTGAAGGCAAAACAGTTCCAGAAAGGCGTACAGCAGCTGGCACAGGAAGGTGCTATCCAGGTTTATCACAATGAATTCAACGATGTCATTCTGGGTGCCGTTGGTCAGCTGCAGTTTGAAGTATTCCAGTACAGACTGCTGAATGAATACAATTCCGAGATTCGTATGGAGCCTTTGGAATATCAGGTAGCCCGTTGGGTTGCGCCCGGTTCTCCCAAGGATGTAAAAGATTATGTTGTAGCAAGAAGCACGCTGGTATATGACCACTTCGAACGCCCCATCCTGCTGTTTGCAAACCAGTACACGCTGAACAACTTCATGCAGAAAAACCCCGAAGTGAAGCTGGTTGAAGCACTGGATGTGGATGATACAGAGCATCTGGAAGGCTAAATTCTTGAGGGTTTCACCCTCAAACTCCCACCAAAGGGGTTACCCCTTTGGAAACCTATACGCAAAAACTGTCGTTTTTGCAGAAGAAAAATAATCTCAATCAGACAAAAACCCCGATTCTTTTTGGAATCGGGGTTACTTTTTTAATCATTAAATATTTTCAATGTCTTTCAGCAGTTCAGCCACATTTTCTTCTTTTGTTGCCCAGCTTGTGCAGAAGCGCACGGCTGTATGGCTATCCCCTACCTTGGTCCAGAAGGAAAAGGCGTATTTTTCTGCCAGCTTTTCCATCATATCGTTGGGCAGGATGGGGAATTGCTGATTCGTCTTAGAATCAAACAGCATTTTGATACCCTTTGCTTCAAAGGCTCTGCGGATCTGCATTGCCAGGTCATCTGCGTGCTTCGCCACTTCAAAATACAGACCATCTTCGAACAGTGTTTCAAACTGGATGCCCAGCAGTCTGCCCTTCGCCAGCATACCGCCTCTCTGCTTGATCATATAACGGAAGTCTCTTTTCAGGGAAGGATTTACGATGACAACGGCTTCCCCCATCATGGCACCGACCTTTGTGCCGCCGATATAAAACACATCTGCCAGATTGGCAATATCGTTCAGTGTGTAATCGCAGCCTTCTGCCGCCAACGCATAACCCAATCTTGCGCCGTCAATGAACAGGGGCAGACCGCATTTGCGGCAGGTTGCACTGATGGCTGTCAGTTCTGCCTTTGTGTATGTTGTGCCGTCTTCTGTAGACTGAGAAATATAGACCATACCGGGCTGGGCGATATGTTCATGGGTTTCATCGCCCCAGTGAGCATCATAGCCTTCCTGAATAACCTCTGCTGTCAGCTTGCCGTCTTCCGTTGTAGGCAGCACGATAACCTTATGTCCTGTTGCTTCGATAGCTCCTGTTTCGTGTACGTTCAGGTGTCCTGTATTGGCACAGAAAACGCCCTGATAGGGACGCAGCGTTGCGGCGATCACCGTCATATTTGTCTGTGTACCGCCCACCAGAAAATGCACATCCACATCATCCCTGCCGCAAGCCTGTTTGATCAGTTCTCTTGCATGGTCGCAATGGGGATCGACGCCATAGCCCGCTGTCTGTTCCATATTTGTTTCCATCAGTCTGTCCAAAATTCTCTGGTGCATACCTTCCGCATAGTCACATTCAAACCGAATCATTTTTCTTCCTCCTATATTTCAGCAAAAATTGCATTTCATACCATTTCCTATACTATCATTCTTTTCCCTTTCATGCAACGAAAAAAGAGGCGGCTAAGCCACCTCTCTTAACGTATTTTATTTGAAATAATCAACCATGGATTTAAACAGCTTCATATCATAGTTGCCCTCTACGTTCTGATACAGACCGTCACCAATACGTTCTGCATGGCCCATCTTACCGATGACACGACCATCGGGAGAGATCAGACCTTCAATCGCATAAGTAGAGCCGTTGGGGTTGAACTGGATATCGTTAGTGGGCAGACCTTTTTCGTCTACATACTGTGTCAGGATCTGACCTTTTGCTGCCAGTTCCTGTACCAGTTTATCATCCATCAGGATACGGCCTTCGCCGTGGGAAATAGGCACGCTGAAGATATCGCCGGCTTTTACATTTGTCAGCCAAGGAGATTTTTCTGTTGCCAGTCTCACACGAACGATCTTGGACTGGTGTCTGCTGATGGTATTGTAGGACAGGGTAGGACAAGTTTCATCTGTGTCGATGATTTCGCCATAAGGCACCAGACCCAACTTGATCAATGCCTGGAAACCGTTACAGATACCGCAGATCAGACCGTCTCTTTCTTTCAGGTGTGCTGTTACCGCTTCCTTGATTTCAGGATTGCGGAAGAATGCTGTGATGAATTTACCGGAACCATCGGGTTCGTCACCGCCGGAGAAGCCACCGGGGATAAAGATAGTCTGGGACTGTTTTACTTCTTTTGCGAAGCGTTCGATGGAATCTGCGATGCCGGATGCAGACAGGTTGTTGATAACGAAGAGCTCCGCCTTTGCGCCAGCCCGTTCTACAGCCTTCGCAGAGTCGAATTCGCAGTTTGTACCGGGGAATACAGGGATCAGCACACGGGGTTTTGCAACGGATGCTGCTGCTTTATAGGTAATGCCTTCTGCTTTTGTTGTGAATGCAGGGATTTCTGCTTTTTCCTCTGCCGCAGCGTGCATAGGATAGATTTCTTCCAGTTTATTTTCATAAGCCGCAAAGATTTCATCCAGAGCAATGCTTTCGCTGCCGCAAACGATCGCGCTACCGCCTGTGGTACCCAGCAGGATGCCAGCTTCTGCGTCTGCTGTCAGTTCCAGAACGAATGCGCCATAGTTGTAACCGAAGATATCCTCTTTGCTTACGCCGTCAGCATAAGTGAAACCGATATCGTTACCCATAGCCATCTTCAGGATAGCTTCTGCCACGCCGCCGTAAGTAGGTGTATATGCCGCTGCAACCTTGCCTTCTCTCATCAGGCCGGTTACCACGTCGAATACCTTCTTCAGGCTGTCTGTAGTAGGCAGACCGTCTTTATCGTATTCAGGTTTCACCAGAACCACTTTATGGCCTTCGCCTTTGAATTCAGGAGAAACGATGTTGTTGATATTATCTGTTGTTACCGCGAAGGAAACCAGTGTGGGAGGTACATCGATATGTTCAAAGGTACCGCTCATAGAGTCTTTACCGCCGATAGCAGCAATTTCCAGACCCTTCTGTGCCATGAATGCACCCAGCAGAGCAGCCAGAGGTTTGCCCCAGCGTTTGCCGTCTTTCATAGGTTTTTCGAAGTATTCCTGGAAGGACAGGTATACATCTTCAAATTTCGCGCCTGTTGCCACCAGTTTCGCAACAGATTCCACAACTGCCAGATATGCACTGTGGTAAGGGCTCTTTTCCGCGATGAAGGGGTTGTAGCCCCAAGCCATCAGGGAGCAGGTTGTGGTATCCTGTTTTTCTACGGATACTTTATTTACCATAGCCTGAATGGGTGTTTTCTGATTTTTGCCGCCAAAAGGCATCAGAACCGTACCGGCACCGATGGTGGAGTCGAAACGTTCGGACAGACCTCTCTTGGAGCATACATTCAGATCCTGTGCCAGTTCCATATAGCCTTTCTTGAAATCTGCGGGGATTTCTTTTGCGAAGGGCTGAGGAGCCGCAGGAGCGATGTCGATATGTTTTTCCGCACCGTTGGAATCCAGGAATGCACGGGAGATATTTACGATATTTTTGCCGTTCCAGTTCATTACCAGATAAGGTTTTTCTGTGACTCTGGCAACTACGGTTGCTTCCAGGTTTTCTGCGTATGCCAGTTCTTTGAAACGTTCTACGTCTGCTGCAGCAACGACAACTGCCATTCTTTCCTGAGATTCGGAAATTGCCAGTTCTGTGCCGTCCAGACCGTCATATTTTTTAGGTACTGCATTCAGGTCGATTTCCAGGCCATCTGCCAATTCGCCGATGGCAACGGAAACACCGCCGGCACCAAAGTCGTTACAACGTTTGATGAGCTTGGATGCTTCGGGGTTTCTGAACAGTCTCTGCAGTTTTCTTTCTTCGGGAGCGTTCCCCTTCTGTACTTCTGCGCCGCAGCTTTCCAGAGATTCCAGTGTATGGGATTTGGAGGAGCCTGTTGCACCGCCGCAGCCGTCACGGCCTGTTCTGCCGCCCAGCAGGATAACGATATCGCTGTCCACAGGGCGTTCTCTGCGTACGTTTTCCGCAGGAGCCGCTGCGATAACAGCACCGATTTCCATTCTCTTTGCCACATAACCGTCATGGTACAGTTCATCTACCTGACCTGTTGCCAGACCGATCTGGTTCCCGTAGGAACTGTAACCAGCCGCAGCTGTTGTCACGATCTTACGCTGAGGCAGTTTGCCGCGCATGGTTTCGGAAACGGGTGTCAGGGGGTTGCCTGCACCTGTTACACGCATAGCAGCGTAAACATAGGAACGACCGCTCAGAGGGTCACGGATAGCACCGCCCACGCAGGTTGCCGCGCCGCCGAAGGGTTCGATTTCTGTGGGGTGGTTGTGGGTTTCATTTTTGAACAGCAGCAGCCATTTCTGTGTTTCGCCTTCCACATCAACGTCGATTTTTACAGTACAAGCATTGATTTCTTCGGATTCATCCAGCTTATCCAGCTTGCCTTCCTGTTTCAGGAATTTTGCAACGATAGTACCCATATCCATCAGGTTGATGGGTTTTGTTCTGCCGATAGCTGCTCTGGTCGCCAAATATTCGTTATAAGCTGCCTGCAGCACTTCATCTTCAAATTTGATGCTGTCGATGGTTGTCAGGAATGTGGTATGGCGGCAGTGATCGGACCAGTAGGTATCGATCATCTTGATTTCTGTGATGGTGGGGTCTCTCTGTTCGCTCAGGAAATAATTCTGGCAGACTTTGATATCATCCAGATCCATCGCCAGACCATTGTCTTTGATAAATGCCATCAGGGCTGTTTCATCCAGACCACGGAAGCCTTCAACTGTTGCAACTTCTGTAGGGATTTCATATTTTACATCCAGTGTATCGAAGGCATCCAATGTTGCTTCTCTGGATTCTACAGGGTTGATGAGGAATTTTTTGATCGCATCCACATCATCTTCTGTCAGGGTGCCGTACAGGACATAAACTTTTGCTGTTTTTACCAGAGGTCTTTCCTGCTTGGAAATGATCTGGATACATTCTGCAGCGGAATTGGCTCTCTGGTCGAACTGACCGGGCAAATATTCCACAGCAAAAACAGCCGCGCCGTCAGCGGGGATCTCTTCTCTCAGATCATCCAGCTGGGGTTCGGAAAATACAGTCTGTTTGCAGTAATCAAACAGCTCTTTGTCGATGTGTTCCACATCGTAACGGTTCAAAAGGCGCAGATCTGTCAGGCCCTTGATGCCCAGCAGATTGACGATATCGCCTTTCAGGGAGGCTGCTTCCGCAGCCAGACCCTGTTTCTTTTCAACATAAATTCTATAAACCATGGTTATACCTCCGCCGCAAGGGCTTTTTTACCGATGTCGTTTCTATAGTATGCGTTGTCGAATTTTACTGTTTTTACGCTTTCATAGGCTTTTGCAATGGCTTCGGGCAGTGTATCTGCGATTTCTGTTACACCCAGCACACGACCGCCGTTGGTCAGCAGCTTGCCCTCTGCTTCCTTTGCACCTGCCACAAAGATGAGCTTGTCCTCTGCAGGCAATGTGATCTCGAAGCCTTTTTCATAGCTCTGGGGATAGCCTGCGGAAGCCATAATCACGCAGCAAGCAGCCTTATCGCTGAATTTTACTTCCACATCCGCCAGTTTTTCCGCTGCCACAGCCTGCATGATAGTCAGCAGGTCGCTTTCCAGCAGGGGCAGTACCACCTGTGTTTCGGGGTCGCCAAAACGGCAGTTATATTCGATCACCTTGGGGCCATTGGGTGTGATCATCAACCCAAAGAACAGGCAGCCCTTGAAGGTACGGCTTTCTGCGTTCATGGCTTCCATGGTAGGAACGAAGATCTTTTCCATACATTCCTTTGCCACTGCTTCTGTGTAGAAAGGGTTGGGGGCAATGGTGCCCATGCCGCCTGTATTCAGACCCTTATCCCCGTCCAAAGCTCTCTTGTGGTCCATAGCGGAAACCATGGGAACCATTGTTTTGCCGTCTGTGAATGCCAAAACAGAAACTTCGGGGCCTGTCATAAATTCTTCGATAACGATGTGGTCACCACTAGCACCGAATACCTTATCCGCCATCATGGAACGTACCGCATCCTGAGCTGCTTCCTTTGTTTCAGCGATGATAACCCCCTTACCCAGAGCCAAGCCATCTGCTTTCACTACTGTGGGCAGGGGTGCTGTTTCCAGATATGCCAGTGCTTTTTCCATATCGTCGAATACTTCATAAGCCGCTGTGGGGATACCATATTTTTTCATCAGGTTTTTGGAGAAAACCTTGCTGCCTTCCAAAATCGCAGCTTTTTTATCAGGGCCAAAGCAAGGGATGCCGATAGCATTCAATGCATCGACCATCCCCAGTACCAGAGGATCATCGGGTGCGACCACTGCAAAATCAATAGCCTTTTCCTTTGCGAAAGCCACAACGCCTTCAATGTCCTTTGCGCCGATGTCCACACAGGTTGCATCTTTAGCAATGCCGCCGTTGCCGGGCAGTGCGTACAGTTCTGTTACCGTGGGATTTTCTTTGATTTTTTTGATGATAGCGTGCTCTCTGCCGCCACCACCGACTACCATAACCTTCATTTGTATGTCTCCTTTCGGATTAGTGGTGGAACAGTCTCATGCCGGTGAATGCCATTGCCATGCCAAATTTGTTGCAGGTTGCGATAACATTGTCATCACGGATGGAGCCGCCGGGTTCAGCAATATAGGAAACGCCGCTCTTTGCTGCTCTTTCGATATTGTCACCGAAGGGGAAGAATGCATCGGAGCCCAGGGCCACGCCTTTGATGGTGGACAGATATGCTTTCTTTTCTTCTCTTGTCAGGGGTTCAGGCTTTTCGGAGAACAGTGTCTGCCATGTGCCTTCTGCCAGAACATCTTCGTAATCATCGGAAATATAAACATCAATGGTATTGTCTCTGTCAGGACGGCCAACTGTGGGCAGGAAAGGCAGATTCAGGACCTTTTCATGCTGTCTCAGGTGCCAGATATCTGCTTTGTTGCCTGCCAGTCTGGTGCAGTGGATTCTGGACTGCTGACCGGCACCAACGCCGATGGCCTGACCGTCTTTTGCGAAGCATACGGAGTTGGACTGTGTATATTTCAATGTGATCAATGCGATGATCAGGTCACGTTTTGCTTCTTCAGGCAGTTCTTTGTTTTCTGTTACCACGTTATCCAGCAGGGCTTTGTTGATCTCGAAGTTGTTTCTGCCCTGTTCGAAAGTGATGCCGTAAACCTGTTTCTTTTCCTGTACAGCAGGAACATAGTTGGGGTCGATCTTTACGATGTTGTAGCTGCCTTTTCTCTTGCTTTTCAGGATTTCCAGCGCTTCGTCTGTATAGCCGGGTGCAATGATACCGTCGGAAACTTCTCTCTTGATGAGGTTTGCTGTTGTCACATCACAAACGTCGCTCAGTGCGATCCAGTCGCCAAAGGAGGACATTCTGTCTGTACCTCTTGCTCTTGCATAAGCCAATGCCAGAGGGGAATCATCCAGACCTTCGATATCGTCTACGAAGCAGGCTTTTTTCAGGGCATCGCTCATGGGTGTGCCTACTGCTGCAGAGGTAGGGCTAACGTGTTTGAAGGATGTTGCTGCGGGCATGCCCAGTGCATCTTTGATCTCTTTTACCAGCTGCCAGCTGTTAAACGCATCCAGAAAGTTGATATAACCAGGTTTGCCGTTCAAAATCTCGATGGGCAGTTCAGCGCCGTCTTCCATGAAAATTTTTGCAGGCTTCTGGTTGGGGTTACAGCCATATTTCAGTTCAAACTCTTTCATTTTCAGAATCCCCTCTCTCTTATTCGTATTTATTGATCATTCTATTTTCTACTGCACCTGTTTTCAGGTCTGTAAATCTCACATAGATGGAGATTTTATTCTGTTCGTTCAGGTTTTCCCAGATTTCTTTTGTCCAGGCATCGATATCGTTGGGAACTGCAGTTCTTTCAGGTTCACCCTGGAAAGTAGGCAGAGGGCTGCCATCACCCATATAGGTATGGATGAAGTGGCCTACGCCAGCCAGTGCTTTATAGGAATATGTGAATCTGTTGCAGGCTGTGCCTTCTGCATCTGCGCTCTTCAGGATGCTCATTTTATATGTAAAATCGCCGTCAGCGAAGGTCAGCATACCGCTGATTCTGGGTGTCCAGTTGGGGCCGTCGGGTTCGAATTCTCTTGTTTCCAGGGCATCTTCGAAGGATTTGCCGTCCAGAACAAAATCGCGGATGGTATCTGTCTGGTCGCCGTTTGTAACGATGAGCTTGCCGTCCAGCTTACGAACAGGCGCATAGATGATCAGGGAAGGATCTTCCACTTTAGACTCATCGTAAGGGTAGATCATCACATCTTCGCCCTCTTCTTTGAAGATACGGTTACGGCTGTTGTCGCTGCGACCCATGATGAAGTATGCAATGGCTGCCTTTGTGCCGTCCTCTGTTTTACCGATGACGATACCACGGCCAACATAGCTGTTATCTTTTACCAAATCTTTCATTGTATCTTTCTGATAAACATTCATTGTTTTAACCTCTTTCTTTCTGAAGCTTTGCTGCTACCATTTCCACTGCCTTGGGAAGCAGGATCCATTCTGCCTGTTCCATAACTCTTTTCTGCAGAACTTCGGGGGTATCGCCCTCCTGAATTTCCACTGCCTTTTGCAGGATGATCTCACCGCCATCGGGAATTTCATTCACATAATGCACCGTTGCACCTGTCACCTTCACGCCGTAGGCCAGAGCCGCTTCATGGACATGGAGCCCATAGAAGCCCTTGCCGCAAAAGGAAGGGATCAAGGAAGGATGCACATTGACAATGCGCTTGGGATAAGCAGATGTGAAATTTTCGCTCAGGATAGACATAAAGCCTGCCAGAACGATCATTTCAATGCCTCTTTCCGCAAGGATAGCCTTAACTGCTTCTTCGTATGCGATCTGAGAATCGAAATCCTTGCGTTTCACCACTACGGAAGGGATGCCGTTATCAGCCGCTCTTGTCAGGGCATAGGCAGTGTCATTGCTGGCAAGGACCAGTTCGATCTTGCCGCTGGGGATCTCCCCTCTTTTTTCCGCATCGATCAATGCCTGCAGATTTGTGCCGCCGCCGGAAACGAATACGGCGATCTTTGTTTTCATCAACAAATTACAACACCTTCCTCAGAAGCAACGATTTCGCCCATGATATAAGCATCTTCGCCGTTTGCTTTCAGGATCTCGATTGCTTTTTCCGCGTCTTCTTTTGCAACAACAACGCTCATGCCAACGCCCATGTTGAAGGTATTGAACATATCTCTTTCGGGGATATTGCCTTTTTCCATGATCAGGTCAAAGATAGCAGGGATTCTCAGGCTTGCTTTATCGATCTTCGCACCAAAGCCCTTGGGAATACTTCTGGGGATATTTTCATAGAAGCCGCCGCCTGTGATATGGGAAACAGCTTTTACTGTCACTTCTTCAAACAGAGCCAGCATAGGTTTTACATAGATCTTTGTGGGAGCCAGCAGTGCTTCGCCGATGGACTTGCCGCCCAGTCTTTCCAGAGGAGTTTTGATATCAGCATGTTCCACATCCAGTACACGACGTACCAGAGAGAAGCCGTTGGAATGCACACCGCTGGAAGGCAGAGCCAGGATCACATCGCCTGCTTTGATTGTCTTATTATTCAGGATTTTATCTTTGTCTACAACACCTACAGCAAAGCCAGCCAGATCGTATTCATCTACGGGATAGAAGCCGGGCATCTCTGCTGTTTCGCCGCCGATCAGGGATGCGCCGGACTGTACACAGCCTTCTGCAACGCCGGATACGATGGATGCTATTTTTTCAGGGAAGTTTTTGCCAACTGCGATATAGTCCAGGAAGAACAGAGGTTTTGCACCAACACAGATGATATCGTTCACGCACATAGCTACACAGTCGATACCCACTGTATCATGTTTGTCCATCAGGAATGCCAGTTTCAGTTTTGTACCAACGCCGTCTGTACCGCTGACCAGAACGGGTTTTGTAATACCAGTCATATCCAGTTCAAACAGGCCGCCAAAACCGCCGATATCGCCCATCACACCGGATGTCATTGTTTTTGCGATATGCTCTTTCATCAGTTCTACCGCCTTATACCCTGCAGTAATGTCTACGCCTGCTGCTTTATAGCTTTCACTCTGGCTTTTCATTATGTTACTCCTCTCTTGGCTTTCGCCTTTTCCTTATATGTTTTAATGTTGATTGTTTCCTTATAAAATGATTTTAAAATACTTATTCTGCGTATCTCGCCTCTAATGCAGCATTCTTTTCCAGCACCTTTGCTGCTGCTTCCGCTCTTGCATTGTCCAGCTTTGCTGCCAGGGCTGCATCTTCCACAGCCAAGATCTGGATCGCCAGCAGTGCTGCGTTTTCCGCTCCATCGATGGCTACGGTCGCAACGGGCATACCGCCGGGCATCTGCACGGTGGAAAGCAGTGCATCCAGGCCATCCAGTGTGGAGGATTTGATGGGGATACCGATCACGGGAAGTGTTGTATTGGCTGCCATAGCACCTGCCAGATGGGCTGCCTTGCCCGCTGCTGCGATAATGGCACCAAAGCCGTTTTCTCTTGCGCCTTTTGCAAAGGCTCTTGCTTCTTCAGGGGTTCTGTGGGCAGAGTATACATGTGCTTCAAAGGGCACACCGTATTTTTCCAGGGTTGCCATTGCTTTTTCCACTACAGGCAGGTCGCTGTCGCTGCCCATAACGATACCGATTTTCTTCATGGTTTACCTCCTCATCATCGTTCCATATATCATCTTTTGTCATAAAAACACAAAAGGACAGTCCTATTCTGTTTTACAGAAAACAGGACTGCCCAGACGGTCGACAAAAAGCAGTTCTGCACTGCTTTATCACGAACTTTTTGCTCCCCCATGGTTACCCATTTTTCCGTCAGTTACAAAAAGTCTCATAGATTTACAGTTTTAGTCTATCACAAGGAAATTCCAGTGTCAATAAATTCTATCATTACATCTTATAGTGGATTTCCCCCTATTTTTATCTACATCTTGACATGAAAGGCCCTTTGTGATATAGTATTGAAGATTTAGAGAAAAATAAGTTTTAGATCTTGTTAGCGAACGAAAGGAGAGATTACTTTGAACTATATTTTAACGAATGCAAACGTATTTGTTCAGGGCAATTTCATCAAATCCAACGTATTCATCGCCGACGGTATCATTACAGAAATTTCCAACCGTGCTCCACAGGATGCGTGTCCCGTTTTTGATCTGGACGGTTGCTTTATTTTCCCCGGTTTTATTGATGTTCACGTACATCTCAGAGAGCCGGGCTTTTTTTATAAAGAGACCATCAAAAGCGGCACTTTGGCAGCAGCCCACGGCGGCTACACCGCAGTCTGCTCCATGCCCAATCTGAACCCTGTGCCCGATTGTATGGAAAATCTGGAGGTGCAGCTGAAAGCCATCCGCGAAACAGCCTGTATCGAAGTGGTTCCCTATGGCACCATCACCGTTGGTGAAATGGGCGAAAAACTGGCGGCCTATGATGAAATTGTTGGTCATGTCTGCGCCTTTTCCGATGACGGTCGGGGTGTGCAAAATGATGAAATCATGAAAAAAGCCATGAAAAAAATCAGCGGTTACAACAAAATCGTTGCAGCCCATTGTGAAGACAATTCCCTGCTCTGCGGCGGCTATATCCATAAAGGGGAATATGCCGAAAAGCATGGACATAAAGGCATCTGTTCCGAAAGCGAATGGAAACAGATCGAACGAGATCTGGCCCTGGTAAAGGAAACCGGCGTAAAATACCATGTGTGCCATATTTCCACAAAGGAAAGCGTTGAGCTGATTCGTAAAGCAAAAGCCGAAGGTCTGGATGTGACCTGTGAAACAGCCCCCCACTACCTGACCATGAACGATTCCATGCTGCAGGAGGACGGACGTTTTAAAATGAACCCTCCCATCCGCAGCGAGGCAGACAGACAAGCCCTCATCGCCGGCATTCTGGATGGCACAGTAGACATGATCGCTACAGACCATGCCCCCCACTCTGCCGAAGAAAAGAGCAGAGGTCTGGCAAAAAGCATGATGGGTGTAGTTGGTCTGGAAACCGCCTTCCCTGTTCTTTATACAGAACTGGTGAAAAAAGGTGTCCTTACCTTAAATCAGCTCATCGATCTGATGCATACAAACCCCAGAAACCGTTTTGGCGTAGGCACAGCCCTGGAAGTTGGGCAGCCTGCCAGCCTAACAGTATATGATCTGGAAAAAGAATATACCATCGACCCTGAAACTTTCCTGACGATGGGCCGTGCAACGCCTTTCGCAGGAAAAAAGGTATACGGGGAATGTAAAATGACAATGTATAAAGGCAATATCGTATGGCAGGTAAAGTGATTTCTTTATGAAGTCCCATCTCTCTCCGTACTCAGATATGTAACTAAATCCAATTCACGTATTTACTTACTACAAGGAGGAAATCAATTATGCCAAAGAGAACTGACTTAAAAAAGATCCTGATCATCGGCTCCGGCCCTATCGTTATCGGTCAGGCAGCTGAATTCGACTATGCAGGTACACAGGCTTGCTTGGCCCTGAAAGAAGAAGGTTATGAAGTAGTACTGGTAAACTCCAACCCTGCTACCATCATGACAGATACCACCATTGCAGATAAAGTGTATATGGAACCCCTAACACTGGAATATATCGCAAAGATCCTGCGTTATGAAAGACCCGATGCCATCGTGCCCGGTATCGGCGGCCAGACAGGTCTGAACCTGGCGATGCAGCTGGCGAAAAAAGGCATCCTGAAAGAATGTCAGGTAGAACTGCTGGGGACAAGCATCGACAGTATCGAAAGAGCCGAAGACCGTGAACTGTTCAAGGAAATGTGCCAGTCCATCGGCGAACCCGTTATCCCCTCTCAGATCACATACTCTGTAGAAGAAGCCATCGCAGCTGCAAATGAGATCGGCTATCCCGTTGTACTGCGTCCCGCATTCACACTGGGCGGTACAGGCGGCGGTTTTGCAAACGACGAAGCAGAACTGATTGAAATCATGAAAAATGCCCTGAAGCTTTCCCCTGTACATCAGGTACTGGTTGAAAAGAGTGTAAAAGGCTATAAAGAAATTGAATTCGAGGTAATGCGTGACGGTACAGACCGTGCCATCACTATCTGTGGTATGGAAAATATCGACCCCGTTGGCGTGCACACCGGTGACTCCATCGTTGTTGCTCCCATCCTGACCCTGAATGATCACGACTTCAACATGCTGCGGGATTCTGCCCTGAAGATCATCAAAGAACTGAAGATCGAAGGTGGCTGCAACGTACAGTTCGCACTGGACCCCAACTCTTCCGATTACTACCTGATCGAAGTAAACCCTCGTGTATCCCGTTCCTCCGCTCTGGCTTCCAAAGCAAGTGGTTACCCCATCGCCAGAGTAACAGCAAAGATCGCTGTAGGTATGACTCTGGACGAGATCAAACTGGGTGAAACAACAGCAAACTACGAACCTGCTCTGGACTATATCGTAGCAAAAATGCCTCGTTTCCCCTTCGATAAATTCGCTACAGCAGCAAACACACTGTCTACCCAGATGAAAGCAACCGGCGAAGTTATGGGCATCGGCCGCACATTGGAAGAATGTATGCTGAAATCCATCCGTTCTCTGGAAATCGGCGTTTGCCACCTGCATATGCCCAAATTCGATGATATGTCCAACGAAGATATGCTGGCATACATCGCAACCAGCCCCGACGACCGCATCTACGCCATCGCACAACTGATCAGAAACGGTGTTTCTCTGGATGCTATCTTCGATGCAACAAAGATCACAAAATACTTCCTGGAATCCTTCCGGAAGATCGTAGATTACGAAAAAACACTGTCTGAAAACATCGGCAATAAAGATATCCTGACAACAGCGAAGAAAATGGGCTTCTCCGATAAATTCATCGCGAAGCTGTGGGGCTGGAACGAAGTTGCAGTATACGATCTGAGAAAAGAAATGGGCCTGTTCCCCGTTTACAAAATGATCGAAACCAGCGGCTGCGGCGGCTATATCCCCTACTTCTACTCCACATACGAAAAAGAAAACGATTCCAGACTGAGCGATAAGAAGAAGATCATCGTTCTGGGCTCCGGTCCTATCCGTATCGGTCAGGGTGTAGAATTCGACTACTCCACTGTACACGCTGTAACCACAATCAAGGAATTCGGCTATGAATCCATCATCATCAACAACAACCCCGAAACTGTTTCCACAGACTATACCACCAGTGACAAGCTGTACTTCGAACCTCTGACAGTAGAAGACGTTATGAACGTGGTAGAACTGGAACAGCCCCTGGGCGTTATCGCTTCCCTGGGCGGTCAGACAGCCATCAACCTGGCAGAACCTCTGATGGAACGGGGCGTAAAGATCATCGGTACAGACGTTGCAGCCATCGAAAAAGCAGAAAACAGAGATGCTTTCGAACATATCATGCAGGAACTGCACATCCCTCAGCCTAAGGGTCACGCTGTTACAAACATCGAAGCCGGTGTAAAAGCAGCGGAAGAGATCGGCTATCCTGTACTGGTTCGTCCTTCCTATGTTCTGGGCGGCCGTGCGATGCAGATCGTTGCGGACGAAGAACAGCTGCGCACCTACCTGAAGAGTGCTGTAGCCATCAATGAAGATCAGCCCGTACTGGTTGATAAATATATCCAGGGCAAGGAACTGGAAGTTGACGCTGTTTGCGACGGTATCGACGTATTCGTACCCGGTATCATGGAACACGTAGAAAGAACAGGCGTACACTCCGGCGACTCCATCTCAGTATACCCTACCTTCAGCGTATCCAATAAAGCAAAAGGCAAGATTCTGGAATACACAAAGAAACTGGGTCTGGGCATCGGCATCATCGGTCTGTTCAACATCCAGTTCATCGTAGATGAAAAAGATGATGTATATGTTATCGAAGTAAACCCTCGTTCCTCCAGAACAGTACCTTTCCTGTCCAAGGCAACAGGCTATTCTCTGGCAGATATCGCAACACTGGTCATCCTGGGCAAGAGCCTGAAAGAACAGGGCATCTTCGGTCTGTATCCCGATGAAAAGAAGAGATGGTATGTAAAAGTACCCGCATTCTCCTTCTCCAAACTGCACGGCATGGACACTTACCTGTCTCCCGAAATGAAATCCACCGGTGAAGCCATCGGTTACGATAACAAGCTGAACCGCGCTCTGTATAAAGCACTGCAGGCTTCCGGCATGAATATCCTGAACTATGGTACTGTACTGGCAACCATCGCTGATAAAGATAAAGAAGAAGCACTGCCTCTAATCCGTCGTTTCTACGAACTGGGCTTCAATATCGAAGCAACAAAGGGCACAGCAGACTTCCTGAAAGAACATGGTATCCGTACCCGTACCAAGAAAAAACTGTCCGATGGCAGCGAAGAAATTTTCGATTCCATCCGTCAGGGCTATGTAAGCTATGTCATCAACACAAGAGACCTGAACTCCATGCACAGCAGCAGCGACGGTCAGGAAATCCGTCAGTGTGCTGTAGAAAACAACGTATCCGTATTCACAGCATTGGATACTGTTCGAGTTCTGCTGGATGTTCTGGAAGAAACAACACTGGGTATCTCTACAATCGATGCATGATAAGGAGGTTTCCTCTTGAAACAGTCTATTTTTACGATTCAAAGCAATGAAAAGCTGACCGAAAGCGTATGCAAAATGGTTTTGGCGGGGGACACCTCCGCCATCACCGCTGCCGGTCAGTTTGTCAATATCCAACTGAAGGGCTTTTTCCTGCGCCGCCCTATTTCCGTCTGCGATTATGACGAAAATACACTGACTATCCTTTACAAGGTTGTGGGCAAAGGCACAGAAGCCATGAGCAAAATGAAAGCCCCCCATAAGCTGGACGTTTTGACCGGGCTGGGCAATGGCTATGACACCTCCGTCAGCGGCGACAAGCCTCTCTTGATCGGCGGCGGCGTTGGCGTGCCTCCCATGTACCGTCTGGCGAAAAACCTGATCGCAGAAGGCAAGCACCCCATCGTGATCCTTGGTTTCAACACAAAAGACGAGATCTTCTATGCAGAAGAATTTAAAAAACTGGGCGCAGAAGTACACATTGCCACAGCAGATGGCAGCGTGGGTGTCAAAGGCTTTGTCACAGATGTGGTAAAGACCATCCCCGACTATACTTATTTCTATACCTGCGGCCCCGAACCCATGCTGAAAGCCCTTTCCGATGTGACCACCACCAGCGGTCAGCTGAGCTTCGAAGAACGGATGGGCTGCGGTTTCGGCGCATGTATGGGCTGCTCCTGCCAGACAAAATATGGCAACAAACGTATCTGTAAAGACGGTCCTGTACTGGTGAAGGAGGAAATCATATGGTAAACACAAAAGTGACCCTCAGCGGCATCACACTGGATAACCCTGTCATCCCCGCCAGCGGTACCTTCGGCTACGGCTATGAATTTGCGGAGCTGTATGACATCAATATTCTGGGTTCTTTCTCCTTCAAGGGTACCACAAAGGAACCCCGCTTCGGCAACCCCACACCCCGTATCGCAGAATGCCCTGCAGGTATGATCAACTCCGTTGGTCTGCAGAATCCCGGTGTGGAAAAGGTCATCTCTGAAGAACTGCCCAAGCTGGCAAAATGCTTCCATAAGCCTGTTATTGCCAATGTCAGCGGCTTCTCCATCGAAGAATATGCTTACACCTGTGCATTGCTGGATAAAGAGCCTCAAGTAGGTATTCTGGAAGTAAACGTATCCTGCCCCAACGTACACCATGGCGGCATGAGCTTCGGCACAGACCCTGCGGCAGCGGCGGCAGTGACAAAAGCTGTCAAGGCTGTCACAACAAAGCCTGTCTATATCAAACTGACTCCGAACGTAACCGACATCGTTTCCATCGCAAAAGCCTGTGAAGAAGCCGGTGCAGATGGTATTGCCCTCATCAACACTATGATGGGTATGCGCATCGACCTGAAAACAAAGAAACCCGTGATCGCCAACAAAATGGGCGGTTTCTCCGGCAGTGCCATCTTCCCTGTGGCAGTCCGCATGGTATATCAGGTGGCAGAAGCCGTAAACATCCCCGTCATCGGTATGGGCGGTGTTTCCTCTGCGGAAGACGTGATCGAAATGATGCTGGCAGGGGCAACCGCCGTTGAGATCGGCGCAGCAAATCTGGTGAATCCCTTCATCTGCAAGGAAATCATCGAAGACCTGCCCCGTGTCATGGAAAAATATAACATCAAAGACTTGAACGATATCATTGGAGGTGCCCGCAAATGAATAAAGACGTAATCATTGCCTGCGATTTTAACAGCAAGGCAGACCTGATGGCATTTTTGGACAACTTTAAAAATGAAGAAAGAAAGCCTTTCCTGAAAGTAGGCATGGAGCTTTTCTATGCAGAAGGCCCTGCCATCGTAAAGGAGATCAAGGAAAGAGGACATAAAATTTTCTTAGACCTGAAGCTCCACGACATCCCCAACACTGTAAAAAAAGCAATGTCCGTATTGTCCGCACTGGATGTGGATATCTGCAACCTGCACGCAGCAGGCACAAAGGCTATGATGGAAGCTGCACTGGAAGGCCTAACAAGACCTGACGGCACACGCCCTCTGCTGATCGCTGTGACACAGCTGACATCCACCAGTGAAGAGAGAATGAAAGCAGACCTGCTGATCGACCATCCCCTGGATGAAGTCGTTATGCACTATGCGAAATGTGCAAAGGATTCCGGTCTGGACGGCGTTGTTTGCTCCCCTCTGGAAGCAGGCAAGGTAAAAGAGGTTTGCGGCGACGCATTCCTGACAGTGACACCCGGTGTTCGTTTTGCTGACGGCGAAGTTGGCGACCAGGTGCGTGTGACTACCCCCGCAAAGGCAAGAGAACTGGGCTCCGATTATATCGTTGTCGGCAGACCCATCACACAGGCACCCGACCCTGTAGCAGCGTATCACAGATGTATTTCCGAGTTCCTCGGCTAAGACCGTGGGGACGCTGTCCCCACTACCCCTGGCAGGGGGTCACCCCCTGCACCCGATTTGCAGAAACTGTGTTTCTGCTGAGGTGATTATCCATATAGAAAATTGAAATCAATCTGGATTTTAGGAGGACATGAATTATGAATATCAAAGAACAGATCGCAAAAGACCTGCTGTCCATCGGTGCAGTTTTCCTGCGCCCCGAAGAACCCTTCACATGGGCCAGCGGCATCAAAAGCCCTATTTACTGCGACAACAGACTGACTCTGACATCCGTAGAAGTTAGAAACCATGTAGAAAATGCTCTGGCGGAAACCATCAAAAAAGAATACCCCGATGCAGAAGTACTGATGGGTACTTCCACCGCTGGTATCGCTCATGCTGCCATCACAGCACATCTGCTGGACCTGCCCATGGGTTATGTTCGCTCCGGCGCAAAGGACCACGGCAGAAACAACCAGATCGAAGGCAAACTGGAAAAAGGCCAGAAAGTAGTCGTTGTGGAAGACCTGATCTCCACAGCAGGCAGCTGTATCGAAGTTGTAAACGTACTGCGTGAAGCAGGCGCTGACGTTCTGGGTGTTGTAAGCATCTTCACTTATGGTCTGCAGAAAGGTCTGGACAGACTGGCAGAAGCAAACGTAAAGAACGTGAGCCTGTCCAATTTCGATACTGTTGCAGAAGTTGCTGCAAAGGAAGGCTATATCAAAGAAGCTGATATCGCCCGTCTGATGAAATTCCGCAGCAACCCCAGTGATGAAAGCTGGAGGGAGATGTGATCCATGAGAAGCCTCATCGATATCATTGACCTGACTGTAGAAGAAATCGATGAACTGATCGCTACAGCCAATGACATCATTGCAAACCCCGATAAATACGCCGAAAAATGCAAACGCAAAAAACTGGCTACCCTGTTTTTCGAGCCCTCTACCCGTACCCGCCTGAGCTTTGAAGCGGCCATGCTGGAACTGGGCGGCAGTGTGCTGGGCTTTTCCGCCGCAAACAACAGCTCTGCGGCAAAAGGCGAAAGCGTTTCCGATACAGTTCGCACCGTAGGCTGCTATGCTGATATCATTGCCATGCGTCATCCCAAAGAAGGCGCACCCATGATCGCTTCCATGCGTTCTCCTGTGCCTATCATCAACGCGGGGGACGGCGGTCACAATCACCCTACCCAGACACTGGCTGACCTTTTGACCATCCAGAGGGAAAAAGGCAGATTTGACCACCTGACCGTGGGGCTCTGCGGTGACCTGAAATTCGGCAGAACCGTTCATTCCCTGATCCACGCTTTGAGCCGTTACGAAGGGGTACAGTTCGTCATGATTTCTCCCGACGAGCTGAAAGTGCCAGAATATATCATTCAGGAACTGGAAAAGGAAGGCATTCCCTATACAGAAACACGCAGCCTGGAGGAAGCTATGCCTACGCTGGATATCCTCTATATGACAAGAGTACAGCGGGAACGCTTCTTCAATGAAGCTGATTATATCCGCCTGAAAGACAGCTATATCCTCACACCGGATAAGCTGGAAACGGCGAAAAAAGACCTTTCCATCCTGCATCCCCTGCCCCGCGTAAACGAAATTTCCGTTGCTGTGGACGATGACCCCAGAGCCTGCTACTTCAAACAGGTATCCAACGGGAAATATATCCGTATGGCTCTGATCCTGAAATTACTGGAGGTGGAATAAAATGAAAATTGATTCTATCAATAACGGCGTTGTCATCGACCATATCCGCGCAGGAAAAGGCATGGAACTGTATCATTTCCTGAATCTGGATCACATGGATTGTTCCATCGCCCTCATTAAAAACGCCCCCAGCCAGAAAATGGGCAAAAAGGATATCATCAAAATCGATACAGAACTGAATCTGGATCTGGACATTCTGGGCTATATCGACCCCAATGTCACCATCAATGTCATCAAAGACAGCGTATGCGTGGAAAAAATCCACCCTCAGCTGCCGGAACGGCTGACAAATATCATCCAGTGCAAAAATCCCCGCTGCATCACCTCTGTGGAGCAGGAGATTCCCCATATCTTCAAGCTGACAGACAGGGAAAAAGGCGAATATCGCTGCATTTACTGCGAATCCAAAGCGAAAAACTAAAGCCTTGGGATTCTGATACACAAAAACTGCATTTTACAAAACACAATCCCCTTTATCGAAGGATAGAGGGGATTTTCTTTTTGTTCCGATTTATTCTAGTCTCCTGTATTTCTTTTTGCTATAATCAGGATATGGAGGCGGGCAATATGAGGAAAAATGAGATGAAAACATATCTTCCATGGAATCCGGGTTTTGACACATACGGTCAAACATCACGGAATTATTTGATTGCCCCAAATGATGCCCTTTCAAAACAGATCTGCATGTGCTATGAAATCAGTGATTGCGGAAAACAACCCTTCCTTACCGCCATCCCTGATGGATGCCATGATATCATTATCATCAGTGATGAGAACCAAACAAGGGCATATTTTTCCGTCTCTATTGATGCGCCTCGCCGGTTTGACCTTGGCAAAGGCTCGAAAATTTTGAGTATTCGCTTTCTTCCCGGTGCATCGGCTCTGCAGCAGGAAGATCTAAGTCAGTTTCTGGATCGCCCGGCTCCACTGGAAGCACTGTTTCCTCAAAATGATTTTTTTGTAGAAAAACTTCTTTCTGCCAAAAGTTTTACAGAACAGAAAGAGATCATCCGCTGTTTCCTGCAAAAACAAGAGAAACAGAAGACAGACAAACAGCGTTTGCTCCAGTATTGTGTAGAAAAGATCATGGATAATAATGGACAATATTCTCTGGAAATGCTGGCAGAACATACAGGCTACAGTCAGAGATATTTACATACGCTTTTCAAACGATATACCGGCACCGCACCGAAAACCTTTGCAAAAACCATTCGGATGCAGCATGCAGCTGCTTTGCTGCAAAAAGATATTCCCCTTTCCCAAATTGCGGCGGAAAGCGGCTATGCGGATCAATCCCACATGAATCGGGATTTCATCCAACTAACAAATTGCTTGCCCCGTCAGCTGCGGCAAAACGGAACCATTGATTTTTCTGCTTCATCTGTGAAAACAACAAAATTTATTTAAATCTGTAAGGAGGTTCTTATATGAATGTAAATCATTGCACATGCAAAAACCTGAAATGCCCCATGCACCCTACCAACCACGACCAGGGATGTACTCCCTGTATTGAAAAGAATCTCCGCCTGAAAGAGATTCCTACCTGCTTCTTCAATCTGGCAGACCCCGATCATACAAGATCGGATGATTCTTTTCAGGATTTTGCAAATCTCTTTCTGAAAAAAGACTGATAACAAAAACAGCCTTCTAACTTCCGTTAGAAGGCTGTTTTTTATAAATCTCTGATTTTCATTTTTTCGATCTCGTCCTTATGTTTTTTGATCTTATAACGATTCACGCCATAAATCACCAGCAAAACTACCGCTAGCGCATTCCCGAAGGAATGAAATATCAGCGCAATGGCGGGCAGGATCAGTCCCTTCCACCATTCCTCAGCTTTGGACAACCGCACCTGCAGATAACACGAGCCGATAAGTAAGGCAATATAAAAAATGACGATTCCCCACACCAAAATACTCATGCCAGCCATACCGGAATGAAAATGATGAAATGCTTCCATTGAAATTCCTCCTTTATCGTAATTCCCCTTTAATTACTTTGTTTCCTTTTCTTTTTTATAAGCTGTAATCAACAGCTTCGCTGTTTCAAAATCCATTTTCTCATCAATGGCAAGCTGTTTCACCATAGCGATGAAAGGCTCTTCCGCTATTTGCTCATTCAGCTTGATTTTCTGGATGAGCCTGTCCAACCGCAGGCGCACCGTAGGATAGGTCACGCCATAAAGAGAGGCGACCTCCTTTAAGGAGCCCGATGCCAATATGAATTTTTTGATGAAGGTCAGTTCCTCCTCCTCCAGTCCTAAGACCCACGCAGGCAGATTTTTCTGTTCCATCCTTTCATCTCCTTTCATATTATCAAAATAACATTTAATTTTATTAAAGTCAATCCTATATTCTATTTTAATAATATTGTAAGATTCTTTTTCTTTCTTTTCCGCATAAACTATTCTAAAAATCAAAAAGGGAGCGTCACCATGCAAAATCCCCATGTTAAATATCTGAAAACAAAAAAAGGATATTTCTATCTCTTTTATTATGAGCAAGGCAACATTTTTTGCCGCAGCTTTTCCTATGACGGCTGGACAGTCCCCCAGAAGATCGCCGAACGGGTGGCACCTGTTTTTTCCCTCTGCCAATATGAGGATGTGGCCTATCTCCTCTATTCCGGTGGAGAAGGGCAACTTTATCTGGCATCCTCATCGGATTTTTCCAAATGGGAGCATCGCCCGATGATGAGGGGCACCCAAAACACAGATCACACAAAGTTTTTCCTTTTGCCTTCCGAAGATGCCTTCCATATCATTTATCACCTGCCTACAGAATCCACTAATGTAGACTCTCTGGTCTATACTGTTTTTCGGAATGGGCAGTGGGAAAAGCCTTACCAGATCGACCGATTCATGCCCATGCAGAAAACACCTTTTCTTGCCCGCCGGCTCAGCAGGGAACATATCATTTTGTATTACCGCACCGGGCGAAACGTATTGAGTGCCAGAGAAATGCTTCTGACCCCCTATACCATGGGCAGCGTAACCCCCCTCATCCAGACGCCCTCGCCCTATACGGATGTTTCCATTGTCAATGACAACGAAAAAATCCATATGCTCTATATCGTTCGGGGGATGTTCCGCACCCAGGTGGTCTATCAGTATAAGAGAACCTCTGCTATCAGCACACCCCGTGTCCTCTGGGAAGATACGAACTGCGACAATTGTCTTGCTTTTTTGGAAAATGGAAAAGTCATCCTCATGTGGACAGCCAACGGACAGCCCATGCGCTGCACCTCAGAAAACGGCGGTGCCTCCTTTGGCCCTGTGGAGCGATATATGGAAAAATTTCCCGGTTACTGCCTGAAGGGCGAGTTATTGGGCGCACAGGATGATTCTCTGAACGCAGCAGAATGTTACGGCAATGCCCAGCATGGATTTCTACCTGCCGTTTTTACCCCCTCTCCCCTTCCCAGACCAAAAGCAGAAGAAAAGCGTCCAATCCCTCAGCCCGACTATTCAAAGGCTTACACAGCCCTTCAGGATGCCCATAAAAAACAAATGGAAGAGCTTTCCGCCCTGCTGGCACAGCGGAGCGATGAAGTGGCTGCTGTCAATGCCCGCTGGAAGGCACAGGTGGAAAAGATGGAAGCTGAACTGGCAGCCCTGCGCAAAGAAAACGAGACCCTGCGAAACAAACAGACCACTGCACCAACGACCCTTTTGCCTCAAATCAATGACACAAAAAAAGATGCCTGAGGCATCTCAGGGTGTCGACAAAGCCGACACCCTATTGTTTATCCTTCTATCACTTCCTGCAAAATATCTGCAATTTCTCCCAAAACCCCGCTGCAGTCTGCTCCCAATGCCGAAAGCCTGCAGCAGTCTAAGCCGCCAAATCTTTCCTGAGCCTGCAGCAAAAACAAGATACGTTTCAGTTTGAGTTCTTCCGCATCGCATAAGAGCCCCAGCACCATCACTGCCGCCACCAGGGCGCTGCACATACCATTGATGCCAAAGCCCCCATGGATCCCCTCGCAAGCCGCCAGCAGTTCTTCCGGCAGGGAAAACCCATATTCCTCTGCAGCTGCCCGCAAAATGATCTGGGAACAATTATCCCCGCCATTGCAAAGAGCCTGTATTCGTGCTTTCAGCATTGGTTTCACCCCCTTTTTCCCATTCTATGAAAAAAACGGACAAACGTGAAAAAGTCTCAAACCTTTTCAGATTTGAGACTTTTCAAAGCATTCTTATATACCGCAGGCTTCTGCTTCGTCTTCTTCCACGATTTTCGTTGCCAGAGGACGATATTTGCCGCTTTCCCAACGGGGATTCTGGCTTTTGATCCACAGCATAGTCAGGAAGATGCCCAGCGCACCCAACACCAGGCTGGACAGGAAAGGAGGGATCATCGGCAGCACCTTAGGCACGCCAAAGTAACCCACTACGACCCCTGCAATAAACGCTACAAAGGGCAGACCATACATGATCATGACTGCGTTGAAAAACGCATTTTCCTGCAGTTCCAATTCGACCCAATCGCCTTCTTCTGCATCACAGAGATTTTTTGCTTCCACATCCATTTCTTTTTCTGTCAAACCGGAAAGGCATGCTCTGCATTCGCCGCAAGCCTCTTTTCTATGGATCTTCACGATAGCAAGATCGCCTTTGACCTCGCTCACTAAACCTTTCATATTTCGACCGCCTTTCTATATCTGACCCTAACGGGTAACCTGCAACCATACATATATAATTATACAACAAAACAGTCATAAAAAAAAGCAGTTTTTTCACAGATTCCTTTACAATCTATGGCTTTTGACGTAATTTTTTCTTTTCATACAGCCAAAGTAGGAAATTTTTGCAAAGTGCCCCAAGGGGAACGGCAAAAAGCAATCCCCAAAAGCCAAACATCCGCCCAAAAATCGCCAGAGAAAGCAGCACCAAAACCGGGTGCATCTCCACTTTTTTCCCAACGGCTTTCGGCACGATAAAAATGCTATCCACCTGCTGAAGCAGTAAAATTAAAATAGATGCATAGAGGGCTTTGGCAGGGGTACCGCTCAAAAGTCCTGCAAATACCGCCAATAGAAATGCCATGAATGCGCCAAAATAGGGAATCAGATTGGAAAAACCGGAGATCAGCCCCAGTAAAATGCCATGAGGCAGACCAACGATAAGAAATGCAGCAGAAAACAGAATCGCCATAATAATTGCATCCAGCATCTGCCCGCTTAGATAGCCGGAAAATACGGAATATATTTCGTAGAAAATATGTTTCATGGCAGTTGTCGCCCGTTTTCCCAGAAGTACAGAAAAAATCTCACCACATACGTTTAAAATCTTTTCCTTTTCCATCAAAAAATAAAAGGCTGCTGCTGCGCCAATGGCGATATCCAGCAAACTGCCGCCGATATCCGGCAGGATGCCTGCAAAACCGAGAACCTTCGCTTCCATCCATGCGATCACCTGCTCTGTCCATGCGGAAAGGAATCCCTCCACATTTTGCAGAATGCCCACTTCCGCCAGCTTCAAATTCAGCAGAACAAGAAGATCCCCCGCCTGTCGAATATATCCGCTGATCTGCTCCACAGTCCCCTGCAGGTCTGCATTGCCGATCTTTTTGGCTGCAATACCGCCTGCCGAAAATAAAAACAGACCTACAGAAAAATAGGATAGCACTGTCCCTGCTTTTCGGTTATGGATACGGCTGCGATGCCGTAAAGAATAACGATCCTCATAAAACCGCTGCCAGAAAGCCGTCATAGGCTCTAAAATCAGCGTAAAGAAAAGTGCCCAGAAAACAGGCGCAAAAACGGCGAGGAAACTCCCCGCCGTTCGATATATGACATTTTTCGCATGGGGCAGCCAAAACAGCAGTCCACACATCCCCACCAAGATCAAAACGGTGACGATGACATGAAAGCCTATTTCCATGTATTTTTTGTTCCACGGAAGCCGCATCCTCTGCCCTCTTTCAAAATCATTTCAATTATTTCAGTTTTTTCAGCACCAGTTTCAGATAGTCCCAAACACGGATGGTAGAAGAAATGGAAAGGCGTTCATCGGGGGTATGCACATCATGCATATCAGGCCCCAGGGAAATCAGATCCAAACCGGGGATCTTCTTCGCAAACAAACCACATTCCAGCCCTGCATGGATAGCAACGACCTTCGGTTCCACGCCGAATTTTTCCACCCAGGCATCTTTAAAAATACGCAGCAGTTGGGAATCGGGATTAAACTGCCAGCCGGGATAATCGTTGACACCGACCACCTTGGCACCACACAGTTCCCCCAGAACTTCGATTTTCTTGCAGATGCCGTCTTTTCTGGTTTCCACAGAACCGCGCACAGCATTATCGATATAAATATGATCTTCATTTGTTTTCAGAATACCGATATTGCTGGAGCTTTCCACCAGACCTTCCATATTGGCATCCATGGTCTGCACGCCATAGGGAAGCAGCTGCAGCATAGCAATGATATTATCTCTGGTTTCCGCTGTCAAAACCTCGGTGGTCTCTTCTTCTACAGCCTCCATTGTCATCATTATATCGCTTTCACGGTCTTTATATTCATCCCAGAAAACTTTCTGCAGTTCTGCCACCAGGGCAGCCCCTTCGGCTTCCTTGGCAGGGTCGATGCAGATGACCGCTTCGGCTTCCCGGCAGATGGCATTATCCATATTGCCGCCATCGGCTCTCACCAGAGCATAGTCCATCTTTTCCCGCAGTTCCAGCAGCAGTCTGCCCAGCAGCACGTTTGCACTGGCCCTCTGCAAATGGATATCCGCACCGGAATGACCGCCTTTCAGGCCCCGAATACGGAGCACAAAGGCTTTTTCATCCGCCTGTTTTGCTTCTCTTTCCAAAGGCAGATAGACACGCATTCTGCGGCCGCCGCAGCAGCTTACCATCAGATGACCTTCTTCTTCCGTATCCATATTCAGGAAGCGTTTGCCTTCCAGATCGAAAGCATCAAAATCTGTAGCACCGCCCATGCCGATCTCTTCCTCTACTGTGAATACACATTCAATGGGAGGATGTTCGATATCCTGTGCATCCAGCAATGCCAGCATATAAGCTGCAGCAATGCCGTTATCCGCCCCCAAAGTGGTGCCCCGGGCTTTGATGTAATCCCCATCGATATAGAGTTTCAGGGGTTCTGTCAGGAAGTCATGCTCTGTACCTACGTTTTTATCGCAGACCATATCGATATGGCCCTGGATGATCAGGGCAGGAGAAGCTTCATAGCCTGCTGTGCCGGGCTTTTTGATAAGTACATTATATCTTTCATCCTGACGGCAGTAGAGACCTCTTTCCTTCGCAAAGGAAACAATATAGTCGCTCAGCGCTTTTTCGTGGAAGCTGCCATGAGGGATATCACAGATCGTTTCAAAATAATAAAAAACTTTATCACAACCAAGATGGTTCAATACGTTCATTGGGTTTTCCTCCTAAAAAAAATCATTCCTATCTATGATATTCCCCAAAAATCCTTCTGTCAATCATGTTTCGACAAAAAATCCCAATGGTTTTCCCACTGTCTGTCAATATCCAATATCTGCGTGAAACTGCTAAAATGCGCCAACTTTCATGGCAGTATGTTCCTAACATAAACCGCCACCCACGAGACATACTAACTTTGCAACACCAAACAAAGCAAATGCAAGGAGGTTATTACAATGAGCAACAATAATACAAACAGCAATAAAATCAACGTACCCGAAGCAAGAGCAGCCATGGAACAGTTCAAATTTGAAGTAGCAAATGAAATCGGCGTTCCTCTGAAAAAGGGCTATAACGGCGACCTGACATCTGCCCAGAACGGCTACGTTGGCGGTTATATGGTCAAAAAAATGATCGAACGTCAGGAAAAAATGATGGCTGAAAAAGATCAGGGCTGAGCATAAGCTGATTTGATCTTTAGAAGCTAAATTTGAAAAGCCCCTTTGTAAATATCCTTTACAAGGGGGCTTTTTTTCATACGTTTTTTCAAAAGAAAAAGGCGCGGAAATCCACGCCTTGATTTGAGAAAATTATTTCAGGTTGAAGAAAGCATCTACGCCCAGATATTCTGCTGCATCGTCCAGTTCTTCTTCGATTCTCAGCAGCTGGTTATATTTTGCAACACGGTCTGTTCTTGCAGGCGCACCTGTTTTGATCTGACCAGCGTTTACTGCAACGACGATATCAGCGATCGTTGCGTCTTCTGTTTCACCACTTCTGTGGGATACTACTGCTGTCATCTTGTTTCTGTTTGCCAGCTGGATCGCATTGAAAGTTTCTGTCAGTGTACCGATCTGGTTTACTTTGATCAGGATGGAGTTACCTGCTTTCAGGTCAATACCTTTCTGCAGTCTTTCTGTATTTGTTACGAACAGGTCATCGCCAACCAGCTGAATCTTATCACCCAGTTCTTTTGTCAGCAGCTGCCAGCCTGCCCAGTCTTCTTCTGCCAGACCATCTTCCAGAGAGATCAGAGGATATTTTGCAGCCAGTGCCTTCCAGAATTCTACCATTTCTTCGGAAGTTCTTACGATTTCCTTGCCTGCCATCTGGCTTTCACCGGGGAAGTAATATTTGCCGTCTTTTTCATTGTACAGTTCTGTTGCAGCAGCATCCAGAGCGATCTTGATATCTTCGCCCCATTTGTAGCCGGCAACTTCAACGGCTTCTTTGATCAGGTCGATAACAGCATCTGCTGTGGGCAGGTCGGGAGCGAAGCCGCCTTCGTCACCAACTGCTGTGGACAGGCCTTTATCTTTCAGTACTTTTTTCAGTTTGTGGTAGATTTCTGCACACATTCTCAGGGCTTCTTTGAAGGAAGATGCGCCAACGGGCATGATCATGAATTCCTGTACGTCTACTGTATTGTCAGCGTGTTTGCCGCCGTTCATGATGTTCATCATGGGAACGGGCATTGTTTTTGCATTGAAGCCGCCCAGATACTGATACAGAGGCAGATCCAGTGCTTCTGCTGCTGCCTTTGCAACTGCCATGGAAACGCCCAGGATTGCATTTGCGCCCAGTTTGCCTTTGTTGGGTGTGCCGTCCAGAGCGATCATTGCTTTATCCACAGCAACCTGATCCAGTGCATTCATGCCGATGATTTCATCTGCGATGATGTCGTTTACGTTGTCTACAGCATCCTGTACGCCAACGCCGTTGTATCTGTCGCCGCCGTCACGCAGTTCTACTGCTTCGAAAGCACCTGTGGAAGCGCCGCTGGGAACAGCCGCACGACCAACGATGCAGTCGTCTACGATAACTTCTACTTCAACTGTGGGATTGCCTCTGGAGTCCAGAATTTCTCTTGCGTATACATCTGTGATTTCGTAATAACCTTTCATGTTTCAATATCCTCCTTTTTTATGTTAGTGGCTCCGCCCCCAACACCCCCGCTAGGGGAATGATTCCCCTAGGACCCCCATTGGCAAACGCATATATGCGTTTGCAGTATCGGGTTCTTAGGGGGTGACCCCCTAAGCAGGAGTCTGAGGACAGCGTCCTCAAAGTTTTATTTACTAACTAACAGACTTGTGCCTGTCATTTCTTCCGGTTTGGAAAGTCCCATCATTTCCAGCAAGGTCGGCGCGATATCCGCCAGCTTGCCGCCTTCCCGCAAGCCAACACCATCGGTATAGTTCACCAAGATAAAGGGAACGGGGTTTGTGGTATGGGCTGTGAAGGGCTGTCCGCTTTCGTAATCGATCAGCTGATCGCTGTTGCCATGATCGGCACAGATAAACATCTGCCCGCCTACCTCCAGCAATGCCTCCATCACTCTGCCGATGCAGGTATCCACCGTTTCCACGGCTTTGATGGCTGCCGGGAGAATTCCTGTGTGGCCTACCATATCAGGGTTAGCATAGTTGACGATGATGAGATCATATTCCTTGGAACGCAATGCTTTCACCAAGCCGTCTGTTACTTCCACTGCACTCATTTCTGGCTGCAGATCATACGTTGCAACCTTGGGAGAAGGCACCAGCCACCGATCTTCGTTGGGGTTGGGTTCTTCCACGCCGCCATTGAAAAAGAATGTAACGTGGGCATATTTTTCCGTTTCTGCTGTACGGAGCTGTTTCAAGCCAAGGGAAGAAATATATTCCCCCAAGGTATTGGTCAGCTTCTGGGGCTTGAAGGCCACTTCCTTATTGGGAATGGTCACATCATATTCTGTAAAGCAGATATATTTCAGATCCTGAGGTGCTTTTTCCCTTGTGAAACCATCAAAATCGGGGTCACACAAAGAGCGGGTGATCTCTCTTGCCCGGTCAGGACGGAAATTATAAAAAATGACTGCATCATGGTCGCTGATCTTGCCAACTGCCATGCCGTCCTCTTTTACCATAACGGTAGGCACCACAAATTCATCTGTCTTGCCCGCTGCATAGGAATCCTTGATAGCTTGTACCGCATCGGTAGCTGTGGTACCTCTGCCCAGTACCATAGCGTTATAGGCTTCTTCCACACGTTCCCAGCGTTTGTCTCTGTCCATGGCATAATATCTGCCTGTCACTGTGGCAATCTTGCCTACGCCGATCTCACGCATTTTTTCTTCCAGCTGTGCAGCATAATCCGCGCCGGAGGTGGGAGGGGTATCTCTGCCATCCAGAAATACATGTACAAATACCTTTTCCAGACCATTCCGTTTCGCTAGCTGTAATAAAGCGTATAGATGGGTGTTATGGCTATGGACACCGCCATCGGAAAGCAGACCATACAGATGCAGAGCAGAATCATTTTTCTGACAATGCTCCACCGCTGCCAGCAGCTCGGGATTTTCAAAGAAATCTCCATCTTCAATGGATTTGGTGATACGGGTCAGTTCCTGATAAACCACACGACCTGCGCCCATATTCAGATGACCTACTTCAGAATTGCCCATCTGCCCGGCAGGCAGACCAACGTCCAGACCACTGGCGTAGCCCTGCACGGCGGGGTATTTTTTCAAAAGACCATCGATCACAGGGGTGTTTGCCTGTTTGATGGCATTGCCTTCTTCTTTTTCATTGATGCCAAAGCCATCCAAAATCATCAAAACTGTTGTTTTTTTATCCATTTTTGCCTCCTTCTCTGGAGGTTTCACCCCCAGTCCCCCACAAGGGGAATGATTCCCCTTGACCCCCATTGGCAAAAGCATATTCATGCTTTTGCAGGATGGAATTTCAAAGGAAATACGAGAACAATTTTATTTATTATAGTGTACGATAGACGCGAATTCCTCTTTCAGGCTGGCACCGCCAACCAGACCGCCATCGATATCCTCCATGGCAAAAAGCTCTGCGGCATTCTTACCGTTTACGCTGCCGCCATACTGGATACGTACCGCATCGGCAACTTCCTTACCGTATACTTCCGCCAGCACTTCACGGATGGCATGGCATACTTCCTGTGCCTGTTGGGATGTGGCTGTTTTGCCTGTGCCAATGGCCCAGATGGGTTCATAAGCGATCACGACTTTTTTCACATCTTCTGCAGAAACGCCTGCCAGACCGCATTTGATCTGGATGCGTACCCATTCGATGGTGATGCCTGCTTCCCGCTGCTCCAGTGTTTCCCCACAGCACATGATGGGCACGATGCCTGCTTCCAGTGCTTTCTTTACTTTTTTATTTACAGACTCATCCGTTTCGCCAAAATACTGACGGCGTTCCGAATGACCCAGAACCACATAGCCTACGCCCATTTCCTTCAGCATGGGAGCGGAAACTTCGCCTGTGAAAGCGCCGCTTTCTTCAAAGTGCATATTTTCCGCACCAACGCCGATGCCTGTGCCCTTCAGTTCTTCCAGAACGGGATACAGATCTACAAAAGGCACGCAGAATACCACTTCTGCATTATCAGAAGCGACTTTATCCTTCATCAGCTTGCAGAATTCTGCCGCTTCCTTGGGCGTTTTATTCATTTTCCAGTTACCTGCAATGATCTTCTTTCTCATGTTTCATTACCTTCACTTTCCGCCGCGAAGGCTTTCTCCGCAGCCAGTTCTATTTTTCGCACCACATCTTTCCCGTCCATGCCGGAAGTTACGGTGATGCGTGGGATCGCATCCATAGGTGTGGTGTTTGTGATGACCCCTTCTTCGATGGTGAACTGCATTTCATAGCCATCCTCCGCCAAAAGCCGCTGGGATTCTTCCGTATACCTTCCGTTGGGATAGGCGATGGCCTTCACCCGTTCCCCCTTCAGATATTCCTGCAGCGTTTCTTCGCTTTTCTGGGCAGATGCAAGGAAGGTTTCTTCTTCCCCTGCCGCCACAGGTACATGGTCTGCGGAATGGCTGTAAATTTTCATCATGCCGCTCTTCTCCATTTCCTCTGCCTGTTTCCAGGTGAATTTCTGGATGCCTGTCTGCTCTGTGACAAAATCTGTCACCGCAAAGACAGAAGCAGGGGCACGGTATTGCTTGAATAAGGGATACCCCAGATCATAATTGCTGTAATACCCATCATCCATGGTGATACAGAGATATTTTTGACCCAGCCCCAATCCTTCCGAATCGTCATGGAGCCGTTCTTTTTTCTGTTCCGCCTTTGTCAGCACTCTATCCAGTTCTTCCAGGGAAATGACACGCCAGCCTTCGGATTTGAAGTATCGGAGATGATCCTCCAATTCCGTTGTAGTAGTCACCACACCATTACCCATCCCCATATCACGGATGGCAAAATGATGATACATCAATACAGGGATATATTCCCCTGCCAAAGCTTCCGGCTCTTCTGCCACTTCGGCATATCTTGCATAGCGGGGCTCTGCTTCTCTTTCCTCCTCTGCCGCATAGGCAGCAGAAACGGAAAAGAGGGAAAAGACCAAAGCAAGCACAGCCGCCGCTGTTTTCCTTCTCCCCATTGTATTTCCGCTCTTTTCAGTTATTTCTTATTTGTCATCCACCGCAACAACGCCGGGCAGCTCTTTGCCTTCCAGGAATTCCAGAGAAGCACCGCCGCCTGTGGAGATATGTGTCATCTTATCGCCATAACCCAGCTGGTTGACAGCTGCTGCGGAATCACCGCCGCCGATGATAGTGGTCGCATCGATGGAAGCCATTGCTTCTGCTACAGCTTTTGTGCCTTTTGCGAAGTTTTCAAATTCGAAAACACCCATAGGGCCATTCCAAACCACTGTTTTTGCGCCTTTGATGGCATCAGCAAACTGTTTTCTGGTTCCTTCGCCGATATCCAGCCCCATCCAGCCATCGGGAATTTTGCCGGTAGGCACTGTTTTATATTCTGTATCATTTTTGAATTCCTGTGTAATGACAGTATCCACAGGAGTCAGGAATTTTACGCCTTTTTCTTCTGCTTTTTTCATCATTTCCACAGCATAAGGCACTTTATCTTCTTCCAGCAGGGAATTGCCGACTTTGCCGCCCTTTGCCACTGCAAAGGTATAAGCCATACCGCCGCCGATAATCAGAGTATCTACCTTTTCCAACAGGTTATTGATGACATTGATCTTATCGGAAACCTTGGAACCGCCCAAAATTGCCACGAAGGGTCTTTCAGGGTTGTTTACCGCATTGCCCAGGAATTCGATTTCTTTTTCCATCAGATAGCCAACGGCAGATTCTTTTACGAATTCTGTCACGCCTACGGTGGAGCAGTGAGCTCTGTGGCTGGTGCCGAAAGCATCGTTAACAAAAATATCTGCCAGAGAAGCCAGTTCCTTGCTATAGTTTGCTTCATTCTTTGTTTCTTCTTTTCTGTAACGGGTGTTTTCCAACAGGATCACATCGCCGTCTTTCATGGCTGCCACTGCTGCCTTTGCATTTTCACCAACTACGTTGTCATCTTTCGCAAAAACAACTTCTTTTTCCAGCAGTTCGGAAAGTCTCTTCGCTACGGGAGCCAGAGAAAGTTCGGGTTTTACTTCGCCCTTGGGTTTGCCCATGTGAGAGCAAAGGATGACCTTTGCACCATCGCCCATCAGTTTTTTGATCGTAGGCAGTGCCGCTGTGATTCTGTTTTCATCTGTGATCACGCCATCTTTCAAAGGTACATTGAAGTCACATCTTACCAATACACGTTTTCCTTTTACCTGTAAATCGTCCACTGTTTTCTTATTCAGCATCCGTATTTCTCCTTTCTGTTTCCCTAGAGCTGTTTTCCTAAAAGTTTTGCCAAGAATCCACTCTATTATGAAAGTAATAGCATCTTTATTTGGGACGAAAAATGTCCCTCAAAAGATATTATACGATAAGATTTACTTTCCCGCAAGTCTCAACATTTCCAAAGCTGCGCCTTCATCCGTCACAAAAATACCATTTGGGATACTATGACTGACTGCCAGCAAGCTTTCTGCCTTTTTCTTGCCGCCTGCCACCACAATGATGCAGTCCATCTTATCGATATCATTAAAATCTATGCCGATGGAGCGGGTTTCATAAACAACTTTTCCCGTTCCGTCAAAATAATATCCACAAGCTTCCGCCACGGCATGATCTTTTTCCAGCTGTTTGCGGATATTTTCATCCAAACGCCGTTTTTCTGCCATTTCCAGGGCATTGCCCACACCCAAAAGCAGGATGTTCGCCTGTTCCATTTCATTGATGGTCTCAGCGATATCGGGGTCTTTCTTCATTTCATCCAGCACATGGAGGCTCAGGTTATCGGGCAGATGCAGCAAGCGATAATCCGCCTGCAATTTATCCGCCAGCTTTGCCGCCAGCGTATCTGCCTGCAGTTCCAATCTGCGACCGATGCTGCCACGAGCAGGAAGCACCATTTTCGCCATAGGCGACGATGCTTCGGAAGCCGCCTGCACCAGTTCCGCCATGGCAGAACCGCCGGCAATGGCGATCCGCAGGTCTGCTGTTGTGTTTTCCGAAAGGACACGAGCTGCCAGCTGCCCCATTTCCTTCTGGGCCCGTTCACTGCCATCGCTGTCCCCCTGGGCAATGAATACCTTCTGGGCACCCAAGGCATCTGTCAGCCGTTCTTCCAGAATGGAAAGACCTGTCAGGGCAGAGAAGATACTTTCCAGACCTTCCAGCACCTCCATGCCTTCTTCCGTCAGGCTCATGCCGATCTTGGAAACATGCACCAGATTCTGGGCACTCAGCCGTTCGATCTCGCTGCGCACCGTACGTTCTGTCATGCCAAGGGAAAGTACCACAAGGCGCCGCCCACAGGGCTGCAGCAATCTGACAGTTTTTAATACACGGTAGCGCTTTACAATTTCTTCTGTCAAATCCGGCGCGATTTTTTTGACCAGTTGCAGTTTATATTCCATGTTTATCACACACCTTATTTGGCTATCATTCGTCCCACAAGTTCCTTTTTTGTCCCAGTTTACATAAAAAAAGAGGGCGTAGCGGGAAAAATCCCCACCCTCTTATTTTTCTTTTCCATTAGGATCAAGCCTGTTCTACTTTTACAGAATCGTCAACATCTTTATCTGTGCAGCAGCATTCATCGTCTTCACAGAATTCGTCGTCCAGATCGTCCCAGTCGTAATCCCATTCTTCTTCATATTCGTCATCCATTTTTGTTTTCAGCAGGTAAACTACGCCTACTGTGACAGCAATCAATACAGCTGTTACCAGAGCGATCACAGCAAACAAAGTCTTTTTGTCCTCGCCGTCTTTCAAAACGATGATTCTTTCTTTCAGACCATCAAAGTTAGGTGCTGCTTCAAAATATTTTTTCATAATCGCATCTCTCCTTTTGGTTTTTTATGATTTGCTTTCACCGAATTTCTTTCTCAAAAACTCTTTGTTTTTCCGCATTTCACTATATTCATAGTATGCTTTTTTCAAGATTTGGCGTTCATCGTTGAATTTGAGCAGATGGTAAGCTTCATGGAATTTATAGAAGCCGGCATCGGCAAAGAATTCCTCACTCTGGGGTTTGCAGTAGAAGGAATTGGCACTCATCAGATACCAATGCACAGTTTTGCTGACGGTATCCTCGCTGCCTTTGAAGGTATACTGGGTCTTGCCGACGTATTTGATGATCTCGCCGTTGGCCCCGCTTTCTTCCTTTACTTCCCGCAAAGCTGTCTGCCGATAAGTCTCGCCTTCTTCCACTGTGCCCTTTGGAAGGACCCAGCCCATGTATCTGCCATTCTGGTTTTTATACAGCAGAAGGATCTTCCACTTGTATATCACGACGCCGCCGCAGCTGACTGCTTCTATCATCGTTTTTCCTCCCGCCTATTCAGTTTTTCGCACTGTCTATAGTATATCGCTTTTTCCATTCTTTTTCAAGGTATTTCCAAAAAGATTCTCCCGGCGGGTCCGAACCTATCCCATGTCTTTTTTGCGAAAGGGAGAGCAGATCTGCAGCTGCCTGATCTTTCCCATGCCCGATGCCCAAAGCCAGACTTCCAGGGCCGCGAAAAGCACCCAGCAGATCCAATCCTTTTCCAGCAGGAAAAAATTATACAGCCCATGGGCCAGATAGGGCATGAAAAACGCCAAGGGCAGATATTTTTTCTCATTCCGATACTTTCCCTGGGCCAGATAATAACCCATCTGTACCCCAAATAATCCATGCCCCGGCACAGAAAGGAAGGCCCGGGTCAGTGCCGTATCATAGCCCCCCAAAACGGGATGGGTCACATAAATGATATTTTCCACCCAAGCAAAGCCAAGGGATACAAATACACCGTAAACAATGCCGTCCAAAGGCTCGTTGAAGTTTTTGTTTCCCCAGATGAGCAGAAATAGAAAGATAAATTTCACCAGCTCCTCTACTCCCGCCGAGCTAAAAAATGCCGTATAAAAGGGTGTTTCTTCATGGGGAAAACGCACCTCCAGCCAAGTGCCGAAGGCATAGACCACCGCCGCTGTATACAGCCCAAACAACAGACCCAGAAAGAGCATTTTCCACGGTTCCTTTTCATATTTATCCTTGATATACAGAAAAAACAGCCCCGCCGCCGCAGGCGCACTGGCAAATTCAATGAGCATACTTTTCTTCCTTTCCGCTTGCCATATTGCCGTTAGTTTTTGCAGAAAAAAAGAAACTATGATATAAATTTTTCAAAAAGAAAGGCACTCTCAAAATGGGAAATGCCTTTGCTTGATTTTATTCGGTTTTGATGGCTGTCAATGCACTCAGCTTCATGGCCCGTTTTGCAGGCAGATAGCCCGAAAGGATGCCAACGCCCGTGGCAAAGGCCACGCCCCCCAAAGCCAGCCAAAGAGGGATGGAGGACTGCATGGTGCTGCCCTGCCGGGCTGCCACGACATTCACGATAAACGAGATGCCAAAGCTCACCACGATCCCGATGACACCGCCAGAAAACCCGATGAAGGCTGCTTCTGTCAGGAACAAACCTTTGATATCCTTCAAGGATGCACCGATGACCTTCATGATGCCGATTTCCTTCGTTCGCTCATAAATAGCCATGACCATGGTATTGGTGATACTGATGGCTGCCACCACCATAGAGACTGCACCAATGGCCCCCAGCACCAGCCGCAGCATTTTGGTGGTCTCTTTCATGGCTTCCAGTTCATCTGTCAGACTGGAGGCACGGAACCCCATATCTTTGATCTGTTGCTGCACCGACTGGACATGATCCATCTCATCCACCTTTACCAAAACCTGCTGATATTCCTTAGACTGATTGCGGTTGGAGGAATTGTTGGAACCGTATTTTTTTTGCTCCCATTCCTGTCTGGCTTTCTGCAGCTTTTCCAATTCCTTGATGGGCATGATGACACGCCAGCTGTCGCTGCCTTCCGCAGAAAGCTTGCCCACAGCATCCACCTTCACAGGCTTGATGCTCTTGTCCGCATTGCGTGTGCCATAATTCCAGTCATAGGTGATACTGATCTTTTCATTCAATACATCCACCGCAGGCGGTTCCGAGGTATACCGCATTTCCCAGCTCATCTTTGGATCGTAAAACTCTACGCCGCCCCCCACAACGATGGCTTTGCTGTCCTCCGCCGACAGAGCGCGCCCTTCTTCCACTTTATAGCCCAAAGCTTCCATTGCGCCGGGTTCAATGCCCATAATACTGGCATCGGCAACATATTTTCCTGCCGTCAGATACATATATTCCTCTATCACAGGGGAAACCGCTTCCACATGCTCCATCTGGCGAAAGGCTTCCACCGCCTTGGCGTTCAGCTCGTCCTGCTTTTTCTCCTGCTTCATGGAATCCGATTCCTCATCATACACCATACCGCCGCTGGGGTATACGTTGATGACCTGCAGGCTGCCCCAGTTTTCCAACTGTTGGGCAAAACCTTTATTCATGCCGATGCCGATGGAAACCATGACAACGATGGACGCCGTGCCGATCACAACCCCAAGGATCGTCAGAACGGTACGCACCTTTCGCTTCAAAAGGTTCCGCAGAGCCATATCGATCATATCTCTCGTGTTCATAAGGGCATCCCCTCTTTATCGTCCTCCTGAATGATTTCTGTGATCTCTTCTTCGAAATTATCATTCAGATCATCCTCTTCTTCCAGTTCCTCCACATCGCTCACGCTTTCCGCTGTGCTTTTGGGAGGTTCCTTCTGTTTTTTCACAAATACTGCCAATGCCCCTGCCAACAGGATCACAAGACCGATGGCTGCTGCCACGTTCTTCATTTCCATAGGAGGATTTTCCTCCATTCCCTCCATATCCTCCGGCATTATGGGCTCTGTTACATTCAACACCAGGTCCCTGCGCTCCTCAATGGTCTCCCCACTGGGGTCTTCGTAGGAAATCACAATACTAACAGGAACTTGGCCCACGGTGTTGGGCGTGAAAGTGGTTTCAAAATAATCACTGTAGCCGGATTCCATGTTACCAATATAGGTATTCTTATTGGGGCAGTCCACATCGCCTTCCACCTTGATCATCAGATTGCTCAGAGTCACCTTTCCGGTGTTGTAATAGCTGAAGGCCACCGTTACAGGCATCCCCTGTTCCACTGTTTCCGGTACAGAAAATTCGTCGATCTGCAGCTCTGTCATCTGTTTCACATTGATGCCCAAAAGCTCTGTTGCCGTATATTCCGTTCCCTTGCTGTCCTCATATTCAAAGTTGACTGTCAGGGTATAGGTCTTGGGCTGTGCATCGGGCACTACATACAGCCGCAGGGATTTATCCACCGTTCCCTTGGGGCGGATGGAATCGAAATAGAAGGTATTGCTGCTGTTGACCGGTGTAAAGATATTGCCGGATTTTTCTGTTTCAGAGGAAGTTTCCTCCGCCAAAGTCAGGAACATTTTGATGTTTTTGACTGCTTTATCCTTATGGGTATTCATCAACGTCAGTTTCAGGTCGAATTCTTCCCCTGCCATGACGATCAGAGGATCACATACATAATTGCTGACGATGATCTTCGGTTTGCTTGTGTTTTCGTTTTCATCCTTATCGGGATTGCTCACATTGACCCCCGCAAACTGCTTGAAGGTGGTGGTGGCTGTGCCGCCGGAGGTGTATTCCACCGTAAACTGGATGGCATAATTCTGAGAAGTGGAAGCCGCCGTTCCCGCAAAGGTGAAGGTCTGGTGGGTGCTTGCCCCCGGTGCCAGTTCATTGATGGTTTTCATGCTGGCAGATTTGGGAACAACTGCAGAGCTGTCCACAGGCTCTGCAGTAATGACGATCTGCTTCGCCGCTACCGCACCTTTATTATACAAATCAAAGGAAACCGTAAAATTCTGATTCACGCCATAAACCCCGCCGGGCTCACGCATATTGCGAATCTCCAGGTCTGCTTTTCTGCCGGCTACGCCGCCTACATTGATGTAATACTGCTGTGTTTTTTCGTATTCTTTGCCGAATTCATCCTGATATTTCAGCTTGATGGCAACAGGATAATTTCCTGCCGCCATATCTGCACTGGCTACCAAAGGGAAGGAAAAGGCTGTGCTGCCGCCTACAGGGATCTTGGAGATCATTTTGCTGCTGAAGCCACCTGTCAGGCTGATGCCTTCCGTGGTCAGGTTGTCCAGAGAAAGCTCCACCTGATACATAGCCTGTCCGCCGTTATTGACTACCTTGCCGCTGAGGTTTGCGCTCGCCCCAGGAGAAAGGTTTTCGGGGCTCATTTTCATGCTGTCCAGAGAAAAGCCCGGCTCTAGGTTATAGCCTTTGATCTTCAGATAAATGGTATTGCTGCCGCTGTAGCTGCTGCCGCTGCTGCCCTGATATGTATAATCCAATGCAACGGCATAGCTGGGTTCCTCTACGGTACCGTTCAGCGTCACGTTCAATACCGCGTTTTTATACCCATTGGAGCCGATATCGCCCAAATCGCCGCCGCCCTGTACGCTGATACGATAAGGCGTGATACCGGCAGCACTTTTTGCCTGGATATGGACATTTTCTGCCGTGCCTGCGCCTTTATTTTTGATCTGCAGGCTGATCTTGCTGCTCTTGCCCGCTTCAACCTCAAACACATTGTCACCGCTGACAACGATACTGGGATCGCCCTCATCGGCAAAGCCCGTCACGCACTGCCCTGCCAGCAAGGATAGTGCCATCCCTACCGCAAATAATCGCTGCAACCATTTTTTACTCATACACACTCTCTCCTTTGCCCCGTAATTTTTTTTGAATCTTTTCTATTTTGCCATCCTGCAGTACTACAATGCGATCGGCATATTCCGCCAATTCCAGATCGTGGGTGACAATGACAAGGGTCTGATTGTTTTTCTTTGCCATGCCTGTGATCAGATCCATCATTTCATAGGTGGTCTTTGTATCCAGATTGCCCGTAGGCTCATCGGCAAAGACCACAGGAGGCTCATTCACAAAAGCCCTGGCGATGCTGACCCTCTGCTGCTGTCCGCCGCTCATCTCAAAGGGCTTATGCTTTGCTCTTTCCTCCAGACCGACTGCCTTCAGCATTTCCATAGCCCGCTCGTTTCGCTCCTTCACAGGGACCCCCTTGAAGATCAAGGGAAGGGTCACATTTTCCAAGGCTGTCAGGGTCGGCAGCAGATTATAGGACTGGAATACAAAGCCCACATACTGTCTTCTGAAATTCGCTAGCTGGTCTTCATCCATCCGCTCGATATGCTTTTTATGGAAAAGGATCTTCCCTTCCGTAGGCTTTTCCAATCCTGCGATCAGGTTCAGCAACGTCGATTTTCCTGAACCGGATTTCCCAAACAAACAGCAGACCTCTCCCTGTCGGATATTCAAAGAAACTCCATCGATGGCACGGATAGATTCACTGCCCATCTGATATATTTTCTTTACGTCCCTGATGCGAATGATATTTTCTTCCACAGGCACACCCCCTTATACACATAATTTCCCATCTTTTTCATGGAATTTTAATCCAATTTCATAGTAGCATATAGTTATTACAAAACAAAGGGGGAATTCCTTACGATTTTCTTAAAGTATTTCCAGCAAATAAAAAAGCCTTAAGTCGTAAGACCTAAGGCTGATTTCAACTTATTCCATTACTTTGTATTTCGCCAGTCTGTTGGCAGATTCTTCATCCACATAAACCTCCAGCAATACACCATCGCCGGTATGTTCTTCCCGAATGATCTCACATCTGCCATGCACCCAGCCGATGAGGCCGCCTTCTGTATAAGGCACCAAGGCTGTCATGGATTTGCGGAAGCTCTGCAGCAGTTTTTCCACCCGTTCCAGCAAGGTATCCATACCTTCACCCTTGGCAGCGGAAACCTGCACGATATCCCTCGCCATGGTATCCATGGGCAGGGGCAGTTCCACTTCGTTATCCATTTTATTGAATACCGTGATAACAGGGGTATCTTCGCAGCCCAGATCCTTCAAGGTCTGGTAGACTACCTTCATGTGTTCCGCTCTGTTTGGATTGGAAGCATCCACCACATGCAGCAGGATATCCGCATACTGCAGTTCTTCCAATGTAGCACGGAAAGCCTGCACCAGATGGTGGGGCAGCTTCTGGATGAAACCTACGGTATCTGTCAGGAAAACCTCAGAACCGCCGGGCAGCTCCACCTTTCTGGTGGTGGTATCCAAAGTAGCGAAAAGTTTATCTTCCGCCAGAACCTCTGCATCGGAAAGATAGTTCAGGATGGTTGATTTCCCTGCGTTGGTATAGCCCACCAGAGAAATGACGGGTGTACCCTTTTTGCTTCTCTGGACTCTCAGCAGTTCCCGATGGGTACGGATATCCTGGGCTTCTCTGTTCAGCTCCGCAATGCGCTCCTTGATATACCGTCTATCTGTTTCCAGTTTCTTTTCCCCGGGGCCTCTGGTACCGATACCGCCCCCCAGACGGGACATGGATGCACCCATCCCCGTCAGACGGGAAAGTCTGTATTTCAGCTGTGCCAGTTCCACCTGAATCTTCCCTTCGCCGGACAATGCCCTTGCCGCAAAGATATCCAGAATGACGATGGTTCTGTCCATGACCTTTGTGCCCAGCATCTGCTCCAGATTTTTCAGCTGGGCAGGAGAAAGTTCATCATCGCAGACGATGCCTGTGGCATCATAGGCCTGTACCATCGATTTCAATTCCTCGATCTTCCCTGTGCCCAGATAATGACCGGGATGCACCCGCTCTCTTTTCTGCACAGAACGAGCCACCGCTGTTGCCCCTGCTGTTTTTACCAGTTCTTCCAGTTCATCCAGACAGGCATCCGTATCCATGGCGGAACGGCTGCTTCTTTCGTCCATTTCCACAGCAACCAGGATGACACGTTCCTCCAATTCATTCAATTCGTGTAATTCTTTTGCCATTTTATACCTCCCGCAGCCATACGCCGTCGAAGGAGAATGCCGCAGGGCCTGTCATGTAAACATGATTGTCCGCTTCTCTCCATTCGATGGTCAGGGTGCCGCCGATCAGCTCTACATCTACGGTTCTGCCTGTTTTTCCATTCAGGAAGCAGGCAACCGCTGTGGCACTGGCACCGGTGCCGCAAGCCCATGTTTCGCCGCTGCCCCGTTCCCAAACACGCATTTTTACATGACTGTCGTCCACAACCTCTACAAATTCCACATTGACCTTATTGGGGAACATCTGGTGTGATTCTGCCACCTTGCCATAGGCTTCGATGGGATAGTCCTTCACGTTTTCCACAAAGGTGACCGCATGGGGATTGCCCATGGAAACACAGGTAAATGCAAATTCCTTATCCAGAATTTCCGCTGTTTCCCCAATTACAGGATGCTTTTCGCTTACCACAGGAATCTGTGCCGCTTCAAAAATGGGTTCGCCCATATCCACGGTGATGCTTTCCACAATGCCGTCCTTTACATGAAGGTCCAGATATTTCATGCCGCCCTTTGTTTCCAGTGCCACCAAGGTTTTGTCAGTCAAGCCTCTTTCGTAAACATATTTGCCGATGCAGCGCACCGCATTGCCGCACATTTCCCCTTCAGAGCCATCCAGATTGAACATTCTCATGCGGAAATCGCCCACTTCGGAGGGCATAATCAGCACAAGACCATCGGAACCTACGCCAAAATGACGTTCGCTCATAGCGATAGCCAGCTTTTCAGGGTTTTCCACCTTTTCTTCAAAACAATTTATGTAGATATAATCATTGCCGCAGCCCTGCATTTTTGTAAAACGCATATTGTCCACTCCCCTTTTTCTTTCTCATTTCTTTTTATGTATGAGGGGAACTCCCCATAGGGGCTTTCCCCGCTTTCTTATCCTTACTGCTTCGTCATGTGCATCCGTTCTTCCTGACCTACAGAATGATACATAGTCAGGCACCAAAGCCCTGCCAGACCTACCAGAGCGAAAATCACCCGTGCCAGCCAGAACATACTGCCGTGGAACAGGGTCGTGACCAGATCGAAGCCAAAGAAGCCGATCAGCCCCCAGTTCAGCGCACCGATGATCACTAAAGTCAGTGCCAGGATATTTGTCGTTTTCATGGATATCCCTCCTTATGAGATAGTAAACGGATGATTCCGTGTCTTTAGTATCCCAAGGAGTCCCATTTTTATGAATTTATTTATAAAAAAACCTTTTTTACCAAAGCGCCGAAGTCATTCCCCTTCAGATTGCCCACAGCGGAATAGCTAAGCTTCTCAAAATCGAATACGCTTCTTGCCACTGCCAGCACATCCTCCGCCGTTACCGCTTCGATCTTCTGGATGACTTCTTCCGTCTCCTGCACTTTGCCCCGCAGCAGCAAAGAGGCCCCCGCAGAAGTCATACGGTTCAGGGTGCTTTCCGTACCGATGATGAAATTGGAGATCATCTGCTCCTTGGTCACCTCAATGAGCTTTTCAGAGAAAGCCTCTGCTTTCACTTCTTTGATCTCTTCTGCGATCAGCCCAAATACCTTTTCCGCCTGATTGGGGTTCATGCTGGCACAGATGGTGAAGATGCCAGTATCTGCGAAAGCTGTGGTATAGCTGTAGATGGAATAGGTCAACCCATGCTCCTCTCGAATTTTCTGGAACAGACGGGAACTCATGCCGCCGCCAAAAAGCGTATTAAAAATAGCCATGGCGTACTTCTGGGGATGCTCCCGTTCCAAACCGGGAAAGGCAATGCAGATATGCACCTGCTCTACATCCTTTTCCTTTTCCACATGGGAAATATGGTAGCTGGCTTGGGTATCATAGGGTTGGAAGGGCTGTTCTCTCTTCCAGCCGCCCAGTGTTCCGTTCAGCTTTTCCAGCATTTCTTCTATCTCAAAATTGCCTGCCACAGAAAGGACGATGTTCTCCTGATGATAATTCCGTTCATAATATTCCCGAATAAATTTGGAATCAAAGGCACCGATTGTCTCCTCTGTACCCAAAATAGGCATACCCAGGGAGCTTTCCCGCCAAATGGCATCCTGCAGGGCATCATGCACCAGTTCCTCCGGCGCATCGTCATACATATAGATTTCTTCTGTAATGACATTCCGCTCTTTTCTGATATCCTCTTCTGCCAGCAAAGGATGCAGCAGCATATCGCTCATCACATCCAAGGCTCTGTCGATATGCTTATCCAGCACACGGGTATGATAACAGGTATATTCCTTTGTGGTATAGGCATTGATCTGCCCGCCCAAAGCATCCATTTCTTCGGCGATCTGTCTGGCAGTGCGGTTTTCCGTTCCCTTGAACATCATATGCTCGATATAGTGAGACACACCATTTTCCCGGGGCAGTTCGTTTCTGGAACCATTCTTCACCCAAATGCCAAAGGAAATGCTCCGCACATAGGGGATGGATTCCAATGCCACTTTTATGCCGTTGTCCAATGTTCTGATTGTGACCATATCATCTCTCCCAAAATCAGATTTTTTATCCTTGTAGTATCATCTGTCTGTTTTTTGTTTTTATGCTTTTTTCCGATAAAAAGGGCTGTTCGCAGAGTCCTTTCCCTGCAAACAGCCCCTGCCTGCTTTTCAAATTATGCTTCTTTGTTTTCTTCTGTTTCCACTGCGTCCTTCATGGAGAAGTTCAGTCTGCCCTGTTTGTCGATCTCCATCAGTTTTACCATTACGCTGTCGCCAACAGCCAGAACATCTTCTACCTTGGCAACACGTTTGTTGGAAATTTTGGAAATGTGGATCAGACCTTCCTTGCCGGGTGCGATCTCAACGAATGCACCGAAGGCCATCAGTCTTGTGATAGTACCTTTGTAAATCGTACCGGGTTCGGGATCGCTTACGATCGCTGTGATCATATCTTTCGCCAGCTGGATGCCTGCGGGATCGATACCCTTGATGTAGATTGTGCCATCATCTTCTGTATCGATTTCACAGCCGGATTCTTCCACGATCTTCTTGATAACCTTACCTCTTGCACCAATGACTTCTGCGATCTTTTCTACATCGATCTGCATCTGCGCAATCTTAGGTGCATAAGGAGACAGTTCTTTTCTGGGTTCTGCAATGGCTTTCAGCATGACTTCGTTCAGGATATAGTCTCTTGCTCTGCCTGTCTGAGCAAAAGCCTGTTCGATCATGGGGAATGTAAGACCATGGATCTTCATATCCATCTGGATGGCTGTGATACCTTCGCTGGTACCTGCTACTTTAAAGTCCATATCGCCGAAGAAGTCTTCTACACCCTGAATGTCTGTGATTTCGATGAAATCGTCGTCGCTGTCGCCTGTTACCAGACCAACGGAGATACCTGCAACGGGGCGTTTGATGGGAACGCCTGCTGCCATCAGGGACAGTGTAGAACCACAGATGGAAGCCTGAGAAGTGGAACCGTTGGAGCTGAGGATATCGGAAACCAGACGGATGGAATAAGGGAATTCTTCTTCGCTGGGGATTACGGGCAGCAGGGCTCTTTCGCCCAGTGCGCCGTGACCGATTTCACGTCTGCCGGGACCTCTGGAGGTTTTTGCTTCCCCTACGGAGAAACCGGGGAAATTGTAGTGGTGGATGTATCTCTTGCCTGTTTCGTTGGCATCCAGACCATCCAGTCTCTGACCTTCGCTGATGGCACCCAGTGTGGTTACTGTCAGAGCCTGTGTCTGACCTCTGGAGAACAGAGCGGAGCCGTGTACGCGGGGCAGCACGTCTACTTCTGCGGACAGCTTTCTGATTTCTTCGATGCCGCGACCGTCGGGACGTTTGTGGTCTCTCAGAATCATTCTTCTTACGGTCATTTTCTGGAATTTATAGATGATATCGCCGATCAGCGCAGGGATATCTGTTTCTTCGCCCAGCATTTCTGTCAGCTGTTCTGTCAGGGCTTCTGTTACTTCTTCTGTAACAGCTTTGATCTTGGCATCTCTGTCCTGTTTCAGTTCAGCGAAAACAGCGTCTTCCATTCTTGCGTCTGTGATGAAGCCTGTTACCAGCTGGTATGCGTCTTCGGGGATCACATATTCTGTGTAAGGTGCTTTTTCTTTGCCTTCTTTTGCTGTGATTTCTTTGATGAATTCAACAACCTTCAAGTTGGTATCGAATGCCAGATGGATGGCTTCCATCATCAGTGCATCGGGGATTTCATCTGCACCGGCTTCGATCATCATAACCTTATCCTCTTTGGAAGATACTGTCAGGTTCAGTCTTGTTGTTTCTCTCTGAGCTGCTGTGGGATTTACCACCAGTTCGCCGTCACAGTAACCGATGTTTACGGAAGAAACGGGGTCTGTGAAGGGAATATCAGAGATATTCAGAGCCAGGGAAGCACCGATCATTGCCAGCACTTCGGGGGAGCAATCCTGATCTACGGACATGACTGTCGCAACGATGGCTACGTCGTTTCTGTAATCCTTGGGGAACAGAGGACGCAGGGGTCTGTCGATGCATCTTGCTGTCAGGATGGCTTTTTCGGAAGGACGACCTTCTCTTTTGATGAAACCGCCGGGGATCTTACCAACGGAATACAGTCTTTCTTCATAGTCGATGCTCAGAGGGAAGAAATCGATCCCGTCTCTGGGCTTATCGGATGCTGTTGCAGTTACCAGAACGGTTGTATCGCCGTAGCGCATCAGACATGCGCCATTGGCCTGTTCTGCCACTCTGCCGATTTCTGCTGTCAGTGTTCTGCCAGCCAGTTCCATGGAATAGCTTCTAAACATAATCATTCTCCTTTACGTTTTTTCTGCACCATAGATCTTCAACTTTGCCTACAAAGGCTTGTCCCATTGTAAACAAAGTTGGAAATCTATAGTGCGCCTTCTAGTGATTTTTATTTTGATAGAACAAAAGGGAGGAACTTTCTCCTCCCTTTTTGGTATCATCTGTAAATTACTTTCTCAGACCCAGTTCTGCTACGATTGCACGGTATCTTTCGATATCGATTTCTTTCAGGTAGTTCAGCAGGCCTCTTCTCTGACCAACCATTTTCAGCAGACCTCTTCTGGAGTGGTGATCTTTTTTGTGCATTTTCAGATGGTCTGTCAGCAGAGAGATTCTTGCTGTCAGCAGAGCGATCTGTACTTCGGGAGAACCTGTGTCGTTAGGTGTTCTGCCATATTTTGCGATGATTTCCTGTTTGTTGATTGTTGCTGCCATTGTTGTTTTCCTCCTTAGAAAATATATGTTTTCTTTTTTCTGTATCCCCGGAGACTAAGTAGTGGTCGGAGTGTCCGAAAACTGAGTCACGGTTTTACAACGTTTATAGTTTACCATAGGAACCCATTCTTTGCAAGGAAAAACAAAGAAATTTTCTATGTTTTCCCTAAAAATACAAGGGTTTTCGAGGGTTTGTCCTTCTCCTGCGGCAAAATGTTTTTAAATCTCGGCTTTCTGCGTCATATCTTCCGTTTTCCCTGAAAAATCCAGTTGGGAAAGCAGCACCGCCGCGAAAACCACGGCAAAGCCCAGAGCCATGCGGGGTGTCACCTGTTCCCCACAGAGCAGGATGGAAAACAGCACACCAAATACGGATTCCAAACTCAAAAGCACCGTCCCCACCGTTGCATTGGTATATTTCAGCCCGATACTCTGCAGGCTCAGGCAAAGTGCCGTAGAAAACACTGCCAGATACAGCACATTTCCCGCCGCACCTATGGAAAGATGCTGCGGCATCCCGCCGGTAACGATCACACTGCCCCAGCCGCAAAGGGCGGAAACGCAAATTTGCAGCATGGTCAAAAGCATAGGATCTCTGCCCTGGCAAAATACAGAAATGGCAATGATATTCGCCGCAAAGACGACACTGCACAGCAGCGTCACGCCATCGCCCAAAGTCAGACTACCGCCCCCATTCAGGGAAATCAGCCCAATGCCCATCAGGCAGATGACCGCCGAAAGCAGATGGTTCTTTTTCGGTTTTTCCTTCTTCACCAGCCAGTATAAAAAGGGCACGATCACACAGTAAGCCGCCGTCAGGAAGGCACTTTTGCCAGGGCTTGTCCCCAATGTCATGGCTACGGTCTGCATGCCTGTGCCCAAGGCCATGGTCGCCCCTGCCAGAAATCCACCCAACAGATAGCCCCTGTCGATGCGGTGCCATTTTTTCACCGTTGCGGCTGCCGTGATAAGACCAGCCACCGTGAAGCGTGCCGCCACGATAAAAGATGTCGTCAATTCATCCGTGGCAAATTTCTGGAACACAAAGGCACTGCCCCAGATGGCCGCCGTCAGCAGCAGAGCCAAGCTTGCCCAAATGTTTTTCTTACTGTTCATTTCCGTATCTTCTTATTCCTGCTCACTTTTCCAGTGGGCATATTCCTCGGAAGCGAAATATTCTCTTGCCTGTTCCGCATTGATGGCGATCTGTCTTTGCAGTTCTTCCACGCTGGGGAATTTCTGTTCACTGCGCAGGAATTTATAGAAGAAGGTCTGCAGCTGTTCGCCATAGATCATTTCGTTGAAATCCAGCAGATAGGTCTCTACGATCTTTACTGTGCCGTTCACCGTAGGGTTTTTGCCGATATTCGTCACACCATAATAATATTTGCCTTTATACAGTGTTTTTGTAGCATAAACGCCATTGGGAGGGAACAGCTTCAGGGGATGGGCTTCGATATTCACCGTAGGGAAACCGATAGTTCTGCCCAGTTTTTTCCCTTCTTTCACCGTACCCAGAATGAAATAGGGCACCGTCAGCATCTGATTTGCCTCTTCCAGATCCTTTTCCACAAGGCAATGACGGATACGGGAGGAGCTGACTCTTTCCTCACCGTGGAGCACCTTCGGCACACCAACGACCATAATGCCCCTTTCCGCCCCCAGTTCCTTCAGCATTTCATAATTCCCTGCAGCGCCCTTGCCAAAGTGATAGTCTTCCCCTACCACCAGCACCTGGCACTTCAGCTTTTCAAAAATCAGTTTGACAGCGAAATCTTCGGGGCTCATTGCCGCAAATTCCGCATCAAAGGGATATTCAATATAAGTATCGATCCCAATCTGTTCCATCTGGAATTTCTTCTCAGAAGGATCCATGATCAGGGCAAAATCATCTTTTTTCTTAAAAACAAGCATGGGATGGGGAGAGAAGGTGAAAACAACGCTTTTCAGCCCCTGCTCTTCCGCAAACTGCTTTGTCAGATTGATCAGCGAACGATGACCCAGATGCAGACCGTCAAAGTTACCCAGAGTAACGGCGGTTGGTCGGTCCTGCTCGATTCGCGTGTCAGTGATATGTTCCATTTTTTACTCCTTATATTATTTTTCGGTACAAAAGCCGCCTGCTGCGCAGTCGCTAACGTCATTCGTAAGGCTACGCCTTACTCATGTCGTTAGATTGTCAAATGTCTGTTTGAATCTGTACGCAAGCGCACAGATTCATCCAGCCCCTTGACAATGCTTTTACCGCAACATTTTGAATGGTTTGATAAAAAAGTCTTCTTCTTGTTTTATCTCATAAAGCCCCACCAGGTTGTTTTCAAAATCGTATACAACGACGATCTCGCCCACCTGCAGGGACGTAGGTTTTTGTTCAAAAAATTTCTCCCAGATCTTCCCGCCGTTATAAAGCAGCTTTGTGGAGCTTTTCGCCACTTTAATGACAGGGAAATCCATCAGGGCTTCTTCCATGGTCAGCAGGGCTTCTTCTGCCCGTTCCTGCTCCGCCAGTTCTTTCAGTTCAGAAAGACGGATAGAGTTTTCCAGAGAAAATGCACCTGTTGCCGTCCGCAGCAGCGCTTCCATGTGGCCGCCGCAACCCAAGGCTTTGCCAATATCAGCACACAGGGTACGGATGTAAGTCCCCTTAGAGCAGTCTACATCCATTTCCACCCTGTCGGGGGGCAGGAATTGACGGATACGGATATCATACACCTCGATGGTGCGGGATTTCCGCTCAATTTCTTTCCCTTCTCTGGCCAGTTCATAGAGCTTTTTCCCATTGACCTTTACCGCGGAATACATGGGTGGCACCTGCTCCAACTTCCCGATGAAGGAAGCCACCACTTCCCGAATCTTCTCTTCGTTGAAATCCACAGGCTTTGTTTCCAGCACTTCACCGGAAGCATCCTCTGTGGTCGTGGTGATGCCCAGCCGCAGCATGGCACGATAGCTTTTTCTGCCATCCATGATCACATCGGAAAGCTTTGTGGCCTTGCCCACGCAGACAGGCAGAACGCCCTCCGCATCGGGGTCCAGGGTGCCTGTATGGCCCACCTTTTTCATGTGGATGGTACGGCGCACCACCGCTACCACGTCATGGGAGGTAAAGCCCTTTTCCTTGTATATATTAAAAATACCGTCCAAAAACAGTACCTCCTTTAAAAACGAAATTTGCCCAACCAATCCCTTTTCTCCGCAGAAACGTCAGTTTCTGCAAATTCGGGTCAAGGGGCTGAGCCCCTTGCGGGGATGTGGGGCAGAGCCCCACGGTCTTACAGCATCTTTTCCACTTCTGCCAATACCATGGCTTTTGCTTCGGCAATGGGTGCGGAAATGGTGCAGCCTGCCGCCTTCACATGACCGCCGCCGCCAAATTTCTGCGCCAGGGCACAGACATCATAGCCGTCATTGCCGCGGAAGCTGCCCTTTACGTCTGTTTCCGTCTTTTCATAGAAGAAACAAGCCACCTTTGCCCCCAATACACCTTTCAGGTAATTGATGATAGCATCCAGTTCCTTGTTGCTGCCGCCCAATGCTTCGATCTCCGCCGTGGTAATGGTGGAACAGACCACATCACCGCCAAAGAGAAGTTCTGCATTGTCCAATGCTTTTCCCATGATCTTCAGCTCGGAAAAGCTGCGGCTGTCGAAAAATCTGTTGTAAATCTCTGTAAAAGGAATCCCATAGCCCATCAATTCCCCGGCAATCTTCATGGTTTCGGGGGAAGTGGAGGAATGACGGAACCCGCCTGTATCGTAAATCAGCCCTGCATAGAGCCCTGCCGCCTCCGCTGCTGTGATGGGCAGACGGTCTTTCAGCAGGCGGAAGATGATCTCACTGGTGGAAGAAGCATCGGCATCCACATAATTCAACTCCCCAAAAAAGGAATTACTGCCATGGTGGTCGATATTAATCTTCTTGGCTGCTTTTTGGAAAATCTTCCCGGCAGCGCCAAGGCGGTCTTCATCGCCGCAGTCCAAGGCAATAAAGAGTTCAGGCACTTCTGCTTTTTCCGCTTCACAAACCAAATGCCCATTGGGGATCAGATGGTATTTATCGGCGTATTTTTCCAGTACGACCTGTACTTTTTTGCCGCTCTTTTCCAAGGCTCCCCCCAGCGCCAGGCAGGCACCGATGGCATCCCCGTCAGGATTGATGTGCCCTGTCAGCGTGATAGTTTCCGCTGACAGGATACATTCCATGATCTTTTCAAAAGAGTCATTTGCTTTCATCATTCAGCATCTCTCTCTTCTCGTTCTTTGGAAATCTGGCTGAAGAGCTGATCCATGTGGATGGCATATTCTGCGGATTCATCCAGTTTGAATCTCAGCTCAGGTGTATAACGCAGATTGATTCTCTGGGCGATCAGGCGACGGATAAAGCCGCCTGCGTTATTCAGCCCTTTCATCACATTTTCTTTATCCTTTTCGTCACCCAGTACGGAAACAAAAACTTTGCAATATTTCAAATCCTGGGTTGTTTCCACGCGGATGACGCTTGTCATCGCACCAATACGAGGGTCTTTCAGTTCTGCTCGGATGATCTGAGACAGTTCCTTCATGATCTCGTCATTGATGCGGGAAAGTCTATTGTTTGTTTTCATATCTTTTCACCTTGATTCGGTTGGATTAGCGAGGTACTTCTACCATCGTGAAGGCTTCTACCCAGTCGCCCTCCTTAATATCATTGTATTTTTTGAATACCAGACCACATTCATAGCCTGCCGCAACTTCTTTTACGTCGTCCTTGAAACGTCTCAGGCTTTCCAGATCGCCTTCGTAAACAACGATACCGTCACGAACGATACGAACCTGGCAGTTACGTACGATTTTACCGTCTTTGACATAGCTGCCTGCGATGGTACCAACGCCGGAAGCTTTGAAGGTCTGACGAACTTCTGCGTGACCCAGAACTTTTTCTTCATATACAGGATCCAGCATACCCTTCATTGCAGCCTGAATATCTTCGATAGCGTTGTAGATGACACGGTACAGGCGAACATCAACTTTTTCTTCGTCAGCGAAGGCTTTTGCAGCAGGTTCGGGACGAACGTTGAAGCCGATGATAATTGCATTGGATGCAGAAGCCAGCATAACGTCGCTTTCTGTGATGGCACCAACACCGCCGTGGATGATACGAACACGTACTTCTTCGTTGGACAATTTTTCCAGAGACTGGCGAACGGCTTCTACGGAACCCTGTACGTCTGCTTTTACGACGATGCCCAGTTCCTTCATATTACCGCTCTGGATCTGGTTGAACAGGTCATCCAGGGATACTTTCTGGGGTGTCTGACCGATCAGTGTTTCTCTGTTTTTCGCAATAACGCTTTCTGCCAGCTGTCTTGCCTGTTTATCGTTTGCCGCTACATAGAAGCTGTCACCGGCGGAAGGCACTTCGGACAGACCCAGAATCTCAACAGGTGTAGAAGGGCCTGCAACCTTAACCCGTCTGCCCTTATCATCTGTCATAGCTCTGATCTTACCATAAGCAGGGCCTGCAACGACAGGGTCACCGACACGCAGAGTACCGCTCTGTACCAATACCGTTGCAACGGGGCCACGGCCTTTATCCAGCTGTGCTTCGATGATAGCACCTCTTGCTTTTTTATTGGGGTTTGCTTTCAGCTCTTTCATTTCTGCTGTCAGGATGATCATTTCCAGCAGATTATCGATACCTTCTTTGGTATGAGCGGAAACGGGTACGCATACGGTTGTGCCGCCCCAGTCTTCTGCCAGCAGATCATATTCTGTCAGTTCCTGTTTTACTCTGTCAGGGTTTGCAGAGGGTTTATCCATTTTATTGATAGCAACGATGATCTCAACGCCTGCGGCTTTCGCATGGTTGATGGCTTCTACTGTCTGAGGCATAACACCGTCATCGGCAGCAACGACCAGGATGGCGATATCTGTGATCTGTGCGCCGCGCATACGCATTGCTGTGAAAGCTTCGTGACCGGGTGTATCCAGGAAAGTGATGGGTTTGCCGTCGATCTGTACGGTGTAAGCACCGATATGCTGTGTGATACCGCCGGCTTCGCCTTTTGTTACGTTGCTGTGACGGATGGCATCCAGCAGGGATGTTTTACCATGGTCAACGTGCCCCATAACAACAACAACGGGAGGACGTTCTTCCAGTTTGGATTCGTCTTCTTCTTCCTCTGTACCGAAAGCTTCTTCCATGATATCCTTTTCTTCTTCCAGTTCCAGAATCACGTTGTAATCTTCTGCGATGGTTGCAGCTGTATCAAAATCCAGTGTAGCATTGATCGCCAGCATTTTGCCCTTTTTCATCAGGTTCATTACCAGGTCGGAGCCTTTTTTGCCCAGAACCTCTGCCAGATCCTTCACGGTGATGCTTTCGGGGATATATTTGATTTCAGGATCAGCGTTTGCAGCTTTTTCTGCTGCTTCCAGTGCTTCCAGTTCTGCCATCAGCGCTGCTTCTTCTTCCATTTCACGGCGTCTGCGTTCCATGGGGTTTTCTCTTACCTTCTGGCCGTTTTTATTGCCGTTTTTGTTGCCCTTTTTATCTTTGCCTTTGTTGTTATCTTTATTCTGAGGTTTGCCCTGCTGCTGATTACCACCCTGTTTGGGGCCATTCTGCTGCTGAGGCTTGCCCTGTCTGTTATCGTTTCTGTTATCCTGTTTCTGTGCAGGTCTACCCTGTTTCTGGTTATTATCTTTTTTAGGGGCTTCCTGCTTGGGGGCATTCTGCTTGGGGGCATCTTTTTTGGGTGCTTCCTGTTTGGGGGCATTCTGCTTGGGCGCTTCCTTTTTAGGCGCGTCTTTCTTAGGCGCTTCCTGCTTAGGCGCTTCTTTTTTGGGTTCTTCTTTTTTAGGCTGATACAGTGCTGTCACCTTTGCGGCTTCTTCTTCTGTCAGCATTGCCATGTGGCTTTTTGCTTCGATACCAACGCTGTTGATTTTTTCCATCAGATCTTTATTGGCAACGCCCAGCTGCTTTGCCAGTTCATAAATTCGAATTTTGGACATTCCACAACACCTCGTCTTTCTCGAAGATCAATCTTCACCGACCTTCGTTCTATTCTCTATGGTCTCTTCCGCCAGCTGTCTCAATTTTTTCGCAAAGCCTTCTTCGGTGATCGCGATGATGGAGCGCATATCAGCGCCGATGGCTCTGCCCAATTCCTGTTTCGTCCCTGCCTCTACCAAAGGCAATTCATAATACGCTGCGGAATTTGTAAATTTCTTTTTTGTATTTTTAGAAGCATCTTCCGATAAGATCAGCAGATACGCCTGCTTCTTGCGTACTGCCTGTTCTGCTGCCACTTCGCCTGCGGCCAGCTTGCCTGCCCGCTTGCAAAGCCCCAGAAGGGAAAGGAATTTATGCATTCGTTTCTTCCTCCAGTTCCTGCAGCAGTTGTTCATACACTTCCTTGGGCACAGGAGCCTTGAAGGAGCGTTCCAGCCCTTTGGATTTCTGGGCTTTCGCCAGGCATTCCCCATTGGGACAAATATATGCGCCGCGGCCGGGCTTTTTGCCGGTGCGGTCCAAAGAAAACTCGCCCTCGTCATTTCTCACGATACGGATGAGTTCTTTTTTATTTTTCATTTCCTGGCAACCGGTACATTTTCTGAGAGGTACTTTTCTCTGCTTCATACGCTCTCCTCCCTCTTACGCTTCTGTTTCGGGATCAGCTTCGATTGCATCGATTGCTTCCAGAGCGTCCATTTCTTCTGCTGCTTCTTCCGCAACAGCTTCTTCCGCTTCTTCTGCTGCAGGTTCTTCTGCCAGGAAGTTTGTTTCTCTTGCCTGTGTTTCGCTCTTGATGTCGATTCTCCAGCCTGTCAGTTTTGCAGACAGTCTTGCATTCTGGCCTTCTTTCCCGATGGCCAGGGACAGCTGATGGTCAGGCACAACGATCTTTGCGCTCTGTTCTGCTTCGTTCAGGACAACTTCCAGAACCTTGGAAGGGCTCAGGGCTGCTGCGATAAATTCCTTAGGATCTTCGCTCCAGTTGATGATGTCGATCTTTTCGCCGCCCAGTTCGTTTACGATCACATTTACTCTGTAACCATTCTGACCTACGCAGGCACCCAGTGCATCAACGTTTTCATTTTTGGAATAAACTGCGATCTTTGTTCTGCTGCCTGCTTCTCTGGCAATGCTCTTGATTTCTACAGTGCCATCGTGTACTTCAGGCACTTCCTGTTCAAAGAGACGTTTAACCAGTTCGGGGTGTGTTCTGGAAACAAAGATCTGAGGACCTTTTGTTGTCTGTTTTACTTCCAGAACGTATACCTTCACACGATCCATGAAGTTGTACTGTTCACCGGGGATCTGTTCATTAGCAGCCAGAACAGCATCGATCTTGCCCATCTGCACGATCACATTTCTGCGTTCTTTTCTCTGGACGATGGCTGTTACCACTTCCCGTTCTTTTGTGATGTACTGGTTGAACAGGATTTCTCTTTCTGCTTCACGGAATTTCTGTACAACGACCTGTTTTGCTGTCTGGGCAGAAATTCTGCCGAAATCCTTGGGTGTTACTTCCAGGTCTACTACGTCACCAACTACATAGTTGGGGTTCAGCACGCGAGCCATTTCAATAGAGATCTCCAGCTGAGGGTCTTCCACAGGGTCAGCCACAGTTTTCTGTGCGTAGCAGGCAACGTTGCCTGTTTCTCTGTCGATGATTACTTTGATATTCTGGCTTGTGCCGAAGTTTTTCTTGCATGCGGAAACCAAAGATGCTTCGATGGCTTCAAAAATCACTTCTTTGTCGATGCCCTTTTCCTTTGCAACCAGATTCAATGCATCCAAAAATTCTTTACTATCCATTTTCCAGATTCCTCCCTTTGATTAGAAGATCACTGCCAGTCTCACGCTGGCTGTATCTTTATGTTCAAATGTCACTACATTGCCGTTTTCTTCCTCAATGGAAATCACGCCGTTTTCCAGCCCCAGCAGCTTGCCCTGATACTGCTTGCTGCCGTTCTGCGTTTTATACAGCTTCACATCGATGATCTCACCCTGATATTTTACGAAATCAGCCTCTTTCTTCAAGGGTCTGTCGATACCGGGAGAGCTTACTTCCAAAATATATGCCTGCTCAATGGGGTCAGCCTCATCCAGCTTGGCTTCCAGCGCACGGCTTACCAGTTCGCAGTCATCGATATTGACGCCGCCTTCCTTGTCGATATATACACGCAGGTACCAGTTCACGCCTTCTTTTACGAATTCCAGATCTACCAATTCCAGATCGTTGGCTTCCACGATGGGTTCCAGAAGAGGCAGCACTTTGCTTTCTGTGTTGCTTCCTTTCGCCATTTTTACACCTCTTTTTCCAAAAATCTCCTATACAACAACAAAGAGCGGGTTTGTTTACCCACTCTTTTCGCCGACAACTTATTTCTTTACTATAGAGTACTATACCACTTTCCCCCCGGATTTGCAAGGGTTTTTCAGCAAATTCCCATCTCCTTGCAAGGTTTCCCCCTATGGAATATAATGGTGGAAAGACGTTTGTCTATTTATACCACAAAAGGAGAAATATTATGCATTTTATTGAAAAAATCAGAGCAGAACATCCTGCTCCTTTCTATATCTATGACGGAAAAATCATTTCAGAACAGGCATCTATCCTGCATGAAACCTTTCCCGGATTCCGTTTTCTCTTTTCTGTCAAAGCCAATCCCTTTCTGCCTGTATTGAAAAAGATGGCTTCTCTGGGCATCGGTGCTGACGCCGCCTCCGCAAAGGAAGTAGATTTGGCTATAGAGGCAGGCATGCCTGCGGAAAATATCTATTATTCCTGCCCGGCCCCCACCGGAGAAGATCTCTCTCATGTCATGGGCAAATGTCACATCATCGCTGACAGCTTCCATGTCCTCTCTCTTCTGGAGAAAGCAGCCGCTGAACGCAGTCTGAAACTGACAGCAGGCTTACGAATCCATCCTGATTTTACCATGGACGGCACACCACAGATGCCTTCCAAATTCGGCATTGATGAAAGCCTTGTTTGGAAAGTAGATTTCGCAGAAAAATATCCTCACCTGACCATTGACGGACTTCATGTCCATATCCGCTCTCAGGTTCTGGACACAGAACAGCTGGGGCGGTATTATAATAATGTTCTGGACTTGGCAGTGAAATTGCAGAAATTTCTTCATACAAAACTGGACTACATCAACTTCGGCGGCGGTGTTGGCATGGTCTATGATAAAGCAAAGCAATCTCCTTTGGATTACCAAAAGCTGCGAAAAACGGTTTCCTGCTCCATCGACAAACACAAAGACGACCTTTCCGCAAAGCTTCTGCTGGAAAGCGGGCGTTTCCTTGCCTGCGACTGTGGTACCTATGTAACAGAGATCATCGACATCAAACATTCACACGGCAAAACTTACTATATCGTCAAAAATGGTGCCAACGGCTTTTTCAAGCCCGTCCTGCGGCAGATGCTGCTTCCTTTTCATCCCGACCACATCGGTGCCTCCTATGAGCCTTTTGCTACAGAAAACGACAGCTACGATATCAACGTTCTTTCCGAAAGCAACGATACAGAAATAGTGGATATCGCCGGGCATCTTTGCTCCGGTGCAGATATCATGGCAAAGGATGTTACCGTCAAAAAAGGGAATATCGGCGATCTGGTGACTTTCAACCATGCCGGCAGCTACGCCTATAGCTTGGCACCGCTGCTTTTTGCCAGCCAGCCTATGCCCCAGCAGTTTTTCATCGAATAGCAAAAAGAGTCCAATCGGACTCTTTTTTTACATGACTAAATTTAACACAGGGCAAAGCACAATAGGCAGGAAAATGGCAGGCAGGAAATTCAGCACCTTCAGCTTTGTGATGCCTACGATATTCAGCCCCAAAGCAAAAATAATGAGAGAACCGGAGCAGACCATTTCTGCAATGACTGCATCCGTCAGGAATGGTGCCACAAACTGAGCCAACAAAACGATAGCCCCCTGAAAAACCAGAACAAAGCCCCCTGCCAGCATAACACCGATGCCCAAAGAAGAGGCAAATACCATGGAAGAGATCAGATCCAGTACAGATTTGGTATACAGCATTTCATAATCCCCGGAAAGACCGGCCTGCAGGGAACCAACGATGGTCATTGCCCCCACGCAGAACAGCAGAGATGCTGTCACAAAGCCTTCTGCCAAAGATATTTGATTGCCTCCTTTTTTGAAGCGGTTTTCCACACCTGCAGCAAAGCGATTCAATTTATCATCCAAGTCCAGACCTTCCCCGATGACAACACCAATGGCCATAGAAAGGATCAGTACCAGGGTATTTTCCCCTTTCAGGGTACCACTCCAGCCGATATAGAGGGTACACAGACCGATCCCCTTCATCAGAGTATCTGTGATCCGTTCGGGGATGCCCTTTTTCAATATCAAGCCAATGGCACTGCCGATCAGTACCGTCAGGGTATTTACAATCACTGCAATCATGTTCTTTCCTCTTTTCTTTTGTTTTTATGTATTTTTTAGAGTACCATTTTTTTGTTCATTTGTCCAGAAAGCCTTTCAGAAAAACATCTTTTGGCGCTGCTAAAAAATGCATACAAAAAACGGCAAAATCTTTCGATTCTGCCGTTTCTTTTTTTGAGATCAAAGAACTTTATTCAGGAAATCCTGTGTTCTCTTATTCTGAGGGTTGCCGAACACCTCTGCCGGTGTGCCCTGTTCCACGATGTAACCGCCATCCATAAAGATGACACGGTCTGCTACTTCTCTTGCGAAGCCCATTTCATGGGTTACCACGATCATAGTCATACCATCTCTCGCCAGCTGTTTCATTACTTCCAAAACTTCGCCTACCATTTCAGGGTCCAGCGCAGATGTGGGTTCATCGAACAGCATGATATCGGGTTTCATCGCCAATGCACGGGCAATGGCAACACGCTGCTGCTGACCGCCGGAAAGATTCGCCGGATATTCAGCTGCCTTTTCCGCCAGGCCTACTGTTGCCAGCAGGCGTTCAGCAGTCTGCTTTGCTTCTTCCTTGGACATTTTCTTTCTGTCCACAGGTGCCAGCATGATATTTTCCAAAACATTCAGATGAGGGAACAGATTGAACTGCTGGAACACCATGCCGATGTTCTCCCTAACCTTGTTGATATTGCATTTTGGATCGGTGATATCATTATCATCGACAATTACAGTGCCTGCAGTCGTTTCTTCCAGACGATTCAGGCAGCGCAGAAATGTAGACTTGCCGGAACCGGAAGGACCAATCAGACAAACTACTTCCCCTTCTTTGACTTCCAAGTCGATACCCTTTAATACTTCCAGGCTGCCAAAGCTTTTTTTCAATTGTTCAACTTTTACCTTGATCATTTGTTTGCCAGCCTCCTTTCAACCAGTTGGAAAATCTTTGTCAAAACAACTACCACAACGTAATACATGACTGCAACGATGGCGTATGTTTTAAAGCTTTCATAGTTTCTCGCTACGATCAACTGGCCCTGACGCATCAGCTCACCACAGCCGATAACGGAAAGGATAGAAGTATCCTTCAGTGTGATGATGAACTGGTTCAGAACGGAAGGAATAACGATACGGATAGCCTGAGGCAGGATGATCTTTCTCATCGCTACGCTATAAGGCAGACCCAAGCTTCTTGCAGCTTCCATCTGGCCTTTGTTTACCGCTGCGATACCGCTTCTGAAGATTTCAGACAGATACGCGCCGGCATTCAGGCACAGAACGATAATAGCCGCCTTGAAGGATGTGATTCTGATACCCAAGGCACCTGTGATACCAAAGTAGATAAAGAATGCCTGTACCATCAGAGGTGTCCCACGAATGATGCTCAGGTAGATACCGGAGATCCAGTTCAGGGGCTTTGCCTTGGAGATGCTGAACAGACACGCGATCATACCGATCACAACTGCCAAAATCAAAGAAAGAATTGTCATTTGCAGTGTAAGACTCAAGCCTGTCAAAAGCTGAGGCATACACCGTCCTACATACTCAAAAAAACTACTCATGAGGCACTACTCCTTAAGGAATTATTCCTGGATGTATGTATCCAGAATTTCCTGATATTTGCCGCTTTCTTTCAGGTTAGCAAGACCTGTGTTGAACATTTCCAGCAGTTCTGCATTCTGTTCTTTGCCAACTGCGAAACCGTAAGAGCTGCCCTGTTCTTTTTCTGTTACCATTTTCAGGCCGTTGCCCTGTACGATACCGTAACCCATTACAGGGTAATCTTCGAAGCAAGCTACGCTGTTGCCAACCTTAACATCCATGCACATTGCATCGGAAGTATCGAATACTACTGTTTCAAAACCATACTGATCTTTGATGGATTCAGCAAAGTCCATACCTTCTGTACCTCTCTTTACTGCAACCTTTTTGCCAGCCAGGTCTTCATAGGATTTGATTTCTTCGTTGTCTGCTGCGATACCCATTACAACGCCGCTGTCGAAGTAAGCTTCAGAGAAATCGAATTTCTGCTGTCTTTCTTCTGTGATAGACATACCAGCGATAACGCCGTCAGCCTGACCAGATTCCAGAGCCTGTACAGCTGCGTCGAAGCCCAGATACTGCAGTTCATACTGGAAGCCCTGATCTTCTGCGATAGCTGCCAGCAGGTCCATATCGATACCTACATATTCGCCAGCTTCGTTCTGGAATTCGAAAGGTGCAAATGTTGTGTCTGTAGCAATGATGTAAGTTTTGCCTTCTGCTGCTGCATCATCAGCGGGTGCCTCCTGGGAACCACCACATGCTGCAAAGCTGAATGCCATTGTCAGTGCCAGTGTCATTGCTGCAAATTTCTTGAATAAACTCATTTTAAACTCCTCCTTTTTGTTTTTCCCATTTCAGGTTATTTTTATGAAATATGCATTGAATTTATCTTCTGCATATTTATGGGCTTATTTCCCGATCTCCTGCTTCAGCATCGCAAGAAGAGAGCTGGTCCCCAGCCGATCCGCACCTGCTGCCAGGAAAGCTTCCGCATCGGCAACAGATCTGATGCCGCCTGCGGCTTTAATCTTCGTATCCCCTGTCACATATTTTTTGAACAGCCGGATACCTTCCAGCGTTGCTCCGCCGCCGGCAAAGCCTGTGCTGGTTTTGATGAATTCCGCCTTAGAGCGGCTCACCACATCGCAAAGGGCGATTTTTTCTTCTTCTGTCAGAAGGCAGGTTTCAATGATGACCTTCAGCAGCTTCCCGCCGCAGGCATCCTTGACTGTATTGATCTCCTGCAGGATATCGTCATACCGTTTTGCCTTTGCCCAGCCGATATTGATGACCATATCGATCTCAGCCGCACCATTCTTCACAGCTTCAGCCGCTTCAAAAGCTTTTACCGCTGTAGTCTGGTATCCATTCGGAAAACCAATGACTGTGCAGATGGGCAGTTTTCCTTCCACAAAATCAGCTGCCTGCTTCACAAAAGAAGGCGGGATACATACGGAAGCAGTTTCACATTCCATACCCTGCAGACATATTTCACGGATCTGTTCCCAGACAGCCTCCTGTTTCAGCAATGTATGGTCGATAAAACGGAAAATTTCACGTTTTTCCATGCACTTTCCTCCTCTATCCCACTAAACTACTTAAAAAGTATAACATAAAATCACTTGCATAACAATGTCAGTTTTTTTATTATTTTCTAATGGTTTTTCTATAAATCAGGCTTTTTTATGAAATTTTTTAATATTATTCAAAACCTGCATATATAGAAAATGCAATAAAACCCTTACTTTTTCTTTTAAAAAATAGAAAAGTCCTATTTCTAAGGCTTTTCTTTTCCGCATGAAAATTTTTCATTGCATTTCGCGCAAAATGTCTATAAAAAATTTTTTATATGCTGTCTAAAAGATGAAAATGAAAAAACTCCCACCATGGTCACGCCACAATGGGAGCTTTTACACACGGGATTATTCTGCTGCGGGAGCTTCTTCTGCAGGAGCTTCTTCCACAGGAGCGTCTGCCTGTCTCTTGGAGAGGCTGATCTTTTTCTGTTCGGAATTTACTTCCAGAACCTTCACGTTGATGATTTCGCCAACCTTCAGTTCATCTTCGGGTTTTACAACGTGTTTGTTAGCGATCTGAGAGATGTGTACCAGACCATCTACGCCGGGTTCCAGTTCAACGAAAGCACCGAAAGGTACCATACGAACAACTTTACCTTCTACGATGGAACCAACTGCATATTTATCTGCTGCCAGTTTCCAAGGGTTCATGTTCGCATCTTTCAGGGACAGGCTGATTTTGCCTTTTTCTTTGTCTACATCCAGAACGAATACTTCAACTGCCTGGCCTTCTTTCAGCACTTCTCTGGGGTTAGAGATTCTGCCCCAGCTCATTTCAGAGATGTGGATCAGACCGTCTACGCCGCCCAGATCAACGAAAGCACCGAAGTCTGTCAGTCTGGATACTGTACCAGCGATCTTGGAGCCAACTTCGATTGTTTCGAACAGAGCTGCTCTCTTAGCTGCGATTTCCTGTTCAACCAGAGCTTTTCTGCCGCCGATGATACGACGTTTTACTCTGTCCATTTCGATGATGTTGAATTCCAGTTCCTGACCTTTGAATACGCTCAGGTCTTCGATGAATCTATTGGAAACCTGGGAAGAGGGGATGAATACTCTTACGCCATTTACAACTGCGATCAGGCCGCCTTTTACAACGTCTGTTACTGTACCTGTAACAACTGTTTTTTCGTTGAAAGCCTTTTCGATATCTTCCATGCCCTTCTGTTCTTCGATACGTTTTCTGGACAGCAGAACGTTGCCGTCGCCATCGTTAACACGAACAACGAAAACTTCGATTTCATCGCCGGGCTGAACTACTTTGCTGGGAACTACTGTTGTATCTCTGCTGAATTCGCCTCTGGGGATAACACCGTCAGATTTGAAACCCAGATTAACGGAAACTTCTTCGCCAACTACCTGGATAACTGTGCCTTTTACAACATCGCCAGTATGCAGTGTAACGAGAGATTCTTCCAACATCTGCTCAAAGCTTATTTCCTCTCCTAAATTCTGTGCATTTTCAAATTCGCTCATAGTAACTACTACCTCCTTAATTATTGCAGGCGGTGTGGACGCACCTGCAGTTATACCTATTTTATCATCCTTCGAAAAAGTTTTCAACACCAAATCGCAAATTGTTTCAATATGAACGGTATTCTTGCAATTTTTTTTGCATATCTCCACCAATTTTTGCGTATTGGAGCTTTTTTTGTCGCCGATCACGATCATTTTGTCCACACTCTGGGACAACTGAACGGCTTCCTTCTGTCTCTTTTCTGTTGCGGAGCAAATGGTCTGGGAAATATCCAGAGACAATCCCTTTCCCTTTAAAATATCCAGCATTTCGTCAAATTTACTCTGACGGAAGGTGGTCTGCACCACAACTGCATATTCCTTGTCTGCAGGCAGGTCTGCCGCCGCCGCTGCTTCGGGGCTTTCCAGAATGACTGCACTGTTGCCGCACCAGCCATTGATCCCCATGACTTCGGGATGGTTGCCATCCCCGGCGATGATGACGCTTTTGCCGTTTTCCCAAGCCTCTTTTACGATGTTATGTATTTTTTTTACGAAAGGGCAGGTCCCATCCACCATTTTCATGCCCTTTTCTGCCAGAGCATCGTACAAAAATTTGCCAACACCATGGGAACGGATGACAACGGTGCCTTCCTCGATGCCATCCAAAGATTCGATGATGTGCAGACCTTTCGCATCCAAATCGTTTGTCACTTCTTTATTGTGGATCAGCGGGCCATAGGAATATAAAGGCTCACCGTTGTTTTTTTCGATCTCCGCGTAAGCCATTTCGATGGCACGCTTTACACCAAAGCAAAACCCTGCGGATTCCGCCAGTTTCACATTGCTCATGCTTTCACCTTCATTTCTTCTACTCTGCCCATGATCACTTCAGTAATCTGGCCCATCACTTCTGTTGTCAGTTTCTGACTGCGGAATTCATCCAGTGTCAGGGGTTCGCCATAATGAACCGTAATTTTATGACGGAATTTGTATTTGCCGCTGATGGCACAGGGGATGACAGGGGCATTCCCCTTCATAGCAAACAAAGCCACGCCGCCCTTGGCATCTACTTCCTCCCCTTCTTTGACACGCTTGCCTTCCGCAAAGATACCCAGGATCTTGCCTTCTTTCAGCACTTTTAAAGCTGTTTTTACAGCCTTCATATCCATAGAAGCCTTTCTGTCGATGGGGAATACCCCACATTCATTCAGCGCCCATGCCACGATCTTATATTTGAACAGTTCCTTTTTACCGATATAATGGGGCAGTCTATCTAAATAAATCGCCGCAGCAAAGGGGTCGTAATTGCTGTAATGGTTACAGCAGATGATGGCATTCCCATCATCCGGCACATTTTCCTTGCCGGTCACCTCAACTTTAAACATGATGGCAAACCAAATTCTTACCAGTCTTACTGCCAGTCTGCAAAACCAAGATTCACCCTTCATTTTTCTTTCACCCTTTCCGCTGTAATATCCAGAATCGCCTGCAGCACTTCCTCGATACTCATGCCTGTAGAATCCAGGCTGATAGCATCCTCTGCTTTTTTCAGAGGACTGTGTTCTCTGTGCATATCGTTATAGTCCCTCTGGATGATCATTTTTTTGATCTCCTCGAAATCTGCTGTTTCGCCCTTGGCTTCCAGCTCACCCACACGGCGGCGGGCTCTTTCGCCTGCATCAGCATCCAGATAGATTTTCACTTCTGCATGGGGCAGTACCACAGTCCCAATGTCTCTGCCGTCCATAATGACAGACTGTTCCTGAGCCATTTCCTGCTGCAGTTCTACCATCCGTTCTCTGACATTCTGATATGCAGCAACAACGGAAGCGCCTTTGCCAATCTCCGCTGTTCTGATCTTTGCTGTCACATCCTCCTCATTCAGGAAAATACGCTGTCCCTCCGTATCGGGCTGGATACGCATATTGAGCCCATCCAAAGCTGCCACAACGGCTGCTTCCTCCTCCAAAGGGATATTTTCCTGCGTACAGTGCAGGGCAACGGTACGATACATCGCCCCTGTATCAACATAAATAATGCCAAGCTTTCTGGCAACCATTTTTGCAACGGTGCTTTTGCCGGAGCCTGCAGGCCCGTCCACCGCAATGGCAAATCGTTTCATTTTTATTTCCTCCTTATGCCTGACAGATGCTTTCGCCCGCCACATAGCCTGTGGAAAAGGCGATCTGCAGATTGAAGCCCCCTGTATAGGCGTCTACGTCTAAAACCTCCCCTGCGAAATGCAGATGCTTCACAAATCTGCTTTCCATGGTGGAAGGGTCGATCTCATCTACATTGATGCCGCCGCAGGTCACCACTGCTTCATTGTAGCCTGTTGTGCCTGTGATCGTCAGAGGCAGGGCTTTCAGCAGGGTGCAAAGACGTTTTCTTTCTTCCTTGGTGATGCTGTTGACCTTCTTTCGGGGGTCGATCTCCGCCAACTGGATGATAACAGGGATCAGCTTCTGGGGAAGCAGATCATCCAGCGCATTGGCAAAATCCTTATTTGCGTATTTTTCAAAATCTCTCAACAATCTTGTATCCAGCTTCTTTTCATCCATAGCAGGCTTCAAATCGATATAAAGTTTGTAGCCCTCCTCAATGGTCAGGATGATATGTCTGCTGGCACTCAAAATGACAGGGCCGGAAACGCCGAAATGGGTAAACAGCATTTCCCCAAAATCACTGTAGACCTTTTTGCCCTTATTATTTTTGATTGTGATTTCAATATTCCTCAAGCTTAAGCCCATCAGCTCATGGCACCAGTCCTCCGCCGTTTTTAAGGGCACCAAAGAAGGATACAGCTTCGTCACATGATGGCCTGCCGCCTTGGCAAAACGATAGCCATCACCGGTAGAGCCTGTCCCAGGATAGGAAAGACCCCCTGTACAAACGATAACGCCATCGGCTTTTTCTTCTTTCCCATTTTTCAGACGGATGCCAGCCGCTTTCCCCTCTTCAATAAGGATACTGTCCACAGGGCTTTCCAGATGGAGCTTCACTTTATTTTTCTTCAGATATTTTTCCAAAGCCAGAACCACATCCAGAGAACGGTCGGAAACAGGGAAAACCCGTTTGCCCCGTTCTACCTTCAACTCCAGCCCCAGATTTTTAAAAAATTCCTGCAGCTGAAAGCTGTCCAGCTGATAAAAGGCACTATACAGGAAATAGGGATTGCCGGGAATATTATCCAGCAGGCCTTCCACATCGCTGTCGTTGGTCACATTGCAGCGTCCCTTCCCTGTAATGAGGATCTTTTTTCCGATTCTGTTGTTTTTTTCATATAAATGGACTTCGTGGCCCTTTTCCGCCGCACGGCCTGCTGCCATCAGCCCTGCCGCCCCTGCGCCTACCACGATGATCTTCTTTTTCATATCATTCACCCTTCTTGAATACCTCTGCCATTTCCAGGTGGGCTTTATCATTCAGCGTCATCAGCAGTTTTCTGCCATCTTCCATCACATCCAGCATAGTGATGGACGTATTGGTCATCCAAGTTTTCCGATAGAAAGCATCGCCCATTTCCAACAACCCTACCAGCATGACACGCAGCAAGCCCCCGTGGGAAACAATGGCAACATTCTGCCCTTTATGCTTTTCCGCCAAGGCATTGAAACCTTCGATAGCACGATCCATGGCATTCAGGAAGGAACCTTCCCCGGGAACGGGATGGTCGAAGGGGTTGGCAAAGAAATCTGTATACGCTTTGCCGAATTTTTCGGACAGCTCCGCAATGGTATGTCCTTCCCATTCGCCAAAGTTGATCTCTCTAAAATGGGCATCCTTGATAGGTGTCAGACCATGGGCAGCCGCCAAAGGCTCTGCCGTTGCCACGGCTCTGTCCAGCGGTGAAACATACACCACATCCAAAGGCAGATATTTGAAGCGTTCCCCCAGAAGGCGGGCCTGTTCTCTGCCTGCGTCGTTCAACTGTATATTCGTGCAGCCCTGATAACGGCCGCCTTTGTTCCAATCCGTCTCCCCGTGACGGATCAGGTAAAATCTTGTTCTTTTCTGTTCCATGAGGTTTTTTCCTCCATTCCATCTACTTTTTCCTAACTATTTATTATACGTTATCTGAAGCAAGCTTTCAACAAGAAAAAAGACCCTCACAGGGGTCTTTCTCTATCTTCCTTACAGCTTCTTCAGGTATTTGATTTCCTTTTCTGTCAGATGGCGGTATTTGCCTTTTTGCAAATCGCCCAACTTCAGGTCGCCTGTGGCCACACGCTTCAACTGTGCCACGGGATGCTTGATGGCTTCGCACATCTTACGCACCTGTCTGTTTCTGCCTTCGTGGATGATGATCTCCGCTGTGCAGAAGCGACCATCCTTATCCTTATCGATGATCTGAATTTTAGCAGGCTTTGTCCGCTTGCCGTCGATCACCACACCTCTGCGGAATTTCTGCAGGGCACCTTCATCGGGGATACCATACAGCTTTGCAATATAGGTCTTATCCACATCATGCTTGGGATGGGTCAGCTTATAGGTCAGGTCACCATCGTTGGTCAGCAGCAGCAGACCGGAAGTATCATAATCCAACCGGCCTACGGGGAAAATACGCTCCTTAACGCCCTTTACCAGATCCATTACCGCAGGTCTGCCAAACTGTTCCTTTGCTGTTGTCACATAGCCTTCGGGCTTATACAGCATGATGTAGACCATTTTTGTATCTTTTGTCGTCACTTTTTTATCCAAGTAAGTCACTTCATCCTTGGCAGGGTCAATCTTCATACCCATTTCTGTGACTACCTTTCCATTTACCTTTACTTTTCCCTGGGCGATCAGTTCTTCTGCCTTTCTGCGGGATGCCACGCCGGCTTCTGCCAGGTATTTCTGCAATCTTTCTTCCATATATAGAAATCTCCGTTCTCTCAAAAGTATTTGTTGAGAACAGTATACCCGAGGATACGGGGAAAGTCAAAACTTTCTCCAAGTCAGCCAGTTTTCCGCCAATCGGTACAGCCTTTCCATTAGGGTAAAGGTAGGGGCTCCTTCCTCCGCCAAAAGGTCGATTTCCGCCAGTTTTTCTTCCCCCAGCCAGAGAGTGGCTTTTCCCAGCCTCTCGCCTTTTTCCACAGGGGCTTGCACTTCTTTTGGCAAATCTGTTTCCAACCGCAGATTTTCTATTTCCTCCTCCGAAAACAAAGCCGTATACCCCTCTTCCAAAACAGTCTCCACCTGTTCCATAGGAGAATCGATGAGCTTTACTTCCCCCAAAACAGTCCCTTTTGGCACTGCTTCATAGGGATGGAAGGTATCAAAGCCATACTCCATCAGGGCTTTCGTATCCGTCCATTTTTTCTCTTTGCCCCCTGTCCCCCAGCCGCTGCCAAGGACTGTGGAAATCAACAGGACATCCTCCCGCTCCGCCGCCCCCACAAAGCAATGGCCTGCCTTGTTGGTATAGCCTGTTTTTATGCCCAATGCGCCGCTGTATTCCTTCAAAAAACGGTCTGCATTAGTGGCATTGCAGATATGCTTCCCTTCTATATCTGCCACAGAAATCTCCGGTTGGGCAATGATTTCCCGAAAGGTCTCATTTTCCAGAGCGTATGCTGCGATCAAAGACATATCGTAGGCTGTGGAATGGTGCTGTGCATCGGTCAAATGGCTGTCCAGACCATTGGGCGAACCAAAAACCGTATCCTTTGCCCCGATTTCTTCCGCTTTCCTCGTCATTTCGGTGCAGAATTGCTCCACACTTCCCGAAACATGTTCCGCCAACGCCACCGCCGCATCATTATAGGAACGCAGCATCATAGCAGAAAGCAAATCGCCCACCTTCCATTGCTCGCCTTCTTTCAGATCCATATGTACCTCCGGCTGATGCGCCGCATTTTTACTGATGGTGACAGTGTCCTCTAAATCTGCATTCTCTAAGACCAATATGGCTGTCATGATTTTTGTGGTGCTTGCCATGGCAAAAGGTTTTTCGCCGTTTTTCTCCCACAAGAGCCGTCCTGTTTTCCCATCGATCAAAGCAGCCCCTTGGGCAGCAACGTTTGGCTCTTTGGCAAAAACAGGTGTTGCAGACAATAAAAAAAGCAGGAGTAACAAGGTTATCCGCTTCATAGGCATCCCTCCTCCTGCTATTTCTATTCATTTTTTGTTTTGGTTATGTACTTATACGGTCAATTCATCGCCGTTCTCTTCATCCCGCTCCTCTTCCAGAGGGGGCAGCTCGCCGATGCTCTTAAAGCCAAAATACCGCAGAAATTCATTACTCGTCCCAAACAAAACAGGTCTGCCAGGGGTATCCCCTCTGCCCACTTCGCAGATGAGCCGCTTTTCCACCAGCTTTGCCACAGCATGGTCGGAGCTGACCCCTCGGATCTCTTCGATCTGGGCACGGGTGATGGGCTGTTTATAGGCAACGATGGCCAGCGTTTCCAGCAGAGACTGGGTCAACCCCTGTCTCTGGGGGCTTTTGTACATATTGCGGATATATTCGAAACATTCCGCCGCCGTACACATCTGGTAGGAGCCTTCGATCTCCACAATACGCAGGCCCCTTTTTTCCTTTTCATATTTATCCGCCAGAGCAAGGACGACTGCCTTAGCCGTGGCTTTATCCAATTCGATGGTCTGGGCAATGGATGTCAGCGGCACCGCATCCCCAGCGATGAACAGCAGGGATTCCACTACTGCTTCCAGTTCTGATAATCTCATTCTGTTCCTCCTTCGCTGTATTTGCTGATAAGGATCTCTCCGAAGTTTCTCTCCTGGGTGATCTGCACTTCCTTCTGCTTGATGAGTTCCAACAAAGCCAAAAACGTCACGACCTTTTCCATCTTCCCGGCATTTTCCCGGAAAATGGTATGGAAGGCTGTTTTCCCATGGGGACGCAAAATCAGCAGGTCTCGGATATATTCCATCTTTTCCCCCACCGTGAACAAGTCTTTCTGCACAGAACGGAAGGAACTGCGGACTTTATCCACCTTCGTTTCCTTTCGTGCCATCACCTGCTGAAAAGCCTGATACAGGTCATCCATAGTGATGCCCTGCAATAAATCCTCCAATTCCTGCGGGGGCTGTTCCTTCAGCTTCGCCACAGAAGCATCGGCTTCCTTATAAAAGACCAATGCCGCTTCCTCTTCCCGTTCCTTGAGGGTATCGGTCACATCCTTGATCTTTTTATATTCCAACAATCTCTGCACCAGTTCTTCACGAGGGTCAGGGCCTTCCTCTTCCTCATTTTTGGGCGCAGGCAGAAGCATCTTGCTTTTAATTTCCAGCAAAGTTGCCGCCATGAGAAGAAATTCGCTCATGCCATCCATATCCCGATCCTCCGCCGCATCCAAAAAGGCAAGATACTGCTCCGTCAGGGATGCAATGGGAATATCATAAATATCGATCTCATTTTTTTCGATCAGGTGATACAATAAATCCAAAGGGCCTTCGAAGGCATCCAGCCTGATATTGATCGTATCCATCTCTTTTCCTTCCTTAAATCAACCCGAAAATGCCGCCAAACAAAGACATCACACCATAGGTGATATTGTTCATGAATCCTGTGATCAAACCAAAGAACAACAGGAACAGAAAGATCATCTGGATCAGCTTTTCATTCTGCATGTATTTGAAATACTGGTTGGCAGGCATCAGCACCGCCAGCACCTTTACACAGTCCATAGGTGCCACAGGCAGGATATTATATACCGCCAGACCCACATTGTAATAAGCCATATAATTGAGCAGTGCCACCAAATAATAATTGGCACCGCTTCTTTTCAACGACTGATACACCCCCAGGAAAACGATCCCCAAAACCAGATTCACCACAGAAGGGAGAATCGCCACCAACAGCGTATCTCTTTTTCTGTTTTTATAATACAGGGCACTGGTCTCCACAGGCTTGCCCCAGCCAAAGCCGCCGCTAAAATACATCATCAGAAAACCGATGGGTTCAAAATGCTTGACGGGGTTCAGGGTCAGCCTTCCCTGGCTTTTGGGATAGTTGTCCCCAAAAATGGTAGAAAGCAAAGCCCTTGTAAATTCATGGACGGTAGTTGCCACAAGGATACCGGGAATGCCCAGCAGAAGTACAAATAACATATTGTTCATATACACAAATCCTTTCCAAGGTAAAATTTCAAAATGCCATATGATAGTATTGTACCTGAACCATCTAAATTAGTCAAATCCATATAAAAAGCCTGCTCGGCACTTTTCAGTTGCCGAAACAGGCTCTTCTTTTTTAATAACGCAAAGGGATATCAGAAAGGAGCACAGGGATATCAATGCCCTGAGTCTTCAGGAAATAGCGCATGCCGCGCACGGCGATATCGCTGTTGTTTTTCGCCCCCACCATGACGCTTTCCAGAGGGACATTTTCTTTTCCTCCCTCAAATTCCACCATGATATAGGGCAGGAAGATCTGATCCAGCAGGCGAAAATTCGGCTTATCCGTACCAATACTGTTGATCAGGGGTGGGAAGATAAAGCGGTATTCCTGTTCCCCTTCAAAAAAGCTTTTCTTAAAAAACATGGCATAGACAGAGCAAACCACGGACATCTCCGACACTAGCTTATCCAGGGATTCCTCGGAAGGGTCTGCTTCTTCTTCAAAAAAGCCTTCCAGATCCTGTGCCCCCTCCTCGATCAGATTGCGGATACAGGAAAGCAGAGATTCCAGCAATCCATTCATCTGCTCTTCTTCATCATAAATGACCGTACCGTGGAGAAAAACTCGATTTTGAAAGCCTTCCACGATCTTTTCATAATCAAATTCCAGACAATATCCCCGAAAATCCGTAAATTCCGCCCAAAGAAGAGCATTGTTCTGCAATTTGGAAAAAGCGACCACATAAAAACTCATTTCACCCATCTCGCAATCCCCATTTCCTTCGCAGATGGGCGTGATGACCCCCAAACGGTCGATCTCTTTTTTCAGCTTGGAAAAGAAACGCTCCCGCAGTTCTTGATTGACGATATATTTTTCTGTCAGCCGTTCCATGACCTCCACCGCATACTGAAATTCCAGCTTATCGTTGAGGAAATCACTTTTCGTTGCCAAAAATTCACGATTTTCTACAATGCCCCGTACGCCCTCTGCCGTTGTATAATGATATAGCTTATCGCCTTTTTTACAAAGGGGCACGTGTATCCACGCATCCATATAACGGGTATCCTGCATGGGCCTTCCCTCCTGCTTATTCTCTGATCTGACCGTCACCGTAAATGATATATTTCGTTGTTGTCAATTCCTTCAGACCCATAGGCCCACGGGCGTGGAGCTTCTGGGTGCTGATGCCGATTTCCGCACCAAAGCCGAACTGACCGCCGTCTGTAAATCTGGTAGAAGCATTGACATAAACCGCCGCCGCGTCCACTTCGTTCAGGAAACGCTGGGCATTGGTATAATTTTCTGTGACAATGGCTTCGGAATGGCCTGTAGAGTATTTTCTGATATGTTCGATGGCTTCATCGATATCTTTTACCACTCTGGCGGAAATGATGTAGTCGGCATATTCTGTGGCCCAGTCTTCTTCTGTTGCCGCCACGGAACCATCCACCAGCTTTTGTGTGGCTTCATCGCCGCGAATCTCCACCTTCTTTTCCTGCAGTGCTTTACCAATTTCAGGCAGAAAGGCTTCTGCGATCTTTTCATGCACCAACAGGCTTTCGCAGGCATTGCAAACACCGGGGCGCTGGGTTTTTGCATTGATCACGATTTTTGCGGCCTTTTCGAAATCTGCGCTTTCATCCACATAAACATGACAGTTGCCCACACCAGTCTGGATGACCGGAACGGTACTGTTCTGCACCACACTGTTGATGAGACCTGCACCGCCACGGGGGATCAATACATCCAAATATCCATTCAAGCGCATCATTTCATTGGCTGTTTCTCTGGAAGTATCGGGCACCATCTGCACACAGTCCTCCGGCAGCCCTTCCGCCGCCAGAGCGGAACGCAGGGCTTTGATGGTAGCCTGATTGGTACAGAAGGCTTCTTTGCCACCACGCAGGATAACTGCACTGCCCGCTTTCAGGCACAGACCAAAGGCATCTGCCGTCACATTGGGACGGGCTTCAAAAATGATACCAATGACGCCCATAGGCACCCGCTTCTGCCCTACTACTAAGCCATTGTCCAGCGTCTTCATGGAAAGCACTTCGCCCACGGGGTCATCCAGTTTTGCCACCTGCCGCAGCCCATCGGCCATATCCGCCAGACGGGCTTCTGTCAGGGTCAGTCTATCGATAAAAGCACCTTTGATGCCATTTTCCAATGCCGCATCCACATCCGCTTTGTTTGCCGCCAAAATTTCTTCCTTTGCTGCCAGCAGGGCATCGGCAGAGGCCAGCAATGCTTTATTTTTTCTGGGCGTAGACAGTGTAGCCAGCACCACCGCCGCAGCTTTTGCTTTTTTTCCCATTTCCACCAGATTACTCATGTTTCCTTCCTCCCATCCATCCGTTTTCTGTTACGATATCATCCAAAGGGATATCTGTTTTTTCCGCGGGAATCGGCGCTGTCCGCACCTGAGATTGAAACGCCAGCCCGATTTTCCCATATCCCCCATATTTTTCAAAATACGTATCATAATAACCGCCGCCATAGCCCATGCGGTTCCTTTTTGTATCAAACAATGCCCCGGGCACCAGAAACAAATCGCCCCTTTCCGGAATGATAGCATCTTCCTTTCCTCCCAAAGGCTCCATCACGCCGAAGCGGCCTTCTTTCAGATCTGCAAGGGAATCGATTTTCAGAAAATACATTACCCGTCCTCTTTCGGTTTTGGGAACGGCAACGATCTTCCCGTCTTTCCATGCCCGGACTATAATGTCCCTCGTTTCCACCTCGGAGCCCATGCTCACGAAGGTGAAGATGCGTTTTGCGTATTGATACGCTTCACTTTGCAGGATATGCGCTGTGATCTGTCTGCTTTTTTCTTCCCGCTCCGCCAAAGGCATTTCATCTCGCCGTTTCAGGGCTTCTGCCCGCAATTCTTTTTTCATGGAAGAAACCCTCCTACTGCAAAAATGATGCAAAAACTCAGTACCAAAGAAATCCGCCCCAAGGGCAGTTTTCTCTTTCCAAAGATATTTTTCAGGATCAGCCAAAGCACACCGGCCCAAAGGCAGACTTCCCCCGCAATGGAAAGCATTGCCCCAATGCCTTGCAGGGGCAGCCCAAACCAAAGGCACAGACCAAATGCCCCACTGCAGACGACCACCAAAAGCAATTCCTTTGTGCTTTCATAAATTGCCTTATCATTTTCCTTAACAGGGTCGAAATTTCCTGCCAGCAAAAGCAGCCCGGGGACCACTGCACCGATCAGGCTTCCCGTCAGGATACGCAAAAGCTGATTGCTTTCCCAAAATCCAGCATAGCTGCAAAAACCATCCGCCGCCATGGGGATGATGCACAAAAGCATCAAAATTATTTGTTTTGTGGAAAAGGGACGATTTCCCTCCAGCCGCTTTTTCCAAAGAAAAAAACACAGGGCAAAGAACGCACCGATGTAGATACCTGTACAGCGGGCACAAAGGGGCATTTTCCCATTCCCCCATATAAAACTGCGCTCCGCCATCTGGTGACAGACAGCAGAGCCCATACGTTCCAAAAAATCAATCATATCAATAGTCAATGCCACTAATGCCATAAAAGACACCCAAACCTGATGACATGACACAGCACAGGAAGGAGAGCACCAGCATCACGATGCTGACAGTCATCATCAGCTTCCCGAAGCGGCGGTAATCCTCAGAGGGGCTTTTGGAAAGGACAACGCCGGCAACACAGCCTGCGATGGCACCAAAACCGCCTACCATCACGATCAGCACGATGATCAGTATTTTCAGCAAAGGGTGGATGGTAGCATCTGCGGAGACTTTTTCTTTTCTGACATATTCCGCATCACCGGTTTCTGTATTGCTTTCAAAATGATGGGTCTTTCCATCGCTGTCTTCTACAGTAAAGCTATCTACTGCTTCTGCTTTGACCTCTTCCGCCTGACCATCGACTACAGTCTTGGTAGGGTCGATATTATTTTTCACGTTGCAAACAGGACAGCCCAGGCTTTCATCTAGGATCTGTCTGCCGCAATTGGGACAATAACTCATCTCTTTTTCCTCCTTATTTTTTGAATCTGAAAATCACCCAAATAGTGTGCCCACATCTTCCCCATCGATGATGCGATGCACCACTTTCGGGTCTTCCCCATTGGCGATAGCCATTTTAACCCCCGCATCCAGGCAGATTGTGGCTGCCTGCAGCTTGGTCTTCATGCCGCCAACACTGAATTCCGAGCCTTTCTTTTCCCCTGCCATGGCTCTGATCTCATCGGTCACCGCCGCCACATTTGCGACCCGTTTCGCATCAGGATTGGAACGAGGGTCTTTGTCATAGAGGGCATCGATATCCGTCAAAAGAATCAACAGGTCTGCCTTGATGATCTCTGCCACCATGGCAGAAAGGCGGTCATTATCGGAAATTTCGATTTCATAAGTGGAAATCGTGTCGTTGGCATTGACGATGGGTAAAATTCCCATTTCCAATAGTGTTTCCAAAGTGTTCTTCGTGTTTTCATATCTGCTGTCGCTGCTCAATTCTTCCTTTGTCAGCAAAATCTGGGCAACGGTCTGATTATATCTGTCAAAAAAGTTATGATAGATCTGCATCAGCATAGCCTGACCCACTGCTGCCGCCGCCTGCTTTTCCCGGACGATGGTCGGGCGTTCCTTCATGGCCATACGCACTGCGCCAACGCCGATGGCACCGCTGGTGACCAGAACGACTTCCTTGCCCCTGTTTCGCAGGTCTGTCAAAACCCACGCCAGTTCTTCGATCCGTTTCAGGTTCAGTCTGCCGTTGGGATATGTAATAGTAGATGTACCCACTTTTACTACAATTCGGTCACAATCTTTCAGTTTTTCTCTCACAGTCTCAACTCCGTTTCTTTCGTAAAGAATGTAAAGATTTCTCCTCATATTACAGTATACACCAAAAATCTTTCATAAAAAAGGGAATTTCTATTAAGAAAAAAGAAATTGCAGTAATTCATAAACAAAGGCGAGCCTATGGGCTCGCCTTTTCGATTTTCTTTCTTTATTTCAGTTTGAAGGAGCTCTTCAGAGGAACGATGCGGTTGAATACCAGATGTTCTTCTGTTGTATCCTTTGTATCTACGATATAATAACCGTTTCTCATGAACTGGAATCTGTCGCCCTTCTTTGCATCTTTAATAGAAGGTTCTATGAAGCATTCTTTTACTTCCAGAGAGTTGGGATTCATGATCATTTCGCCGTTGGGGTCATCGGGGTTGTCCAGCATCATGTGATCGTACAGTCTTGCTGTTGCAGCCACGTTTTCCTTGGCACTTACCCAATGCAGTGTACCTTTGACCTTTCTGCCTTCGAAACCGCTGCCGCTTCTTGTTTCGGGGTCATAGGTGCAGTGTACTTCTGTCACAACGCCGTTTTCGTCCTTCACAAAGTCTGTGCAGGTCACGAAATAAGCACCTTTCAGGCGCACTTCCTTGCCGGGAGCCAGACGGAAGAATTTCTTCACGGGTTCTTCCATGAAGTCTTCTCTTTCGATATACAGTTCTCTGGTGAAAGGAGCCAGTCTTGTGCCCAGTTCAGGGGTTTCAGGATTGTTTTCCAGTTCCATCATTTCCACCTGATCTTCAGGATAGTTGGTGATGACCAGTTTCAGAGGGTCCAAAACTGCCATAACCACCTTTGCTTTCGCCTTCAGGTCATCACGGATGCAGTAATCCAGCAGACCGCTGTCTACCATGCTGTTTGCCTTAGAAACACCAATGCGTTCGCAGAAATCACGGATGGATGCAGGGGTATAGCCACGGCGGCGCAGACCGCTGATGGTCGGCATACGAGGGTCGTCCCAACCGTCAACCAGACCATTTTCCACCAAAGCACGGAGTTTTCTCTTACTCATAACAGTATTTGTCATACCCAGACGGGCAAATTCGATCTGTCTGGGAGGGTTTACGGTATAGCCCGCTTCTCTTACCACCCAGTCATACAAAGGTCTGTGGTCTTCAAATTCCATAGTGCAAATGGAATGGGTGATGCCTTCGATAGCATCTTCCAGAGGATGCGCAAAGTCATACATGGGGTAGATGCACCATTTATCCCCTGTGGTATGGTGAGTAGAATGGGAGATACGATAGATGACAGGGTCTCTCATATTGATATTGGGGGATGCCATATCGATCTTCGCCCGCAGTGTTTTGGAACCATCGGGGAATTCGCTTGCTTTCATCCGTTCAAACAGATCCAGGTTTTCCTCTACGCTTCTGTTGCGGTAAGGGCTTTCCTTCCCGGGTGTGCTCAGAGTACCACGGTATTCTCTCATTTCTTCCGCTGTCAGTTCATCTACGAAAGCCTTGCCTTCTTTGATGAGCTTCACTGCTACTTCATAGTATTTATCGAAATAGCTGGAAGCGTAATACAGTCTGTCTTCCCAATCGAAGCCCAGCCATTTTACGTCCTCCTGGATGGATTCCACATATTCCACATCTTCCTTTGTGGGGTTGGTGTCATCAAAACGCAGGTTGCATTTGCCGCCGTACAAATTTGCCAGACCAAAGTTCAGGCAGATGGATTTTGCATGACCGATGTGCAGGTAGCCATTGGGTTCGGGCGGGAATCTGGTGTGGATCTTATTCAGTTCCCCTTTCAGGTCTTCCTGGATGTAATTGTGGATAAAGTTACCCGTTGCACCCAGACCGCTGTTGTTTTCCATGTTTTTTTCTTCAGCCATTGGTCGCCCTCCTATATTTTCATTCGTTAGAGATTTTTTACAATCATAGTATGATGCTTTTCTGAGAAACAGCAAGCAAAAACGTTTGCGGCTGATTCACAGACACAATTCTGTAAACATTATAATACAATGAAGGTTTTAAGGCAAGAAACATGAAAAATTTTTCTAATTAGATATATAGATTATCGATATATTTGGTGCAATAAAAATTTGTTATTGGACATATATAGATATCCTATATATAATCAGGATAACGATATATCGAATATCTATATAAAAGGAGTGATTCTAATGCCTATCGATAAAACCTTGCTGGCGGGAAGCACCGCCACCCTCATCCTAAAACTGCTGGACGGGCAGGATATGTATGGTTACCAGATCATCGAAGAACTGGCCCGCCGTTCCGACAACACCTTTCAGCTAAAAGCCGGTACCCTCTACCCTCTTCTGCATGGGCTGGAGAAAAAGGGACTGCTGGAATCCTACGAGGAACATGCCGATTCCGCCCGCATCCGCAAATATTACCGTCTGACGGGAAAAGGCAAAAAATTCTTAAAAGAGAAAACTGCAGAATGGAAAGAGTATTCCTCCGCCGTCAGCAAAATTCTGGAAGGGGGTCTTGCTTGTGAATGCTTCTGATCCCTTCAAACGCTATGCAGAAAAGGTCTGCGAGCAGATTCGTTGGAAAAAAGCCCACGGCGTTGTGGCAAAGGAAATCGAAAACCACCTGATCGACCAGAAAAATGCCTATATGGATATGGGCGACCCGGAAAGCACCGCAGAGGAAAAGGCTCTGCTGCAGATGGGGGACCCTGTGGCAGTGGGGGCTGCATTGGACAATACCCATAAGCCCGCACCCCAGTGGGGCATGATCGGGCTGGTATTGCTACTGTTTGTCATCGGTGCTGTACTCCAGATTTTGTTCATCAACAATATTTTTACAGACAAAGACTTTCAAGCGGTTTCTGCCAATGCTTTGATTCTTTACCTTCCTCTAAGCCTGGCTGCCTTCATTGGTGCATATTTCTTGGATTTTTCCTTCTTGGGAAAACATCCCTATCTGCTCCCCCTATGCCTTCTGGGAATTGATATATTGGCACAACTGATCGGTCTGGAACTCGCAGGAAACAGATGGCTTAAATTGGGGGCATTTAGTATCAGTCCGGTTTCTATGTCACTGCTATTCCCTCTCGCTTTCTGTGGTATCTTTTATCATTTTCGAGAAAAAGGAAAACATGGCTATTTTCTTGGCGGGCTGGCGGCGGCCTGTTTCTGTGTGCTGCTTCTGTTGTTCCATACCCTCAGTGGACTTCTGCTGTTCGTCTGCGCCGCAGGTATTTTGATGGTACTGGGAGCCCTTTGGAAATGGTTTGGGGAAAATACAAAGCCCCTTCTGCTGTTTTTTATCATCGCAGGAATCGTTATCTTCGCACTGCTGTTCTTTGGAGTAGACGCATTTCGCTATCGCATGAGCCGGATACAGGCATTGCTGACTGTTTTTCATCCTGAAACAGACCCCCATGGAGCAGGCTATTTTCCTTCTATCCTGCAAGGGATGCTGAAAAACTCTGTTTTCTTGGGAGAAGGGACAGTTTTTCTGGACTGGAATCTTTATGAAGCTTTCGGTCCTGCCGCTTTCCGCACCGATTATCTGCTGACCTTCCTGACTTATAGATACGGCTGGGCGGTTTCCATGGGGCTGGTCCTGCTTCTGGCGGTATTCCTTATTCTAGGCTTCCGCAAATGCCTGAAGCAGAAAAGTGTTTTGGGACAGATGGTTTCTCTGTGTATTCTCGCCACCTTCACGATGGAAGTTCTCGTTTACGTCATCGTAAATCTGGGCTATCCCTTGATTGCCCCCATCGCCCTCCCCTTCCTTTCCTATGGCACAACGGCACTGCTACTGAATATGGCACTGGCAGGCATCCTGCTTTCTGTTTTCCGCACAGGGGAAGTCTATCAGGACAACACAAAGCCTGTTTTCAGCGAATCGAAATTCATCCAATGGGATGACGGCAAACTGATCATTTCCTTCAAAGGTTAATTAAGATTGAAAAATCCTCCGAAAGAATGTAAAATAGAAACAACATTCTCAGGAGGATTATTCATATGCTTGCTTTCACCATCAACGACACAAAATCATTTATGGCACTTCTTTTAAAGGGCGATACCTTCGATTCCTTCCTCTTTCGGCAGGGAGAACTGACCACCTTCGCCTCTTTCGTTATCGAAGGCAAGCGCAACATGGATTTTTATACCGTCGAAGAACAGGAACAAGGACTTTCCCGTTTTGTCCGCTGGGAAGAAATGCGCCCCTTCGTATTCCATGCCATCAAGGGGAACAAACTGCCCAAGGCCATCAAGCTGGTGTTTTCCCTTTCCGAAGAAAAGACCACGAACTTGCCTAATACGAAAGCCGCTTTTCTGAATATCCTCTTCAAGGACAACACTATTCTCTGCACCACCGCCATTTCCCAGGAAACCTTTTCTCTGGATAAAAGCCCTGAAAAGCTCTGGGAAGAATATGTGCTGAAATTCTTCAGGAAAAACGGCATCGGCATCCAGCTGCAGGATCAATAAATCGAATGCAGATCTCCGTCCCATTGGGCGGAGATATTTTATTTTACCGATCAGTACCAAGGAGCAAAAAATTCTTCATCCGCAATATTACGTTAGTCCTTTTGCGGGGAAGATTTTTTTGCTCCTTGGTGCATCATCTGTTTTATAATTCTGCTAGCACTCACTTGAAATGAGTGCTAATTTTTTCTTGACTTTTCCATTTTGCGTGATAAAATAGATATCAGTGACGTACAGAGCCACGGAAAAAGGGGATGATATCCAATGCTTGCATGGATATCATTTGATTTTATCCGACAATATCTGCCTTTCCCAACGGCTCTGTAAAAAATTTACTCAGGAGGTTTTTTATCATGCAAGAAAAAGGTAATCTTTCTATCAATAGTGAAAATTTTCTGCCTATTATCAAAAAATGGCTCTACACCGATAAGGATATCTTCATCCGTGAACTGACATCCAATGCCTGCGACGCAGTCACAAAGCTGCAGAAGCTGTCCATGATGGGCGAAGCGGATATCCCCGCCGATGAAAAATATGAGATCCATGTTGTCCTGAATCAGGATGAAAAAACACTGCAGGTCATCGATAACGGTATCGGTATGACTGCTGACGAAATCAGAAAATACATCAACCAGATCGCCTTCTCCGGCGCAACCGATTTCCTGGCAAAATTCCAGGAAAAATCCGAAGATGATAACGAGATCATCGGTCACTTCGGTCTGGGCTTCTACTCCGCTTTCATGGTTGCGGATAAAGTAGAAATCGATTCCCTGTCCTACCAGACTGACGCAGAAGCCGCAAAATGGAGCTGTGAAGGTGGTATCGATTATGAAATGGAAAGCGGTACCAGAGAAACAAGAGGTACCACCATCACCCTGCATATCGGCGAAGACGGCAAAGAATTCCTGAACGAAGCAACCCTTTACGCCGCTATGATGAAATACTGCTCCTTCATGCCCGTGCCCATCTATGTAGATGTGGTAAAAGAAGAAACGGAAGAAGAAAAAGCAGCAGCGGCAGCGGCTGAGAAAGACGCAAACACCCTGCACGTTTCCCCTGAGGAAGCTGCCAACCTGACAAAAGAAGCAGCCATGGATATGCTGCAGGAACAGCAGGAAGCAGCAGAAGAAGCGGAAGCAGAAGCAGAGGAACCCAAGCCCCTGAATGACACCAATCCCCTGTGGCAGAAAAAGCCCGCAGACTGCACAGAAGAAGACTACAAAGCCTTCTATCATAAAGTATTCAACGATATCAACGATCCCCTGTTCTGGATCCACCTGAACATGGACTACCCCTTCCGCCTGAAAGGTATCCTCTACTTCCCCAAACTGGTGGAACAGATGGATATGATGGACGGCGAAGTAAAACTCTACTGCAATCAGGTTTATATCGCAGATAACGTAAAAGAAGTTGTTCCCGAATTCCTGCTGCTCTTAAAAGGCGTGCTGGATTGCCCCGATATGCCCCTGAATGTTTCCAGAAGCGCATTGCAGAATGATGGCTATGTGGAAAAAATGAACGCCTATATCACAAAGAAGGTTGCGGACAAACTGAACCAGATGTTCAAAAACGACCGCCCTGCTTTCGAAGGCTTCTGGGATGATATCAACATCTTCATCAAATATGGCTGTATGCGGGAAGAAAAACTCTACGACAAAGTAAAAGATGCACTGCTGCTGAAAACAACTGACGGCGTTTACGAAACCATCTCCGAATATCTGGAAAAGAATAAAGAAAAACATGAAAACACCATCTATTTCGCATCAGATGTAAATCAGCAGGCTCAGTATATCCGCCTGTTCAAAGAACAGGGTCTGGAAGCAGCCATCATGGACACTCCCGTTGATAAGCCCTTCGTTTCCTTCCTGGAATACAAGAATCAGGATATCAAGCTGAAAGTACAGCGTGTGGATGCGGATATTGATTCCCTGCAGGAAAAGAGCGAGGAAGAAGCTTCCGAAGCGAAAAAACAGGCAGAGGAATACGAATCCAACCAGATGCAGGATCTGTTCCGTGCCGCTGTTTCCAATGATAAGCTGAAAGTGAAACTGGAAACTCTGAAAGCCGAAAAGGTTTCTGCCATGATCCTTCTTTCCGAAGAATCCAGACGTATGATGGAAATGATGGAGGCTTATGCAAACAACGAAGAATTCAAGGCAATGTTTACAAATATGAAACCTGATGAAACACTGGTGCTGAACCGCAGCAACAAGCTGGTGAAAGCCCTGCTTTCCATGGCAGGCAAGGAAGAAAAGAAGGAAGACGCTTCTCTTCTGTGCCATCAGCTCTATGATCTGGCCCTGATGAGCCACCGCCCCCTGACTTCCGAAGAAATGACAGCCTTTATCGACAGAAGCAACCTGCTGCTGGAAAAACTGGCGGAACAGGAAGCATAAAATAGCTACTCTAATACCTCTTTAATCATAAAAAAGGACCGAAAGTGGAAATTTCCATTCTCGGTCTTTTTTGTTTTTCTTTATTCTTTTTCCCCTTCGTTGGCCTCTTCCATGGTCACCTCTTCCAGAGGGGCTTGTGCAATAAATTCTACCCGCACCACCGCTTGGGCCCAGTTCAGGGAAACCTTGGCGTGCTTTTCTTTTTTCGCCGCTTCTTCCTTGAATATCTGCAAAAATTCCTGCACCACTTCTCGGGTCATATAGCCGCCCCGCCAGTGGAACAGCAGTGGTTTGCCCTTCTTTACCGCCTGGGCAGAGCGTTTCCGCACATCCTCTAGTTTCGTGAAGGACAGCTTCTTTTCCTTATAATAGAACCTATCGCCATCCTCACAGGCAGGCATTTTCCAAACTAGTCTTTCGTGGTCCCGAAAAATTTGTTTATCGGGCAGCAGAAAATAATCGTAACGAATCTCTTCCGGATTCCCCAAGGAATTATCGAAGGTACAATCCAAGTGGTAATATTTTTTATCCACACGAACAACGTTCCAAGCATGGCGATATTTTACGCCCTTTTCTGGATTATTTTCCGCAAGGGCGATAACGCACCAGAGGTTCAGCCCGTCGCACAAAATTTTCACAGCCTTGGCAATGCCCTCGCAGACCCCCACCCCATGACCCAAAGGGCCAATAATCTCATGGGAATACTGCTTTTTCAGCTTATCATACCGCACATTTTGGCAAATAAAATCGTGGACATACAAAAGCTTTTCCATATCACTCAGCTTCGCCGCAGGGCGTATCAACTTTTCCACCCGCGCCTGCAACGCCTTCTGATGCTCCTTGATTTTTCCCTTTTAAAAGAGATAATCGGGAACCATCTCCGCATTTTCGGAATCGGGAAAAAAGCGGTATTGAAAAGTGCCTGCATAAAAGAGCTGAGGATGATCCAGCCGCACCTTCATAAAAACCTCAGAAAGGAGCTTCTGCTCCAGTAAAGGCACGGAAAAGGACGGTGCCAGGGACTGCAGTCCCGCTTTGATGGCATTGTAAGTATTCTGTTGTGGCTTATTCAATGTATTGTAGTAATACTGTTCCATTTTTTCTTTCCTTTTATCTCTTACAGGCCTTTACAAATTTCAAAGGCACATCCATGCGAACCGCTGTTTCTTCCTCTGTCATGCCGCTTTCCAGAAAACGCTTGCAGACCGTCTTCAAGTTTTCTGCCACCTCGATGATATGCTTATCCGGGTCGTAAAAGCGGACCGCTCTCTGCCCCCAGCGATGCTCAATGACAGGATGGACATAGTCAATGGATTCTATTTTTTGCAGCTTTTCCGCAAAAGCATCAAAATCATCCTCTTCAAAATAGATTTCCGTATTCTTTCCGCCAAAAAGAATCTCGTCCTCCTCCGCATGGATAAATTGATGCCATGTTTCCTTTGTCTGCAGGCAAACGCCCCCCGTCAGGGTCACATTCGCCCCAAAATCCATGATAACACGCAGCCCCAAAACCTCTTTATAAAATTTCTTCGACTGCTCCATGTCTGTTACGACCAATAAAGGATTTTTGAATTTCATATCTGCATCTCCTTACAGTTCAATTTCCAGTTCCACAGGGCAATGGTCAGAGCCCATGACTTGGGTATGGATCTTGGCATCCACCAGCTTTTCTCTCAGCCTTTCAGAAACTACATAATAGTCGATACGCCATCCGGCGTTATTCTGTCTTGCCCGGAAGCGATAGCTCCACCAGGAATACATTCCCGTGGCATCGGGATAGAAATGGCGGAAGGTATCCACAAAGCCAGCATCCAACAGGTCCGTAAATTTTCCCCTCTCCTCGTCGGTGAAACCGGCACTGCGACGGTTGGTGGAGGGATTTTTCAGGTCAATTTCATTATGGGCTACATTCAGGTCACCGCAAATGATGACAGGCTTTTTCTCATCCAGCCCCTTCACATAAGCACGGAAGGCATCTTCCCAATCCATACGATAAGCCAGACGGGCATTTTCCTGCTGGGAATTGGGGGTATAGACCGTAATGTGATAAAAATCTTCAAATTCCAGCGTAATAACACGACCTTCGTGGTCATGCTCCTCCACGCTGATCCCATAAGTCACCGCCAAAGGTTCCTTTTTTGTAAATACCGCCACGCCGGAATATCCTTTTTTTTCCGCATAATTCCAGTATTGGTGATATCCTTCTGTTTCCAGATCAATCTGCCCTGCCTGCAGTTTTGTTTCCTGCAGAGAAAATATATCCGCATCAGCTTCTTTGAAATACTCCAAAAAGCCTTTACCTACAGCGGCCCGCAGACCGTTTACATTCCAGGAAATCATTCTCATGTTACATTCCTCCTTCAGAAAAAGTACTTTAAGTATACCAGAACAACCGCCCTTTGTCTTGCCCCACAGGCCAAAATCATTTAAAATGAAAAAAAGACGTAAACTTTTCAGAAAGGAACTTTTTCAGATGAATATACAGATCTATGGTTCTAAGAAGTGCTTCGATACAAAAAAAGCGGAGCGTTATTTCAAGGAACGGAAAATCAAATACCAATACATCGACCTACATCAGTTTGGCATGGCAAAGGCAGTTTTCGAGGCAGCGAAAAAATGTATCCCCGTAGAGGATATGATCGACCGCAAGGCGAAGGCCTACACCAAGCTGTATATGGACTACATCGACGAAGCAAAGCGGGAGCCGACTCTGTTTGAAAATCCTGAGCTGTTCGCGACACCTATCGTACGCAACGGCAAGGCATTTACACTGGGTTTCTGCCCCGATATCTGGAAAACATGGGAATGAGATATCACACGTTAGGAGGTTTTTTATGAGAATCGCACTTGGACAAATCGATATGGGTTTTGAAGAAAAAGAAAAGGCAATGGAGCTGTGCAGCCGCCTGATGACAGAAGCCAAAGAAAAAGGCGTTGATTTCGTTGTTTTCCCCGAAATGACACTGGCAGGCTTCACCCTGAACCCCGAAGCCTATGGTGAAGATCGAAAAAACAGTAAATCTCTGGCATTTTTCAAAGAAGAAGCCAAGAAAAACAGCGTAGCTATCTGCTGCGGTCTGCCTGTTTACGAAGATGGCATTTCCACAAACCATTGCATCATTTTTGATGAGAACGGCAATCAGATGGCGGATTATGCGAAAATGCACCCCTTCTCCTTCGGGGCAGAAGCAAAGCATTATATCGGTGGCACGGAACTGCAGTTCTGTCAGGTGAAAGGCGTGCCCGTTTCTCCTCTGATCTGCTACGACCTGCGCTTTCCCGAACCTTTCCAGATTCTGTCTGAAAAGAGCCACATCATCACGGTCATTGCCAGCTGGCCCACAGCCCGCAGAGACCATTGGATGACTCTGCTGAAAGCCCGTGCCATCGAAAATCAGTGCTTTATCATCGGCGTGAATCGCAGTGGTGACGGCGGCGGTCTGTCCTATCACGGCGATAGTATGGTGATCTCCCCTAATGGGGAAGTATTGGCTCATGTGGAAGGCGGCAACGGCTTGACCATCGTAGATATCGACCCCGAAGAAGTGGTGAAAGTACGGGCAGGGTTCCCCCTGAAAGCCGACCGAAAACCCGAGCTGTATCATGCCCTCTGGGAACAGCATCACGAAAGATAATGTTATAAATTTTTATCATTCAAAACAAAACCTCCTTTGATTTCAAAAGCGGTCTGGAAACCACTTTTATGCTATCAAAGGAGGTTTTTCTATTGTAAACACTCTGATTCATGCTAACGCATATGAAAGAACGGATGAACCGTTAGGCTCATCCGCTCTGTAAACTACTATTTAGTTTTCCCAAATCTTTTCGGCTTTGATTGCTGTCCAGTTTTCGTAATCGG
>SFGI01000028.1 GCA_004557645.1 [Eubacterium] saphenum | reverse complement strand
TATATTGCTGCAAAAAAAATCCTTCTGGAAAAATCTATATAAATAGTTTTGATCATTTATTTGATATTGTGCATTACCTAGAAATATGTAGAAAAATCAATTATGACTATGTTGAACTAGATGGATTAGTTGGATATGGGAATAAATTGTTTGATGCCATTAGAACAGGTAACTCATATGTTATAGAGTTGATGAAAAAGATTTATCTTGACGTATCTATTTATAAAAGATATAAAATTAATGATGATAAAGATACAATTGCAGATGTAATATATGCTGCATTGGAAAAATATGCTCCTTATGTGTTAGATGATTTAGAAGAGCATTCTATGGATAAGAAAATCTTTTCGATTCTATCTGAAAAGGGTAAGTTTGCATATAAGGCTGCGTTGTGGCAGTTTGAGCATTCAATGAATTCTAATTATGGTACTACAGATGCAGGAATGCTTTGTTTGTCATATATGCGAATTTTAGAGCTGGAAATTAACGAACAAATCATTTGTAAAATGAGAGTTCATAAAGATGAGATAATCCAAAAATATAAGGAATTTCTTGATAGTTTCACAGGTGAAGAGAAAATAAAACATGAGGAAACATGGGGGTTTGTAATAAGTAGTATTAAAAAAGAGGAAGGGTTAGAGTTAGGCCCAATCTATGCAATGCTAGATAAGTTACGAGACAAGAAGTTTAAGAAATCTAATCCGGATTATGAGATGGCAAAAATATTGAAGTCATATTTGAGCAAGTATCTTTCTGATGATGGAGTGAAAGCTTTAGATGATGGTTTGTTGGCAACAATGGTACAACCAAAGGTAAGAAATAAATATAGAAATCCGCCTGCACATACAAGATATGTGAGATTGGAGATTGCTCTTGAATGTAGAGAATATGTCGAAAAAAATCTTTTGCTCTTGAATGGATATGTTTTAAATCCTTAGTAATACTCCCGCTGTTTTTTACTACCATTTTACTACTACAGCCTGCCGTGATTTGCCCCATTTTTCCCGTTTGGGGAAAATTGTGACAGAGCAAAGGCCATTACATCTCAAAACCAAGTGGCATAAATCGGTGCGGAACAGTGAATATTAAGAGAAAGTACATTTTGGTAAAAGTATTATTTGTTTGCTACAGCAATAGTTTGCGGGTTGATATTGACAGGTTGTATACGAGCTGTAGAGTATGCAAGTAAAATGTCGATGCTATTCGAGTACGAATTTTTTGTACTAATCCTGTACCAATTTTGTACCAAAATCCTCGGATTCGGTGCAGAATAGTGATGAAATATGGTACAGAGTAAAGTTAGAAAACCTTATAAAATAGGGATTTGAAGGCATATAGAGAGTTTCAAAAAACTGGCTATAGGGTTCCCTACAATGAAGCCTATCAATGATTGATAAGCCAAGAAATGGCGTAAAATCAAGGTTTCCTGAAAATTAGAAAAACTGAAAATAGCTGATTTAACACCAAAAAATTTGAAGCACCTGCATGATGAAAATGCAGGTGCTTATTTTTGTTACTGGTTGATTTTTCCATATAGATATATTATACTTTATTTAAAACGAACGATTTGAATGAAAGGGGGACGATTCGGTGGCGAATTATACAGAAGAGCAATGGAATGCTAAAAAAATCGAGCTTATGGAAAAATGCTATAACGGTTTTGCCGAACTGGGACTTCATGGCACCGGTATTCGAGGGGTGGCGAAGTATTGCGGATATAACACATCTATGATCTATACATATTTCAAGGATTTAGATGATCTGATCATCCAATCCACCGAATATTGTATGAGCAAGGTGGAAGATGACTTTATGGCGAAAGCCCCAACCGATGTTGCGGACCTATGGCGTTTTATTGAAGAGATACCATACTGGACGGCAGAAAAACACGGGAAGAAGTACAGACTGATGTATCAGGTCTACACCCACCCGAAATACAGAGAATACGGTCAGAAATTCTTTGCGGGCGTTGACAAACGATATACCGAATACGCAAAAGGCTTGGAAGGCAAGCTTGGGATTCCCTATCAAAAGCTGACACCGCTGATTTTCATTCTGATTCGAGCCTGCATACATTACGCATTGTTTGAGGACGAGTTTTATCTGAAATCCCAGATAGAAGTACTGAAAGAAAGTTTGGAACTCTTTATTATGAAATATAACCCGAAAGTGAAAACGGACGCTGTTACGGAATAAGGTACATTCAAACATCATTATTTTTAGCAGGCATGGGTTTAATGCCCCGAAAAACAGGAAGGAGGTTATTTGATAACCGGTAAAACAGAAAACAAAATGCATAATATATGAAGCAGAACACAGCACTGCCGAAAGCTGTATGAAGCCCGTCTGCTTTAGTCTTACAATGTGCAGTTTGTTATTGCAGCCGGTATAACAATATTTTAAGCGGTATACACAAGCCTTACGCAGCAGCGCACTTTGTTTGCCGCCGCTGTTGCAATACTATGTATACGGCTGAAAAATAAATCAACAAGCCGTACATTAAGTGCGGAAGAAAGAAAGGAATGATATAAAATGAGAAAACGTATATTTTGCCTTATACTTAGCTGTATCATGGCGCTTGGCATAATGCCTGCATCGGCATTTGCAGGGAAGGTTCAAAGGATAGACTTTACTGTTAAAGAGCCTGTAATTGGCGAAACGCCTGACACTGCTATAAATGTCAAATTTGACCCTAATCACTCTATGTCTGAGGGTATCGATGTATCATGGCGGAAGAACTCCACAACAAACGACCCAAAGGAGTCTGGGTGGGTAATGATGAATACAGGGGAAACATTTGAAGCAGGTTTTTATTACCTAGTTTTTTATGGTATACCCAACGATTGGGCACCCTCCACGCCTTTTAATGTTTATGTAAATGAAAAGGAGGTAACTGATTTTTATGTTGTTGAGCATGTAGTCGCTATTCAGGTTTTCGATAATCTTTTTGGCGAAGTAACAAACATCGACGTTACAGTTAACCCTCCTGTTGTAGGCGAAACACCTGACTTATCTCCGCAGTTTACATCAACCCCTGCGGACAGTGTTTCAATTAAGCCGGAATCCATGTTTTGGCGGGAATGTTCTAAAGAAAGCTACGAAAGCTATGAAAACGGCGAAAGCAACGAGATAGATTGGCGTATTATGTCTGATGCTGATGAGTTTAAAGAGGGATACTATTACCGTGTTGAGGTGCCGTTTGATACAGTTGGTAAATATTTCTTCACCGCAAACACAAAGACTACAGTAAACGGCAAGTCTAATGGCTCTCCTACTTTCAAGGATAATGATTTGTCAGTTGCCTGTGCAAGCGCCACATTTGCACCGCTTATGCCCGGACCTGTAACAGAAATTTATGTTGAAGTTGACACTCCACTTGTAGGCAAAACGCCTGACTTTGACCCTGGATATACTGCGGTTGTTGATGTCGACGATGACCACGATACAACCATCATTGAACTAAAAGAGGACAGCTTTAAATGGTACGAAAGTAAGGATGAAAACGGTCCCTGGGATGTAATGGATGAGGATGACGTATTTAAGGATGGATACTATTACCGTATTGATACGGCATTTGAACCAAAAACCCCTTATTCCTTCACCGCAGACACAACGGCTTATGTAAACTTTAACGACTGTCAGCTTACTCTTTTTCCTGACAACAATACAGCCTATGTAAGCACCACATTCGGTCCCCTTGCGCCTATACCTGTAACAGACATTCTTGTTACAGTTGACCAACCTTATATAGGCAATACGCCTGACTTTACACCGGCTGAAGATAATGCGTTCATTGATGGCGGCTATGGGTATAAGGAGGACATCATTGAACTGAAAGACGGCAGTCTTAAATGGTACGAATATGATGAAGAAAACGATACGTGGGTTGAAATGGCTGAGAATGACGAGTTCAAGAAGGGGTACTATTACCGCATTGATGCAGAGTTTGAAACAAATACCGGTTATTGCTTCACCACAGACACAAAGGCTAAAGTAAACGGCTATAGGCATAATGGCGACAGACCTGTTTATGGCGAAGACAGTACATGCGCCTATGTAAGCCGTACCTTTGGCCCGCTTTCGGATAAAATTATTGAAGTAACAAGCATAGCCGCAACAATCGACACTCCTGTTATAGGCAAAACACCTGACTATGAACCAAGGGTTACATCAGACCCTGCGGATAGTGTTGAGGTGTATGACGTTAAATGGTATAAGGCTGATAAAGATAATCTACCCGAGGATATAAAAAAAGCCGATGTAGAATTAGGAAAAGACGAGAAATTTGAAGAGGGTTACTGTTACGTAATTCAGGTTAAATTCCAGACAAATTATGGATATTGTTTTGATTCGTTGATTAAGCCTACCATAAACGGAATGAATAACACCAACGGCGCATTTGGAGAATTTGAGATATCCACGTATGTTCTATTTGAGCCGGAAAAGCCGGTTAATGTAGATGAGCCTATAACAAGCATAGCCGCAAAGGTTGATGCGCCTGTTATTGGCAACACACCTGACTTTAGCCCTGAAATTACATCTGCGCCTGAGGGCAGTGCCGAGCCTTTTAAGGCTATATGGTACAAGCTTTCTGAGGATAAATATACAGGCACAGCCGATGACAGCTGGGAATTAGTGGCACAGGACGAGGCATTTAAAGAGGGCTACTATTATTCCGTTCTTGTAGGCGCTGTTAAAAATGACGGCTTCTGCTTTACAAATGACACAACCGCCACATTAAACGGAAAGCCTCATGTTGAAACCCTTGGCCCTGTTTACTCAGATGAATATGTAGACAGTGTTGCACGTATATACGGTGTATTTGAGCCGCTTCACAGCCAAAGCAGCTCTTCCGGCGGTGGCGGCAGCAGCGTTATTTATTATAAGCTGACATTCGACACCAATGGCGGCAGCAGTATTTCCGGTATCACTAAATCAAGCGGAACAAAAATAGACCTTGAAAAGTATGAGCCTGAAAAAGAAGGCTTTGCATTTACAGGTTGGTACAGTGACAGGGAGCTTACCGACAAAATCACAAGCATTAAGCTGTTGAAAAATACCACCGTTTATGCCGGTTGGAAAGCAATCGAAGAAAATCCAGTCACAGATGAGTTCCCGTTTGCGGATGTTGATACAGACGATTGGTTCTTTGAAGATGTGGCATATGTATATGAAAACGGTTTGATGAGCGGTACAAGCGCAGATACATTCTCCCCGGAAACAGCCACCACAAGAGGCATGATCGTTACGATCCTCTACCGTCTGGAGGGCGAACCTGAAATCTCGGGCAGCTGCGCCTTTGATGATGTGAAATCTGGCTGGTACTACGAAAATGCCATTGCGTGGGCTGCAGCAAACGGTATAGTCAGCGGCTATGACAATGGCCTGTTCGGACCGGATGACGCAATCACCCGTGAGCAGCTTGCCACAATTCTGTATAGATACGCCCAGTATAAAGGATTGGACGTCAGCGTGGGCGAGGACACCAATATCCTCAGCTACAACGATGCACTGGATATTTCCGAGTATGCAGTTCCTGCTATGCAGTGGCTCTGCGGCGAGGGTATCATGAGCGGCAGTGACGGAAACCTGATGCCTATGGGTAATGCCACAAGGGCACAGGTCGCAGCGTTCCTGCACCGCTTCTGTGAGAATATTTTGTAATAATAAATCCGACAGAACTGAAAAGGAGTAAGGTTGAAACATACCTTACTCCTTTCCTATTATGTCCCCTGACGAATAAACCTACATAGGGGTACGGATTTTAGTCTCCGGGAACACAAAAGGGGATTGGATTCCACTATGAAGGAAAAATCTAGTCCTTATCTTTTCTGCATCCTTTTCTCATCTCCTTATGGCAGAAAAAATATAAAAATGTGATATAGTGTACCTAAAATGCAAATAATTTTGTGATGACGGTTGTGATTTCTGCGCAAGCGATATATAATAAAAATGTGATTGCAACACACTGAAACTCCAATAAAAATGTGAAGGAGTGTATCTATGGAACGATTGATTTTAAATAAGCTGCTGGATTGGAAGAATTCACCCTACCGCAAACCGCTGATCTTAAAGGGCGTACGTCAGGTGGGCAAGACTTGGATTCTCAAGGAATTCGGCAGACGCTATTATGAAAATACAGCCTACTTTAACTTCGATGAAAACGAAGAGTATAAGCAGTTCTTTGAGACCACCAAGGACGTGGATCGCATTCTGCAAAATTTGATACTGGCCAGCGGTCAGAAGATCGTGCCGGAAAAGACTCTCATCATTTTTGACGAGGTGCAGGATTGCCCCAAGGTCATCAACTCCATGAAGTATTTCTGCGAGAATGCCCCGCAGTACCACATTGCCTGTGCCGGGTCTCTGCTGGGGATTGCCTTGGCGAAGCCATCTTCTTTCCCGGTAGGCAAGGTCAACTTTATGCAGATTGATCCAATGACCTTCACGGAATTCCTGCTTGCTAACGGCGACGAAAATCTCGCCAAATATCTGGAAAGCGTGGATACCATTGAGCCAATCCCAGATGCCTTTTTTAATCCGCTCTATGAGAAATTAAAGATGTACTATGTTACCGGCGGTATGCCAGAACCGGTACTCATGTGGACGGAAGCCCGAGATGTTTCTGCTATGCAGGAAGCCCTTTCCGGGATCATCGGTGCTTATGAGCGTGACTTTGCCAAGCACCCCAACATCAGCGAGTTTCCGAAGATCTCTATGATTTGGAAGTCCATACCGTCTCAGCTGGCAAGGGAGAATAAGAAGTTTATCTACAAGGTTGTCAAAGAAGGCGCAAGAGCCCGTGAATACGAGGATGCTTTGCAGTGGCTGGTGGATGCCAGACTGGTGCATAAGATCTACCGCAGCACCGCTCCCGGTCTGCCAGTGGCTGCCTACGATGATCTGTCTGCATTTAAGATTTATCTGGTGGATGTGGGTCTGCTCCGCCGCTTGGCACAGCTGGCTCCTACGGCCTTCGGGGAAGGCAACCGTCTGTTCACTGAATTCAAGGGCGCACTGACCGAGAACTTTGTGCTGCAGACCTTGATTACGCAGTTTGAGGTGGTTCCCCGGTACTGGAGCCGGAACAATCCTCCTTATGAAGTGGATTTCCTCATTCAGAGGGAGAATGATATTATCCCTGTGGAGGTGAAATCTGAAGCCAATACAACCAGTAGGAGTCTGAAGAAATTCAAGGAACTGTTCCCGGATCAAGTCAAGCTTCGTGTCCGGTTCTCCCTGGATAATCTGAAGCTGGATGAGGATGTACTGAACATTCCTCTGTTTATGGCAGACCAGACAGATCGCTTGATTGGAATGGCATTGGAGGAAAGACGGGTAACGCAGTCCTGCTGAAAAAAACGAACTGTTATTAGATGTTGTAGTTCATGGGCAGAACTATAAGGTTTTCATATAATCATGAATAACCTAAAATAGCTTGGTCAAGGTTGTTTCCTCGACCGAGCTATTATTCTTTGTGTGTACGAAGTTCAGTATCTAAAAAATATTGTTATGGAGATAAAGAGGTTCTTGGGAAATTGTCGGATAATTTGAAATATCTATAATTTATGCTATAATAACGATAGATTAATTCGAGGAGAAAATTACATTTTAGATGAAAAAACGCTGATCGAACCACTGCAGCAAAACGAGAGGTACTGCAACAGTTCTGCAACAAATCTGATTTTAATGCTGCTGAATCATACCCGATAATACTTTGTTGGTTTTTATGGAAAGCCGAATCCTACGCCATCCTACGGTATCGTACAGATGGAAGCTTTGCTTCCCCACAATGAAACCGATTAACGATTGATAAGCTCAGAAATGGCTTAAAGTCAAGGGTTTTTGAGGGGTGGAGTGGTTGAGAATAGTCAATTTACCACCAATTTTTAAAAATGAAAGAAAAAGTGCTTTGCATGATAATAGAAATGCTCCTGCAATTTTTGCAGGAGCATTTTTACACCATAAAACAGTCGTAGCATTATGAAAAAAACATGCAGTTACCGCACAAAGAGCATTATGCATGGATGATACTATTTCCCACCGACGCCGAAACCGTCCAGGCGGCGTTGAAGAAGAGCGGCATAGACGGTATTCAATATGAGGAGATTTTTATTGCCGATTACGACGGCAGTATGCCCCAACTTTACGAGCTGGAAAAGTTTGAGGCCCTCTGGACACGGTGTCCAGAGCGATCTGGGTATAAAAAAGTCCGCATGGCGCGAAGCCATGCGGACATGCCCGTGTAACTGGATATTACAATTTTTACAGTTATGGGTGGGATTCTCCGTTAATGGGGATATCCTTGCTGTCAGCCCATGCAGCGATACAGGAAGGTTACAATCTGAGCGCGGGTGCAGTCAGCGTTGGGGCTGAACTGGCCGTCGCCTGTGCCGGAGGTAATGTTCTGCTGCACAGCCCAAGCCACAGCGTCCGCATAGTAAGCATCGCTGCTCACATCGGAGAAGCTGGAGCCGTTGGCCGCAGGAGAACCTGCCATACGGTACAGGAATGTAACTGTCTGATCACGTGTTACCGTGGCATCAGGTGCAAAGGTAGTTGCAGAAATACCGCTGGTAATTCCGTTTTCAACTGCCCACAGCACTGCGTCATAGTAGTACGCATCGGCAGAAACATCAGTGAATGGATTGCTGCCGGTTGCCTTTGGAGAACCTGCCGCACGCCACATAAATGTTAATATCTGAGCACGGGTGCAGGATGCATCAGGGCTGAAGGTGGTTTCGGAAGTACCGCTGGTAATGCCCTTTTCAACTGCCCAAAGCACTGCGTCATAGTAGTATGCATCAGCAGACACATCGGTGAAAGGATTTTCAGCTCCTGCAGTTTTTTCAGGCTCAACAAGCTCAGGTGTTTCAACCTTGAAGCTTGGCTCAACCGTTACCTTGCCGCTTGGCATAGTGAATGTATACTTGCCGTTGCCATTGTCTGTAAGCTTAATTTCTTTTCCGTTTTCGTCTTTAATTACAAGGCTTTCAATAGCAAAGCCCTCATCAGGTGTAACCGTAACTGTTACCTTACTGCCTGCGGAAGCATTTTTCGGGCTTATTGTTACAGTGCCGTTTCCAATATTCTCAGAAGCTGTTACGGAATACTTCGGAGTAGCGGTTCCGCCGCCGCCACCGCCGCCGCTTGAGCTTCCGCCGCCTGTGCCGTTAGCAGTCCAGTTTACAGTAATAGCTACATCGTTTGCAGGCATGGTGAAACTAATTGCACGCTGGGTGGTCTCTTCTTTGGTATTCCATGTTATGTCCTTTTCACTTATTCCGACCAAAGTCAAGTCTTTCAGTGTGTAGCCTTCACGCGCAGCGATTAACATATTAACTTTTTCCCCGGCAGCATAGGAAAGGGTAAATGGTGCGCCCGTTTCGTTTCCAAAGACACCTTCGTAAAAACCGCTTGCTGTTACGGTATATTTAGTTGTGTCATCGGTGTCGCCGCCGCCGCTAACTTTCAATGTAAAGTCTATGTATTTATCTTTTCCGCACTTGTAGCTGTAGGTAAATTCTTCTTCACCTTCAAAAAGCGTCAGCACAGCTGTATCCTTGGCAACAGTGCCGATGCTGGAATCATATTCGTATACATTCTCTACATTAAATTTTCCTCCCGGCAGTTTGGAAAGATTAAAGGTTCTATCATCATCTAATGTTATTTCATATACGTTATTGGATGCGCTCAGAGAGCTTACTTGGGTATTGCTGAGATCCAAAGAGGTCAGCTGGTTGCTGTCGCAGTACAGATTACACAGACGTGTATTGCTGCTTACGTCCAAATAGGTCAGCTTGTTGCCGCCGCAGTACAGATCAGTCAGAATGTTAGCACCGCTTACGTTCAAATCAGTCAGCTGGTTGAAGCTGCATTTAAGATAACTCAGGCTTGTATTTTGGCTGACATCCAAAGTGGTAAGCTGGTTGTAGTCGCAGTACAGATTCCGCAGGTTTTTATTTTGGCTGACATCCAAAGCAGTCAGATTATTATCTTCGCAGTTCAAAGTATTCAAATTCGTAAAATACGAAATACCGGTCAGGTTCCCAATGCCTTTGTAGGAGACATTTATACTCGTAACCGCTTGGATTTCATCACTATCGAGATAGCCATTTTGGTTTGTATCAATGTTATCGGAAACATACGTACGGAAGTTTTCATCCGGGAAGTTATATTCATTGATTTCTACATCGCCGCCTGAGCCGTTAGCAGTCCAGTTTACAGTAACAGTTACATTGTTTTCAGGCATGGTGAATTTAATTCCATAATTATCGCTGTCTTTTTCACCAGTCCATTCTATTTCACCATCTATTCCGCCCATAGTACAGCTGTCAACTGTGTAGCCTTCACGCTTACCGATTACCAGAACAACTTCTGCCCCGGCAGCATAGTCATGGGTATATGTTTCGCCCGGTGTGATACCCATTGCCGTTCCGTAAAGACCTTCTGCTGTTACGGTATATTTATTTGTGTCATCGGTGTCGCCGCCGCCGCTTTTAACTTTCAGTTTAAAGTTTACATAATTATATTTTCCGCAATTGTAGCTATAGGTAAATTCATCTGCACCGGAAGCAAGCGTCAGCACAGCTGTATTGTTGTCAATAGTGCCGATGCTATCATCATAGCTGGATACCATATCTGCATTAAATTTTCCTCCCGGCAGGGTGGAAAGATCAAAGGTTCTACCCTCATTTAATGTTATTTCATATACGTTATTGGATGCGCTCAGAGAGCTTACTTGGGTATTGCTGAGATCCAAATAGGTAAGCTGATTGCCGCTGCAGGACAGAGTAGACAGATATTCATTGCTGCTTACGTCCAAATAGGTCAGCTGGTTGCCGGAGCAATACAGATCCTCCAGTGCTGTATTCTTGCTGAGATTCAGAGAGGTCAGATTGTTGTCTTCGCATTGCAGATTAATCAGTCCGGTATTTTGGCTGACGTCCAGAGTGGTCAGCTGGTTTTCGGAGCAATACAGATCCGTCAGGCTTTCATTTTTCCCGATCTTCAGCTTTGTCAGACTGTTGTTGTCGCAGTCCAGCATCTCGACTTTTGTATTATTGCTGATATCCAGAGTGGTCAGTTTGTTGCCGGCACAGTCCAACTCCTTTAACTCCGTAAAATACTCAATACCGGTCAGGCTCTCAATCACTAATTCATCATAAACATCTATCTCCGTAGCCTCTTTGATTTCATCGTTATCGAGATAGTCATCGTTGTTTGTATCAAATTCATCGGAAACATATTCACGGAAAACATCATCAGGGAAGTTAGTTGAATTTATTTCAATTTTGCCGGCTTCCGGGTCGATAGTAGTCAGGGTAAAGGTAACTGTGATACCATCTTTGCACTGGTAGTCATAGGTTACAGAATCTGTATCGGGATCAAGCGTCAGAATATTTCCGCTTACCGAACAACCGTCACTCCAGCTGCCTTCTACTACCTTATTTACATCAAAGCTTCTTCCCGGCAGCGTTGAAAGATCATAGGTTCTGTCCTCACCTATTGTGATGGTATAGCTATTATCAGCTGCGTCTATACGCGACGTTATATCGGTGTTGCCTAAATTAAGATATGACAGCTGATTTCGCTGGCAGTACAGAGCCTTCAGATTTGTGTTGCCGCTAAGGTCCAGCTGCTGCAGTTTGTTATCGTAGCAGCTCAGATTGGTCAGGCCTGAATTAACCCTCAGCGTCTCAATTTCATTTTTGACGCAGTTAAGTGTGCTCAGGCTGTTAAAGTTGCTGACATCCAAACTTTTCAGTTTATTATTATTGCATGTCAGAAGCTGAATGCCTGTATTTAAGACAAGAGTATCCACACTATTATTGGATATATCCAAATTCCTCAGGTTTGTATTGCTGCTTACATCAACAGATGTCAGATTATTAAGGCCGCATAACAGAGTCTCCAGGTTTGTAAAGTACTCAATACCCTTGAGATTAAAAATTGACTTTCCAAAGAGGTTCATCTTTGTTACATTCGCAATTTCTCCCTCGCTGAGTGAGTTGCTGCTGTCTAAATCATAGTCTTTAACAAAATCACGGAAGTTGGCATCAGGGAAATTTGCTTCACTTATTTCAACATCTGTGCTTTCCCCGCTTTCCCCTGCCAGTGCAGTTACAGGCAGCAGACCCAGGCACATAATTAGTGAAATCAGTATGCCAAGTCCCCGCCTCAGGGTTTTATTGTGTTTCATAAAAATCCTCCTTTTCTTATTCGGTGGTGTATTCACGCTCCGCCATTAGTAGCAGCTTATCGTGGCTAGGCTCCACATTGCCAAAGCGGACAAAAATGCCGTTTGTTACGGCGCTATTCCAAACCTCCGGGTCATTCAGCGGCAGAAACCGAATCTTATGGAGATACGGCTTCATGTCCAGCAGCAGTCGCGCCCCGGATACGAAATCCACCTGCAAAATGTGGTTCGGCAGCGGTGCAACGGCTGTAAGATACCTTCGGTTCAAATGTGTACCTCCTTTCTCAGTGGTTCTAAAGGCAAAAAAATCCACCATACAAATAGTGTACAGTGGATTTTATAAAAAAACTATTAACCAATGGTTAGGTCTTTTGCAAAAGGAGCGTCAGCAGCTGCTTTCTCTTGCTTCGGGTGGGGCCCTCGATATGCAGTTTGGAGTAGATCTGGTTGATATACTGCTTGACACTGCCCTCGGAAAGAAACAGCTTTTCCGCAATCTCTCGGTTCGTCAAAAACTCCGCCATCAGAAGTACAATTTCATATTCCCGCTCCGTCAAAGCAGTAAAAATCATGGGGCGGTCAGTGCTGCTTTTGCGCTGTTCCGCTGCTTCCCCCAGTTCCACGATCTTTTGCACAATACCGCTTTGTATTTCCTGCGCAAGCAGCGGCTTCAGATAGCGGTAGTTTTCCACGAAAGGAATGACAAAGCCGTCCGGCTCCGCGTCGGCAAGGGCACGGGTCAGCAGCTCACGAGCCTCCTGGTGCTTGCCCAGCAGTTCGTATGCCGCAGCCACCTGAATGTGGATGTGCAGTGCCACCAATGCGTAGTGCATGGCATCGCACACGGCCAGCTGTCCCTCGCTGCGGCCGATGACCTTGGCGTAAGCGCCCTGCGTGAGGTACACCTGATTTTCGATCAAATCCATCATAGGCTTGCCCGGCGCCAGAAAATGTATGGTGGAAAGCTGATGCTCCGCAAAAACAGAAGGGATTTTATCCGTTTCGCCCAGCAGAGCGTGATAATAGGCGCTTGTGGCGCTCCAGATGTTCAGCCATGTGGCGTTGTGCTTACCCAGCAGAGCCTCACGGCGTTCCTCGAAGGAATAGCGCTGCTCCATATCCATATGCAGGGAGAGCCGCCGCGCCAGAAAATCACAGCAAAGCGCCATGTTCACCTGCCCGTTGCCCTCGATCTGGGCATAGGCACTTTCCAGCTCGATATGCGCGTCCGTGAAACGACCCTGCATGAATAATGCCTCTGCCCGCATTATTTTTTCCGCACCCTGCCCGTGGCCATCGGTGATTTTATAGTAGTGGGGCATACATTCGTCCATCTCATGAAGCTCGCTTTGCAGCTCGCCCGGCGCACGATAGAACATCATCAAAACTGACGGCGAGTTAAAGGTCCAGCCGCCGCTTTTCTGTATGCTGATGGCAAGGCGGGACATCTGGCTGCTGGCGCTGCGGTGCAGACGGCTCATGGCGCTGATGTCGTTGTAGCAGAGGAAACTCATGATCAGATCGCACTCGCCCAGCAGATTGCCTCGCTCCTGTGGGGACAGCTCGGGCTGCTCCCGTATGGCGGTCAGCAAAAGCTCCTTCAATTCTAGCATTTTGGGGATATTCCGCCAGTTGAACATACTGCGCATCAGCACAAGGAGCGCCAGAGGATGTGCTTTCAGGGTGGAAACGGGACACGCCGCAATGTCGTCAAGCACCGTCTGCGGGTTCAGCGAAGAAAGCAGGATGCCTGCGTCCTTTTCCACAACACGCAGCAGGGCGTCGTAATTTCCACTTTTCCGATAGGCGGTCAAGGCTTGTATGTACTGCTGATGCTCCTCATACCATGCGCCGAAACATTCACGGCAGTGAGCCTGCTTCTCTTTCGGCAGCGTCAGGAAGGTGCGCTCGGCACACTCCTTCATCATGTGGTGAAAGCGATAGGTCACGCCGTCCGGCAGGCAGGTCACGAAGGCGTTCTGGGCGGTCAGCACCGCCAACAGTTTTTCTGCATCAGCGTCCTCGGTGACAAAACGAGCCATCTCCACAGTGAATTCATCGGCAAGACCCATGATCGCCAGAAACTCCCGCTGCTTTTCCGGCAGCGGGTCGATCATGGCGGCAGTGAAGGTGGCGTAAATGTCGGAGCTGCGGTCCGGCAGCGCACCACGCTCGGAAAGCGTCCGAAGATTCAAATAGACAGCAGAAAACCAGCCCTCACTGGAATAGAGCAGAGAATCTACCTGCGCGTCGGAGAGGCCGGCTCCGCAGCGGCGGGCATAAATGGAAAGCTCCGTGTGGTTCAGCCGCAGCTGTTCCGTGCCGATTTGATATACCCTGTTCCCCAGCCGGACAACCTCCGCAGCGGGGAGAAAGCGGCCGCGGCTGGCAACGATCAGATGCACATTGTCGGGCAGACGCCCCGCCAGCGTGCAGAGGAAATGGGCAATGCTTTCGTTTGTCAGAAGGTGAAAATCGTCTATGAACAGATAGCAGGGCATTTCTCCTGCCAGCTCGCGGCACAGATCGTCTGCCAGCAGTCCGCCGCCCGCGGCATCCGTAGGGCAGGTATAGTCCCGCAGGAAATCAAAGCCCTCACGGACAAAGGCGTCTTGCACGCTTTTCCAGAAGATGGCAAGGTTGTCGGAATATACGCTGATGCGGATGATTTTGATTGGTTCCGTCTTGGCGTATTCTGCCAGATACCAGTTTACCGCCGTGGTCTTACCGTAGCCCATGGGCGCGATCACCGCAGTCAGAGCGCTGCGGGCGATGGGCCGCAGACTTTCCTGCAAGCGCTCGGATATATAGATGATGTTCAGGTTCCATTTCGGTTTTGGCATGGTGTTCACCTCCGGCTCATTTTATTTGTATCTGTTTTACACGGGGCGGACGGCTTTTTCGCATCCTCCGGAATTGCCCAGGACCTTCCGAAACGGGATGCATCGGGAATACGTCCTTCAGCACAGTATTGGTTGACCCGACGCTCCGATACGCCCCATGGGCAGGATGCTTCCCGTATAGAGATATCCCCCTTAATTCCGTCCATGTTGTTCCTCCGTTCAGATATAATTTCACTATTTTAGTATATACGAATATCCGAAGAGATACAAGGCATACAGAAAGACGTTCATAGGGAAGTTATAGAATATGCTGTTGGCAGTGAAGTCAGTTTCCAGATGATTTACTATCTGATTCGGGGAAAAACTCCCATAAAACAGCTTGATTAAGAGAAGTAACTTTTCCAAAATCTTCTCTCCTGGTGCCAGACTGGGCTATGTGGTGGCGGATGAACAGTTTATCCAGAAGCTTTGCGATGCAAAAACAGGCATCAATACCCATACCAACGTGATGGCACAGGTTTTGGCGGCGGAATTCTTCAAGAGAGGCTATTACCCCGAACACCAGAAAAAGATCAGCGACCTTTATCGGGAACGCTGCAAGCTGATGCTGGACTGCATCGACAAATATTTCCCCGAAGGAACGGTACATACCATGCCGGAAGGCGGTCTGTATACCTGGGTGACACTGCCCGAGGGCTACAATACAACAGAGATCCTGCAGAGATCCATGGAAACCTGCAAAATCATTTTTGTGGCAGGGGAAACTTGTTTCGTGGAAGGCAATGGAAAAGGTTCCAGATGTATGCGGCTGAACTTTGCCAGCGCCCAGCCTGAAACCATCCAGTCCGGGATCAAAAAGCTTGGCGAACTGATCTGTTCTATGGCAAAATAATAGATTTTTATAAGGATAGGAACAACAAAACCCCCGATTTCTGATTTGGAAACCGGGGGTTTTTCTTGCATTAAAAGAGGTCAGCTGTTTTGGAAAACTTTCCGATCCAGAGCATTGTTCTGGTGGGCAACGATGGTGGTGCAAACAGCGTCACCGGTGATATTGACAGCCGTACGGGCCATATCCAGAATACGGTCGATCCCCATGATCAGACCGATGGCTTCTACAGGCAGTCCCACGGCATTGAATACCATGGTCAGGGTGACCAGACCAACACTGGGCACACCGGCAGTACCGATGGAGGCCAGGGTAGCAGTACCGATGACAGTCACATAGTCCGCAGGGGTCAGGGTGATGCCGAAGGCCTGGGCGGCGAAAACAACAGCTACCCCCTGCATGATTGCCGTACCGTCCATATTGATGGTGGCGCCCAAGGGAACGGTAAAGGAAGAGATCCTCTTGGAAACGCCCATTTTTGCTGCCAGTGTATCAATGGACATAGGGATCGTGGCATTGGATGTGGCTGTGGAGAAGGCGAAGGCCATGACAGGGAAGAAATTCTTGATGAACTTGAAGGGGTTCAGACCGGAGAAGATCTTCAGCAGGCCCAGATATACAACGAAGCACTGTACGAACAGGGCCAGCAGCACGCCGATCATATATTTTGCCAGGGGCAGGAAGGCGGAGAAGCCGATGCCTGCAAAGGTTCTGGAGATCAGGCAGAATACGCCGATAGGTGCCAGGCTCATGACCATCATGGTCATTTCCATCATGATATCGTTAAACTGGCTGAAGAAATTGGCAACGGTTTCGGTTTTTTCCCCCAGCTTTGCCAGAATGATGCCGACGATCAGAGCAAATACGATGATCTGCAGCATATTGCCGGTGGCCAGTGCGCCGATGGGGTTATCGGGGATGATATTCAGGATAGTGGATGCCATAGAGGTGGCTTCCATGGTCTGTACTTCGGTGGCATTGGCGGAAATGGCGGTCATATCCAGCCCCACACCGGGGTTCAGGATATTCCCCATGGTCAGTGCCACGCAGATGGCAAGGGCGGTGGTGGTGAGATAAAATGCCAGTGTCCGCACGCCGACAGTACCCAGCTTTTTCGTATCCCCGATGGACATGCTGCCGCAGACGATGGAGCAGAATACCAGAGGGACTACCAGCATTTTCATCAGGCGGATGAAGCCCTGCCCAATGATATACAGGACACCTTCCACCAGGATATCATCTTTGATGTGGCTGGAAGGCACGGCATAGTGCAGTATGATACCAAAGATTGCACCAAGGATCAGGGCCATAAAAATTTTCGTTGTCAAACCTAAGTTCTTTTGTGTTTCTTTATCTCTCATATTCTTACCACCCTTTCAAATATTCTCGCAGGGATTTCTGCCATGTGGGCATCTCGTAAACATCAATGATGCGGAGGATAAAATTATCCAGCACCGCATAGGCAGGGCGGACAGAAGAAACCTCTGCAGAGGATGTGGGTTTCAAAACCACAGATTTTTCCGCCAGCTTCAGGATTTCCTGGGCAAATTCAAACCGGCTGCAGCTGCCCTTGCAGGTAGCGTGGTATGTACCATATTCATTCGTATCGATCAGATGCAGGATGATACGAGCCAGATCCATAGCACTGGTGGGAGAGCCATACTGGTCTGCGGGAATGGTGATTTCTGTTTCTGTTTCCGCTTTTTCCAGCAGGGCGTTGACGAAGTTTTTGCCGCCTTCACCGTATACCCAGTTGCTGCGGATGATGAAATGCTTATGGGTAAATTCCTTTACATAGTTTTCCCCGGCTCTCTTGGAGCGTCCATAGACCGTCAGGGGATGGGTGTCATCAAATTCCGTATAGGGGGCGTCTTTTTTGCCGTCGAAAACGTCGTCGGTGGAAAGCTGTACGATCTTTGCGTTATGCTTTCTTGCCACCAGAGAAAGGTTGCGGGCACCCAGAGCATTGACCCGATAAGCCAGCTCCGGATTGGCTTCGCAGAGAGCCGTGTCGGTGACGGCGGCGCAGTTGATGATGATATCGGGGCGCTGGATCTCTCCATAGCTCAGTACATCTTCTGTATTTGTAATGTCCAGTTCCTCTTGATCGGTACACAGGATTTTCAGCTCTGTGGTATCCAGCACGGTGGCAATGGCTTTTCCCACCTGGCTTTCGGAACCGACGATCCATACTTTTAACATAAATATCCCTCCCATGTTTTTACATAATTTATCAAATTATACAGGAAAATGCAGGGATATACAAGAAAAAAGTGGCGGATTGTAGGGCTTCCGGGAGAAAAAATGCAGGTTTGCTTCATAAAGGGGAAAAGGAACAAAGAGAAAACGAATAAAATATTTTTCATTTTCTTGGAATATTATGTGGATTTTTGTATTGACACTGAAAAATATTTCAGTTATAATGCCCATGTTAAAAGTTTTAAGTTTCCATATATATTTTATTTACCCTCCCCCTGAACCGCGGTTCAGGGATTTTTTTGCTTTTTTTGATGCAAAATGATGAAAAGTTTAATAAATCGAATTTTTTGTTTATTTTCACTTGCATTTACGGATAATTGCGGTATAATGTTCTGAGTTTAATAAAAAATACTCAAAAGTTTACTGATACTAAAACAAGGGAGATGGCGGATATGGAAATAGGCAGGAAGATCAAACGACTGCGCATACAAAAGGGGCTGACGCTGGAAGAGCTGGCCAGCCGCAGCGAACTGACGAAGGGGTTCCTTTCCCAGCTGGAAAGAGACTTGACCTCCCCCTCCATTGCTACCCTGAATGACATCGTGGAAGCCTTGGGCAGTTCGTTGGCGGAATTTTTCAAGGAAGAGGAGCAGGAGCAGCTTGTCTTTCGCAAAAAAGACTTTTTCGTGGATGAAAGAGAAAATTACACGATCCATTGGATCGTTCCCAATACCCAGAAAAACGAAATGGAACCTATCCTGATCGAACTGCCTCAGGGCAACGAATCCTTTGGGATGGACCCCCACAGCGGCGAAGAGTTCGGCTATGTGCTGGAAGGCACAGTGGTGCTGATCAATGGAGAAGAGAAATTCACCGTGCATAAAGGGGAGACCTTTTATCTTTCCGGCAAGCGGAGACATTATTTGAAAAATGAAAAGAAAACAACGGCGAAGGTGCTTTGGGTCTCCACACCGCCTTTGTTCTGATTCGGATAACAGGAGGATATAGATGAAGAAAAAACTCATTCAGTTCAAAAACATCGTAAAAAGCTATGAAGACGGCAAGGTCGTTCTGAAGGGCATCAATCTGGATATTTATGAAAATGAATTTGTGACCCTGCTGGGCCCCTCTGGCTGCGGCAAGACCACATTGCTGCGTATTCTGGGCGGCTTCCTGAATCAGGATGAAGGGCAGATCATCTTCGATGGGGAGGAAATTTCCAATGTGCCCCCCTATAAAAGAGAGGTCAACACCGTATTCCAGAAATACGCCCTGTTCCCCCATATGAATGTATATGATAATATCGCTTTTGGCTTGAAGCTGAAAAAAGAACCCAAGGATATCATCGAGCAGAAGGTCAAACGTATGCTGAAGCTGGTAAATTTGGAGGAATATGCTGACAGAAGCGTGACAGCCATGTCCGGCGGGCAGCAGCAGCGTATCGCCATTGCCCGTGCCCTGGTCAATGAGCCCAGCGTTTTGCTGCTGGACGAACCCCTTGGCGCACTGGACTTGAAGCTGAGAAAGGAAATGCAGCACGAACTGAAAAAGATCCAGCAGGAAGTGGGCATCACCTTTATCTACGTTACCCACGACCAGGAAGAAGCCCTGACCATGTCCGATAAGATCGTTGTCATGAAAGAGGGGGAGATCCAGCAGATCGGCACTCCTACAGATATCTATAATGAACCCGTCAATGAATTTGTTGCCAACTTCATCGGCGAAAGCAACATCATCGAAGGCATGATGATCGATGATTATAAGGTCGTATTCGAAGGCAGACGCTTCGATTGCGTGGATAAGGGCTTCGATAAAAACGAAGTGGTGGATGTTGTCATCCGTCCCGAAGATTTGGATATCGTTCCCAGAGGGCAGGGCAAGCTGAAAGGCGTTGTCAAATCTGTCCTGTTCAAGGGCGTTCACTATGAGACTATGGTGGAAACAAAGGTGGGTACGGAAATCACCGTAAAAATGATGGTTTCCAACGACAGACCTGTGTATAACGAGGCTGCCAACGAAAAAATGTCCGCCAACGACTTCTATCTGGATGTGGAGGACGTGGAAGAACTGGACGAAGCTACCATCATCGCCCGTGCCGATGCTCAGGCATGGAACCCCGATGCTGATGAACTGATCTCCATCAAAGAAGTGGATTATGAGATCAAAAAGGAAAACGGCAAATATCCCGTAACCTTCTCTACAGCGGCAGGCACCTCTGTAACGGTCAATATGATCGTAAAGGATGAAAACCGCGTGACCAGTGTGGAAAATGAAGAAGAGATCTTTGCGGTGAATTTCTTCAAAAAGGCAGACGAAATTCAGGAATCTATCGCTTTGGAAACAGACCTGAAAACATGGGCCAATGCCTCCGCCTGGAGCCTGGAGGACGGCACAGCCGTGGAAATTTCCGATGTCAAATATGATTTTGATCCGGAAACCATCACACCCGGCGTGTATGATGTGACATTTGCCACAAAGGGTTACGAATATAAGATCGATACAACGGACAAGTTCGAAGTGGGTGACGAAGTGGGCCTGATGTTCCAGCCCGAAGATATCCACATCATGTCCAGAGAATATTATTAAGGAAGGGGGCGCAGCGAATGCGGCAATTTCGTAATATGGTCTATCCCTATGTGGGCTGGCTGGCGGTCATGGTCGTTGTCCCCATGCTGATGATCTTATTATATGCTTTTACAACGGCAGGCAATGAAGTGACCACCTTCCGTTTTACACTGGATAACTTCATCCGTTTTCTGACGGATGCGGTTTTTGTGGATGTTTTGAAACGCTCCCTCCTGATTGCCATTGTGACAACGGTGATCTGCGTGGTTTTGGGCTATCCCATTGCCTATGCCATCGCCAAGGGGCCGGAAAAGAGCGGCTTTTTCTGGATCATGCTCATCACCCTGCCCACATGGATCAATATGCTGGTGCGTACCTACGCCTGGGTGGGCATTTTGCAGGATGATGGCTTGCTGAACAGCTTTTTCGGCTTATTCGGCATCGGGCCCTTCCACATGATTCATACCACCTTCGCCGTGGTTCTGGGGATGGTCTACAATTTCGTGCCTTTTATGATTTTGCAGATCCATGCTTCTCTGGCGAAGATGGACAGAAACCTGATCGAAGCGGCAAACGACCTGGGGGCAAACCGTGTGCAGAGCTTCCTGCGGGTAACCTTGCCCTTGTCCCTGCCGGGGGTGCTGAGCGGCATTACCCTGGTGTTCCTGCCGGCGGTTTCCAGCTTCTTTATTCCTAAGCTGCTGGGCGGCGGTCAGTATGTACTGGTGGGCAACGTTATCGAAACCCAGTTCCTCACCAGCGGTGACTGGAACTTCGGTTCTGCCATCTCCCTGATTATGGCAGTCATCATCATGCTGTCCATGTGGCTGACCCGCAAGGTGGATACAGACCCTGCGGCCAACGGAAAGGGGGCGTAAGGCATGGAAAACAATAAAAAAACAGGCATCGGCGGCAAGCTTTTGCTGGCGGCAACCATGATTTTCTTCTATCTGCCCATCCTGTATATCATCGTCTTTTCCTTCAACGGCTCCCGTTCCCTGACGAAGCTGGACGGGTTTTCCCTGCGGTGGTATGAAAAGATGTTTGCAGACAGCACCATGATGGAGGCGGTGGTTTATACCATCATCATCGCCATTTTAGCCACCATCATTTCCACCATTGCCGGTACGCTGGCGGCCATTGGCCTGTCCCGTTCCCGAAAGGCCCTGAAAAATATTGTGGAACAGGTGAACAGCCTGCCCATTATGAACCCGGAGATCGTAACAGCCATCGGGCTTTTGATGTTCTTTAGTGCCATCGGCATCAAAAAGGGCTTCCTGACCTTGCTTTTGGCTCATATCATGTTCTGTACGCCCTATGTCATGCTGTCCGTTTCCCCGAAGCTGCGGTCTTTGGACCCCAACCTGGCGGATGCGGCACTGGACCTGGGGGCGACTCCCATTCAGGCGCTGACAAAGGTCATCGTGCCCCAGATTATGCCCGGTATCGTTTCCGGTGCCCTGATTGCTTTCACCATGAGCTTTGACGATTTTATCATTTCCTATTTCGTCACAGGCAATGGTGTTAACAATATATCTATTTTGGTATATACCATGAGCAAGAGAGTCAACCCCTCCATCAATGCCTTGTCCACTCTGGTCATCGTATTGATTACCGTTGCTCTCATCGTTGTAAATGTAGTGCCAATTATCAAAGAAAAAAGGAGAATGAAGGTATGAAAAAATTAGTTGCTTTGACAATGGCAGCGGCAGTGCTGCTGGCAGGCTGCGGCGGCGGTGGCGGTGCATCTGCTGAGGGTGCAGTGGAAAAATATGGCTCCGATACATTGAAGCTGTATAACTGGGGCGAATATATGGGCGAAGACCTCATCAGCAATTTTGAAAAGGAATTCGGCGTAAAGGTTATTACAGAATATTTCGATTCCAACGAAATGATGTATACCAAGTTGCAGGCGGGGGATTCCTATGATGTGCTGGTGCCCTCCGATTATATGATTGAACGTCTGATGGCGGAAGATATGCTGCAGGAATTGGACCATTCCCTGATCCCCAATCTGTCCAATCTGGCAGAGGGTGTAAAGAACCTGCCCTATGACCCCGATAACACCTATTCCGTGCCTTACTTCTGGGGCAGCGTAGGTATCGTTTACAACCATAACAACGTAGACCCTGCCGTAGTGGAAGCACAGGGCTATGAGATCCTGCGGAATACAGATTACAAAGGCAGAATCTATGTATACGATTCCGAGCGTGACTCCTTTATGATGGCTCTGAAGGCTTTGGGCTATTCCATGAATACAGAGGATGAAGCAGAAATTCAGGCGGCTTATGAATGGCTGCTGGATATGAATAATACCATGGAACCCGTCTATGTAACAGATGAGGTTATCGACGGTATGATTACAGGCAGCAAGGATATCGCAGTGGTTTACAGCGGCGACGCCACAACCATTCTGGCGGAAAATGAGGACATGAGCTTCTGGATGCCCAACGAAGGCACAAACCTGTGGAGCGATGCCATGGTTATCCCCGCCAATGCGGAAAATCCTCTGCTGGCCCATGAATTCATCAATTATGTGCTGACCTATGAGGCATCCATAGGTAATTCTGAATATGTTGGCTATGCATCCTCCAATCAGGAAGTATTGGATGAATTGAGCGGTGAAGGCGGACTGTTTGCGGAAAATGAAGCCTATCTGCCCCGTGCCGGTTATGAAAAGGACGAAGTATTCCGGGATAACCCTGTACTGAAAAAAACACTGGCTGAGCTTTGGATCAAGGTAAAGGCAGCGAAGTGAGAAAACCTTGGGACTCCGTCCCAAACCCTGCAAGGGGAATTGGTCAAGCATCTTCCCTTCGGGAAGACGGCTGCGCCGCCGCCTTCATCTTGGCGGTGCACAAATCCCCTTGACCCCCATTTGCAGATTGTTCAAGTGGGTTTGCTACGCAAACCTTGCCCTTCAGGCAACCGCCGCATCTGTTCGGCGGCACGTCACATATACATGGTTCTGCGGTATCGGGTGCAAGGGCTGAGCTCCTGCTGGGGGAATTGGGGGCAAAGCCCCCACGGTCTTAAGAGGTGATGTTATGCTGAAAGAAAAACTGGAAGAAATGCGCGAAAAATACGGGAGACCTCCTTTGGTCTGCTTAGGTAACAGCCCCCAAGCCAAGGCGGAATGGCTGGCTGCCGGCGGTGTGGCGGGGCATATGCTCTGCGATTCTCAGGTGAACGCTATCCTGATGACCGGTGCAGCTCTGCCGGAGGATTTGGCTTTCGAGGGCACCTTGGCGGAATTTATCCGCCTGTTCCCTGTCCATAATGCAGAGGAAAGCAAAAAACAGGTGAATCGCTTTCTGGAAGGCGGCATTGCCCAGTGGACACCGGAAACAGCAGGGGGCTGGGAATTTTTCACCTGCCGAGTGGCAGTCTTGGGCTGCTGTGTAGGGGAATATCTCTCCGTTTTGAATAAAAAAGACGCATAAAAAAGAACGGTATCGGAAAATATCCGATACCGTTTTTTTTATACGAAAAATTCGCTCAAAACTTTGATGAACAGCAGTACAATCACGATCATCAGCATCTTGCGGATGACTTTTGCCCCTTTTTTGATGGCCACCCCAGAGCCCAGATAATTGCCGAGGATATTAAAACCTGCCGCAGGAACAGCCACCGCCCAATAGACCGTCCCTGCCAGAATGAACACCACCAGAGAGGCATAGTTGGACGCCAGATTTAAAAATTTGGCGTTGCCTGTTGCTGTCCGCATATCGTATTTCAGGATCAGGCAGAAGGCAATGAGGGCAAAGGTGCCTGTGCCGGGGCCGAACAGCCCGTCATAGAAACCCACCAAGGAGCCGATGAGAAAGGCAAGGGCATATTTTTTGCCTTTGGTAAAGCTGTGGGAGCGGTTTTCGCCGCCCATGTTTTTATTCAGCAGGGTCATCACGGCAACGATAGGCAGGATCACCAACAGCATGGTCTTCAGGGTCTGCTCATTCAAAAACAGGACGATTTTTGCCGCAATGGCAGAGCAGAGGAAGGCCCCCGCCGCCGCCGTCAGTCCTACGGGGATATCAACCATTTTATTGCGGTAATAGCGGAGGGTGGCGATGGAAGTGCCGCAGGCCGCCGCAAATTTGTTGCAGGCATAGACCATGTGCATGGGCAGGCCGCTGAGCATATAAGCCGGCAGGGAAATGAGCCCGCCGCCGCCGGCGATGGAATCCAAGAATCCCGCCAGAAAGCTGGCGATCATCAGGAAAATGAAGCTTTGGGTGGAAATCAGTAGATCAAACATTTTTAAACCTCGAATTTCTTTGTCTTTTGTCGTCTTTTGTCACCGCTCTATTATAGTATGCTTTTTCGGAATCGTCCACCTTCATTTTCATTGGAATCGGTTGAATCCCCAAAAAAGAACGGCGCAAATCAGCGCCGTCTTTCTTCAAAAAGTTATTTTACTTCGATCAATTCATATTCCCTTGTGCCATAGCCCAAAGCAGCCGCAGCTTCAATGGTATGCACGCCGTTTCTGGATTCGATCCGTTTGATGAGGTGGCTCTTGCCGGCATCCTCGGACTGATACACCAAATCCAGACAAGCCTGATCGATGGCGATAGGGTCTAAGGAAACCAGAATACCGATATCGCCCATGCAGGGGTCTTTCGCAGGGGCGCAGCAGTCGCAGTCTACGGACATATTCATCATGACATTGACATAAACGATCTCGCCCTTGAAAAATTCAATGACGGAGCCTGCCGCATCTGCCATGGCTTCCAGGAAGGAATCATGGTCTGCTGTCCAGATTTTTTCCGGTTCGCCTGCGCCATGGATATAAGCCTTGCCAAAGGAAGAAGCAACGCCGATGGAAAGCTGCTTCAAAGCGCCGCCGTAGCCCCCCATGGGGTGTCCTTTGAAATGGGACAGCACCAGCATGGAATCGTAGTTTGCCAGATTTTTGCCCACGAAGTTTTTCTGGATGATTTTGCCGTTGGGGATGGGCAGTTCCAAGTCGGGGCCTTCCGCATCCAGCAGATCCACCTTGAAATATTCGCTCCAGCCGTGGTTTTTCAGCAGAGCCACGTGCTTTTCTGTGGTATTTCTCTGGCCTTCATAGGCGGTGTTGCATTCTGTTACCGTGCCCTGCACATGGTCGATGATGGGTTTCCAGAAGGGGGGACGCAGGAAATTCTGATTGCCTGCTTCACCGGAATGTACCTTGATGGCAACATTACCCTTCAGTTCCTTGCCTGCCAGTTTGTATAATTCCAAAACTTTTTCCGGAGAAATCTCTCTGGAAAAGTAAACTTTTGCGCTCATAAATATGACCTCCTTACGAGTTTGATTTTATCTGATAACATAAGCATAACAGATGGGAAAGCTTTCCGCAAGAGAACAGGACTTATCTGCCCTTATGCTTCGGGTGTTCCTTGGTGAATTTTCTGGCATTTTTCATGCCGCCCACTTCCTTGAACATCCGTTCAAATTTCTTTGCTTCGATTTCTCTGCTGCTGAGTCCATCGTAGGCAGCCTCCTGCTGCAGCTTGAAATAGCTTTCCAGACGGCGCTGGTCGATGCGCCCCTCCTGCACCGCCGCCTGAATGGCACAGCCCGGCTCGCCCCTATGGGTACAGTTTCGGAATTTACACTGCTCTGCCAATTCCTCGATCTCGTGGAAGGCCTTGGAAAGGTCTGCACTTTCTGCGCCCATTTCCCGCATGCCGGGAGTATCGACGACAACGCCCCCCAAAGGGCAGGGATACATTTCCCGTCCGGTGGTGGTGTGCCGCCCCTTATGGGCTTTGCCGATGGATTGAGTTTCCAGCAGTTCTTCCCCCAGAAGCTTGTTGATGAGGGTGGATTTCCCTACGCCGGAAGAACCGATGAAAGCGCAGGTCTGGTTTTTGGAGAAATAGGGGGCGAATCGTTCCGCAATGGCTTCGTCAAACATGGACAGAGCGATGACATCGGAAAAGGCGGAGATTCTCTCGATTTCCCTGATGGCTGTTTCCAAATCTTCGCACAGGTCTGCCTTGGTCAGCACGATCACAGGGATGGCACCGCTGTCCCATGCGATGGAAAGATAGCGTTCCATGCGGTTCAGGCTGAAATTCTGGTCTAAGGACATGCAAAGAAAGACGGTGTCAATATTGGCCGCCACTGCCTGTGCCTGCCCGGAAATGCCCACTGCCTTTCGCAGAAAAATGCTTTTTCTGGTCAGAATCTGATGGATGACAGCTTTGCTTTCTGCCGTTTCCTGGGTCAGCAGAACAAAATCCCCCACCGCAGGGTATTGGGCAAGCTCTTCCGTTTGAAAGCGCAGCTTGCCGGAGATCTGTGCCAGGGCTTCTCCATCATCTGTAGCCACCTTATATTTTCCCCGATATTGGGAAATGACTCTGCCGAATTGATAGGCGGGAAAAAGGGTTGCTTCTGCCAGAAAACGTTCTGTTACGCCGTAATTTTTTAATGTATACAATGTTTTTTCCTCCATTCTTTGTCTAACAAACAGCAGTCAGGCGGGAAGGAGGCTCAGAAGGGTCACTTCGTCAGACCTCCTTCCGGTCTTACAAGATCCATTTTATATGTGTTCTTCATAAAAACACGCTCCTTTCGTGGATAGTTGCCTTTATTATAAGCCATTTTTTTGAGAAAGTCAGCCGATTCCAATAAAAAAACCACCTCATAGGAGGTGGTTTTGGTTTCTGATAGGAAATGAATCATTCTTTGCCGTTCCAGCAATAGGTGCAGACCTTTTCACGGGGCAGGCCGATGGCTTCCAGCAGACCTTCCAGGGACTGATAGCCCAAAGAGGAGAAGCCGAATTTTTCACAGATAGATTTCAGCATGCACTGACCTCTTTCTGTGGAAGCATCTGTATATTCATCCAGGTGGGCATCGCCGGCAAGGCCTTCCAGTTCATGGATGATGCGGCGTGCCAGCAGGTCATCTTCGGAGCCTTTGCTGGTGAAGTTCAGGAATTTGCAGCCATACATGATGGGAGGGCAGGCGGAACGCATATGTACTTCCTTGGCATGGGAATGATACAGGAAATCTACGGTTTCTCTCAGCTGTGTGCCGCGGACGATGGAGTCATCTACGAACAGCAGCTTCTTGCCTTCGATCAGTTCGGGTACGGGGATCTGTTTCATTTTTGCCACACGGTTCCGGATCTTCTGGTTGGCAGGGGTGAAGGAACGGGGCCATGTGGGGGTATATTTTACGAAGGGACGGGCATAGGTCTGACCGCTCTGTTTTGCATAGCCCATGGCATGGGGCACACCGGAATCGGGGATACCTGCTACATAGTCTACATCGGGCAGTGTGCCGTTGATGGCTTCGTCACGGGCCATGATCTCGCCGTTTTTATAGCGCATGACTTCTACGTTTACCCCTTCATAGTTGGAGTTGGGGTAGCCATAGTAGCTCCACAGGAAAGCGCAGATCTTCATATCTTCCCCTGCAGGCTTCAAGGTTTCATAGCCTTCGGGGGTGATCTTTACGATTTCACCGGGGCCCAATTCATATTCGTTTTCATAGCCCAGCTTCTGATAAGCGAAGGATTCGAAGGAAACGCTATAGCCTTCTTCGTCCTTACCGATGAGGACGGGCAGTCTGCCCAGGTTATCTCTGGCAGCGATAATAGAGTCATCTGCTGTCAAAATCAGCAGGGTGACAGAGCCTTTGATGATGTCCTGTGCATACTTGATGCCGCTGATGAGGTCTTCCTTCTGGTTGATGAGGGAAGCGATCAGCTCTGTTTCGTTTACTTTGCCGGAGGAAAGGGACATGAACTGATGCCCTTTGTTGAATTCTGTCTGGATCAGTTCTTCTGCGTTATTGATAGCACCGATGGTGGTGATGGCATACATACCCAGATGGGAACGTACCAGCAGGGGCTGAGGGTCGGAATCGCTGATGCAGCCGATGCCTGCGCAGCCTTCAAAATCATGCAGGTCGTCTTCGAATTTTGTACGGAAAGGTGTGTTTTCAATGTTGTGGATCTGACGCTGGAACCCTTTTGTTTTGCTGTGGAGCGCCATACCGCCTCTTTTTGTACCCAGATGAGAATGATAGTCTACGCCGAAGAAGATATCCAGTACGCAGTCCTGCTTGGAAGTTACGCCAAAAAAGCCGCCCATGATGTGCCTCCTTATATCTGATAAAAAGTTGATAGTATTTGGATTTCGTGGGAATATTCCCAACTATTTTATTTTAAATGAAAAAAAAGGCGAATACAAGAGAAAATGGCAATGGGGTGTGGCGAAAAAGCCGTCGAAAAAAAGTTGTTTTTCGTCAAAATGTCGGGGAGGGTGATTTTTGCACAAGAAAAAAAGTGTTGAAATCTAAGATTTCAACACTTTATCTGTCCCCGACGGGATTCGAACCCACGACCTACCGCTTAGGAGTAGACCCGATACGACATCGGGAAGTGGCATCTAATGCTTAAAAATGCTTGGAAATACAAGGTTTTTCAGCATTTCAAATCCCATCTGA
>SFGI01000027.1 GCA_004557645.1 [Eubacterium] saphenum | reverse complement strand
AAGTAAGATCCCTTAAAGATAATGAGGTTGATAGGTTGGAGGTGTAAGCACGGTAACGTGTTCAGCTGACCAATACTAATAGATCGAGGGCTTGACCAAAAAAGTTGTTGACAAAACAAACGATTGATGATAAACTATAAAAGCTTTCACATGTATTCAGTTTTGAAGGTGTGAGTAACAAATAATCCTCGATAGCTCAATGGCAGAGCATCCGGCTGTTAACCGGAGGGTTGCAGGTTCGAGTCCCGCTCGGGGAGTTTCAGAAGCTAAGTGCTTCGGAGTTTGTAAACAAACTCCATATATGGTCCGTTGGTCAAGGGGTTAAGACACCGCCCTTTCACGGCGGTAACGCGGGTTCGAATCCCGCACGGATCATATGGCGCCATAGCCAAGTGGTAAGGCAAAGGTCTGCAACACCTCTATCCCCGGTTCAAATCCGGGTGGCGCCTCTGAAAGAGTCCTGATTTTGCAATAGCAAGATTGGGGCTTTTTTATTTCTTAGACGAAAGATGAATTCTCTTTGCTTATGGCACAGGAGATTTTTTGGGGCTGCCTGCGGCTTTGCGTTTTGTGTCGGAAAAAGAACGGGAAAAAGGATTGACGAAACCAAAAAACGGGAGTATACTAATAACAATCGCATATGGTGCCATAGCCAAGTGGTAAGGCAAAGGTCTGCAACACCTCTATCCCCGGTTCAAATCCGGGTGGCACCTCTGAAAGTCCTGATCAGAAGATCAGGACTTTTTTTGTGCAGAAATGCCGTGAGAAGGCAACCTGATAGGGCACTGAAAGAACAGCTATAAGAAGACTCTGCTCCAAACATAAGAGCAAATATAATATTTAGATAAATATCGAAATGTTCTTGACAGGGAAATGGATGGGTGCTATCATTTAGATAAGCATCTAAATGATAAAGGGGGAAGAATATGGGGCTGCAGGAAACGCTGAAAGCCATCAGCGACCCCAGCCGCAGAGAAATTTTAGATATTTTGAAGGATGGGCAAAAGACCGCAGGAGAGATCGCCGCACATTTCGACGCCACAGGTGCCACCATTTCCCATCATCTATCTATTTTGAAGCAGGCAGGGCTGATATCTGATGAAAAAAAAGGAAAATATATTTATTATGAGTTGAATATGTCCGTATTCGAGGAAATTTTGAGCTGGATCACAGCTTTGACTGGAGGGAAAGAAAAATGAAAGGAACAGGAAAACGAATCGCCATGGTGATTTTCAGCATATTGCCCCTGTTGATGGTGCTGGCAGTTTATAACAAATTGCCGGAGCTGGTGCCGCTGCAATGGAATTCAGAGGGGGTAAGTCGTTATGGGAAAAAATGGGAGCTGTTCCCACTGGCGGGAATGAATATGCTATTTGGTATTTTGATGCCCCTTTTTGCAAAAATCGACCCAAAAAGAAAAAATTATGAGCGATTTCAGAAAACCTATGACTGGTTTATTTTGTGGCTGCTGGGATTTATGACGGTGCTGATGGGGCTGACCCTTGCGGAAACCATGCACCCGGGTGTGATGAACATTCCAAAGGTGGTTTGCTGCATGGTGGCAGTGCTGTTTATTTTTATCGGGAATATGATGCCAAAGGTAAAGCAGAATTATTTTACAGGGGTAAAAACGCCATGGGCATTGAGCAATGATGTGGTCTGGAACAAAACCCAGCGACTGGGCGGTAAAGCCTTCTTTTTTGGTGGTATCCTGATGCTGATCGCCATCTTTGCTGTAGGGCAAGATATCCTGAAATGGATTGTGATTGCAATAACAGCTTTTATCTGCTTGGTGCCGACAGTGATGAGCTATGTATGGTATCAGCAGGAAATGCGAAAAAGTGAAGAATGATGCAAGGGAATGTACCTCGGATTATGGAATTTGAGGTATATTTGCTGTATAAAGTATACAAAAAGTATTTTCGGATGAGCAAGTTCACGAAAATACTTTTTTTGCCTTTCTTTCTGTTGTTTTATAAGATATACTAAAATTGGTTTAATATTGGCATTTCATATGCTGGTAGAATTTGGAAAAAGGGCATGAGCTGTTTCTCGGCACTTTTAGCGTAATGCTGATGATGCAGAAATACTGCGAAGCCCGTGAATGGAAAGGAGAAAAGATATGCTGAAGGAAAACAAGACTTTTGTCATCGGCCATAAGAACCCTGATACAGATTCCATCTGTTCTGCCATTGCCTATGCGGCACTGAAAAACAAAACAGAGGAAGGTTCTTTTGTGGCAAAAAGAGCCGGCGAAGTGAATAATGAAACAAAATATGTACTGGATTTTTTTGGTGTGGAAACACCTGAATTCATCTCCCATGTGGGCACACAGGTAAAGGATGTCACCATCAAGCCTACACCCGTGCTGACTGCGGATATTTCCATCAAGAATGCATGGAATACCATGAGAGACCTGCAGGAATCTACCATGCCTGTGGTGGATGAGGGCAGATTGGAAGGTATTATTTCTGTCAAGGATATTGCTACAGCAAATATGGATATTTACGAAACACGTATCCTTGCCATGTCCCGTACAAAATATACAAATGTACTGGATGCCATCGATGGTACCATGATCGTAGGTGACCCTAACGAGGAGATCACAAAGGGCAAGATCCTCATCGGTGCGGCAAACCCTGATCTGCTGGAAAACTATGTGGAAGACGGCGATATGCTGCTGACAGGGAACCGCTTCGAAAATCAGCTTTGCGGGATCGAAATGAACGCAGGCTGTATCATCGTTTGTACCGGTGCGCCCATCTCCAAAACCATTCAGAAGCTGGCAAAGGAAAACAACTGTAAAGTCATCAGCACACCCCATGATACTTACATGGTAGCCAGACTGATTTCTCAGAGTGCGCCTGTGCGTTATTTTATGAAAAAAGATAATCTGATCACATTCAGCAGCGAAGACTTTATCACGGATATCAGAGAAACACTGGCGAAGATCCGCCACAGAGATTTTCCTGTTCTGGACAGAGAGGGAAACTATTGCGGCATGCTTTCCAGACGTTCCCTGCTGAGCATGGATAATAAAAAGATCATTATGGTAGACCATAATGAAAAATCTCAGGCGGTAGACGGTATTGAGGAAGCGGAGATCATGGAGATCATCGACCACCATAGACTGGGCAGCCTGGAAACCACTATGCCCGTATATTTCCGCAACCAGCCTGTTGGCTGTACTGCTACCATCGTTTACGACCTGTATCAGGAAAACAACGTGGAAGTGGAACCCAAGATCGCAGGACTGCTTTGTTCCGCTATCCTGTCCGATACTCTAATGTTCCGTTCTCCCACTTGTACAGCAAAGGATAAAAAAGCAGCGGAAGAGCTGGCAGCCATCGCAGGCATCGAAATTCAGGATCATGCGGAAAAAATGTTCCGTGCAGGCAGCAGCCTGGCAGATAAAACACCGGAAGAAATTTTCTATCAGGACTTCAAAAAATTCAGCGGTCACGGCAAAAACTTTGGCGCAGGCCAGATCTCTTCTATGGACAGAACAGAACTGGAACAGCTGCGTCCTAAAATCGCGGCGTATATGGAAGGGGCTGTCAAGGAAGGAGAAATGCTGTTCTTCCTGCTGACAAATATCCTGACAGAATCCTCCGACCTGGTATTTGTTGGCGAAGGTGCCAAGGATTTGGTAGAGACTGCTTTTGGCCCAGCAAAAGAAAATTGGGTACACGTGCCCGGTATGGTTTCCAGAAAGAAACAGTTCGTACCCAGTGTACTGCATGCGCTGCAGCAGTAAGATCGAGGGGATTCCATGAAAAATTATAAGATCGTCCTGGCTTATGACGGCACACGCTACAACGGCTGGCAAAAGCAGGGCAATACAGACAATACCATACAGGAAAAACTGGAACGCATTCTGAAAGAAATCTGCAGGCAGGAAACGGAGGTTTTTGGCTCCGGCAGGACGGATGCAGGCACCCATGCCACAGGGCAGGTCATGAATTTTCGGATGGACTGGAAGGGTTCTGCGGAGGAATTGCTGGATGCTTTCAATGAAAAACTGCCCGAGGATATGGCAGGGCTTTCCATTGAAGAGATGCAGCCCCGCTTCCACAGCCGGCTCAGCGCCAAGGCGAAGCATTATTCCTATACCATTTGGAAAAGCAAACGTTCTCCTGTATTTGAACGGAAATATGTGTTTCGCTGCGAAGCAGATTTGGATGTGGCAGCCATGAAGCAGGCGGCAGCGGCTTTTATTGGCACCCATGACTTCAAAAGCTTCTGTGCCAATAAGCGGATGAAAAAATCCACCGTGCGTACCATTTACGATATTTGCTTCGAAGAAACGGAAGATAAACTGACACTGCATTTTTACGGCAACGGCTTCCTGTACCAGATGGTGCGTATCCTGACGGGTACCCTCATCGAAGTTGGGGAAGGAAAACGGAAAGCAGCCGAAATGGCAGCCATCCTGCAGGCAGAAAGCAGAGAAGCGGCAGGCTTTACAGCCCCCAGCCGTGGTCTGTTCCTGCGGGAAGTATTTTATGAAGAATGGGAAGGCAGGGAAGAAAAATGATTCGAGTTTCCGAACTGAAGCTGCCGATCGAAGGTAACCAAAAGGCATTGGAAAAGAAGCTGGCGAAGGCTTTGCGGGTTCCCGTGGAGGAGATCAAAGGCTATCGCATTTTCAAACGTTCTTTGGATGCCAGAAAAAAAGACAACATCCATTATGCCTATGTGGTGGATGTGGAAGTAAAGAATGAAAAGAAGATTTTAGAGAAAAATCGGGATAAAAATATCTCCAAGACCCCCGATCTGGCTTATCGCATGATGCAGGGGCAGACCATGCCCGAAAAACGACCTGTCGTGGTTGGCTTTGGCCCTGCGGGGATGTTTGCGGGGCTGCTGCTGGCGGAAATGGGCCTGTGCCCTATCGTGCTGGAACGGGGCGGCGATGTGGACAGCCGTAAGGAAGCCGTTGATCGCTTTTGGAACACAGGCAAGCTGGACACAGAAAACAACGTGCAGTTTGGCGAAGGCGGTGCGGGCACCTTTTCCGATGGCAAGCTGACCACCCGTATCAAAGACCCCCGCTGCCGTAAGGTGCTGGAGGAAATGGTGGATGCCGGTGCGCCGGAGGAAATTCTCTATGACGCAAAACCCCATATTGGTACGGATTTGCTCCGTGGTGTGGTGAAGCAGATTCGGGAAAAGATCATTTCTCTGGGTGGAGAAGTACGCTTTTTTGAGAAGGTGACAGGTTTTGCATGGAACGGCAATCAAATTAAGGCGGTTCTGCTGCAAAATGGTGAAAGGATTGAAACAGACGATGTGGTGCTGGCCTTGGGCCATAGTGCCAGAGATACCTTTGAACTACTCTATGCAGAGGCATTTGCCTTGGAACAGAAGCCCTTTGCCATGGGCGTGCGTATCGAACATCCACAAAAAATGGTGGACGAAGCCCAGTATGGCGAAGCGGCCCATAAGCTGCCTGCGGCGGATTATCGCCTGACCTACACCACCTCCAAGGGCAGAGGGGTCTATACTTTCTGCATGTGTCCTGGGGGCTATGTGGTGGCGGCGGCTTCCGAAGAGGGCAGATTGGCGGTCAATGGCATGAGCGAACATGCCCGTGACGGCAAAAACGCCAATTCCGCATTGCTGGTGCAGGTATTTCCTGAGGATTTCGGCAGCGACCATCCGTTGGCAGGGATGTATTTTCAGAGAGAATTGGAAGAAAAGGCCTTTCAGGCCGGCGGCAGCGATTATACTGCCCCGGTGCAACGGGTGGGCAGCTTCCTGAAAACGGGAACTGCATCTGCGCCGGAAGTGGAAGCCACCTATCGCCCTGCTGTAAAGGAAGGAGATATGGATGAAATCTTCCCTGTATTCATGATGGAAGCATTGCGGGAAGCCCTGCCTGCCATGGGCAGGAAATTGAAGGGCTTTGACAGGGAGGATGCCCTGCTGACGGCAGTGGAAAGCCGCAGTTCTTCTCCCATCCGCATCCTGCGGGATGAAACAGCCATGAGCCTGAAAAAAACGGGCGTTTACCCTGCAGGGGAAGGTGCCGGATATGCCGGCGGTATCGTTTCGGCGGCGGTGGATGGCATTTATGTGGCGGAAAAGATTGCTGAAAAATATGGTTGGAAGAAATAAAAAAGGATTACCTCTCTTGAGGTAATCCTTTCTTTTTTATTCCGCTGTCAGGATAACGGATGCGCCTGTTTTTGCATCGGTGGTATATCCAAAGGTGAAGCCATCCCCTTCGCCCAGGCTGTTGATGATCTTACCTGCGGCAGATTCGGGATCAAACTGGAATGCACGGATGCTGCCATCGGGGAGAGTGACTTCTACCGTATGGGAATCAGACAGACCATTGAACACAGCCGTAATGGTATCATCGGGTGTGATTGTGCTGCTGTTGTTTCCATTTTCGTCAGGGGCATCTTCTTTGATCTGTTTCATGGAAGAAACGCTGCAAAGGTACAGAGGGTTTTCGATTCCTTCCGAGAATGTATTTCGGATCAATGCGACGTCCCATGCGGCGATGAGCTCTTCTTCGGGACCAATGGACCAAAGCTCTGCCACCAGTGTATAGCCGTCTTCTGTTTCCGCAACATTGGTCAGTCTTGTTTCAGAGAGGCCGATATCCCCACGGGAAAGGAAGTAGGCATCTTCATCGGGATCATAGGAAACATTGCCTTTCATAATAGAGGGCAGATCCATCAGACCATCGTATGTGCTGAACAATGCGATGGCATGTTCTTCCATCACTGCTTTGGGAACCTTCAGCTGATAAGTATCGGGAACTTCTTCCACCTGTTCATGCTCCAGACCATAGGCCCCTGCGAAATAGTAAAGGGCAGTCCAGAAGAAATCGGGGTCTTCGGGGTCATATTCCATATCATTTTCCAGCATACACCTTGCCAGAGCATCGATGGGGGCTTCCATGGAAGCCACTGCTTCTTCTGCAGAAGGGGTGGGTGTTTCTTCCTCTTTGCCGTTGCAGGCCACCAGCCCCAGTGCCATGGTGCAGGCAAGGAAAAGTGCAAGTAATTTTTTCATTTTATATTCCTCCTTTTCGGTTGCATCCTTTTTCAGATGGATTTCTTCTTTCTAACAGTATAACTTATCTTTTTGAATAATCCATAACAAAAATCTTTCAAAATTATAAAGATTGGGTCTTTTTTCGCGCACAAAGACAATGGCAGACCGCATAATATGGGAAAAAGGCTTTACCGCAGGCGAAAAAAATGCTATAATCAGTCGATAATGCCTTTCTATGCTCAAAAAGAAAGGCGGCTTCCGATCAGTCATTTCAAAGGAAAGGAAGGTTTATAGGTAATAGAAGCGCCAGAGCCGCAGATCGGGCGGCTGACGAGGCAGGAGTTATGGAATCTTCATAAGAGCTTCCTATATCGAAAATTCGGCGGATGCTCCTCGCCCTTTCGTTCAGGGACGCAGGCCTTTTTACAAAACGGAGCGGTCAACGCTCCCGACAAAAGAAAGGCAACGGACGAATAAATTTTTGGAGGTAGAAAATTATGTGCGGAATCGTAGGATATATTGGTAACGATCAGGCCATTCCCGTATTGCTGAACGGCCTGTCCAAACTGGAATACCGTGGGTATGACTCTGCAGGTATTTCCGTATATGAAGATGGTATCCGTACCATCAAGGTAAAAGGCAGACTGGCAGGCTTGGCAGAAAAGCTGGAAAAGGAAGAACAGAAATCTTCTCACATCGGCATCGGTCACACCCGTTGGGCGACCCATGGGGAACCCAGCGAAACAAACAGCCATCCCCACAACAGCCAGAATGGTAAAATTTCCGTGGTACACAACGGTATCATCGAAAACTATCTGGAATTGAAGGAAATGCTGAAAAAAGAAGGCTATGTCTTCAAATCTGAAACAGATACAGAAGTGGTAGCCCATCTGTATGAATATCTGTATGATGGCGATATGATCTCCACCACAAGAAAGCTGTTGGAAAAGATTCGCGGTGCTTATGCCCTGGGAATCATGTGCAGCGATCACCCCGATACACTGGTGGCAGTGCGGAAGGGCAGTCCTCTGCTGGTAGGCTTGGGCGAAGGCGAAAACTATATCGCTTCTGATATTCCTGCTCTGCTGGAATATACCAGAGACTATTACCTGTTGGAAGAAAATGAGATCGCAGTACTGAAAAATGACAGCGTAAAGCTGTACACCATGGACGGCAGCGAGATCAAAAAAGAAGTCTACCATGTGACATGGGATATTGATGCAGCGGAAAAAGGCGGTTATGACTACTTTATGATGAAGGAAATCATGGAACAGCCCGAAGCCCTGAAAAAGACCATCCAGCCCCGTATGACGGAAACAGATATCAAGCTGGATGAAATTTCTCTGACAGAAGAAGAGATCAAAAATTGCGGACGCATCCATATCGTAGCCTGCGGCAGTGCCATGCACGCCGGTATCGTGGGCAGATATGTGATTGAGGAAACCTGCCGTATCCCCGTTGAGGTGGATATCGCTTCCGAATTCAGATATAGAAACCCTATCCTGAACAAAGGGGATCTTTGCATCATCATCAGCCAGAGCGGTGAAACAGCCGATACACTGGCTGCCCTGAGAGAAGCAAAGAAACAGGGCGTAAAGGTTCTGGCTATCGTAAATGTGGTAGGCAGTTCCATCGCCAGAGAAAGTGATGATGTCATCTACACATGGGCCGGCCCTGAAATTGCTGTTGCTACAACAAAAGGCTATACTACACAGATGTCTGTGCTGTATATGATCGCTTTGTATTTTGCAAAGGTGCGGGGCACTATGGCGGAAGACGCTTACAAAGCAGCAGTGGAAGAACTGCGGGCCCTTCCGGAACATACAGCAGAAGTGCTGCAGGTGGATGCAAAAATGGCAGAGATCGCAAAGCACTACGCTCAGTGTGAAAATGCCTTCATCATTGGACGTGGTCTGGACTATGCAGTGGCGATGGAATCTTCCCTGAAGCTAAAGGAAATCTCCTATATCCATAGCGAAGCTTACGCTGCGGGCGAACTGAAGCATGGCACGATTTCCCTGATTGAAGAAGGGACTTTGGTCGTTGCCATTGCGACTCAGGAAAGCCTGCTGGAAAAAACAGTCAGCAATGTGAAGGAAGTCAAAGCCAGAGGTGCCAAGGTGCTTGCCATTGCGGCAGAAGGCTGCACTGCTATCGAAGATGTGGCAGACGAAGTGGTTTACCTGCCTAAGGTGAATAACCTGTTCACCAGCTCTTATAATGTGCTGCCCATGCAGCTGTTTGCATACTATATTGCAGTGGAACGAGGCTGCGATGTGGATAAACCCAGAAATCTGGCAAAATCTGTAACAGTGGAATAAAGCAAAGGAAATTGCGCCTTAAGTCGGTATGGCTTAAGGCGTTTTCTATCTTAAAAACAGGAACTTTTTTCCCGAGAGAAACATAACATAGGAGAAGTGGGGACAGGCAGAAATCCTTTGTTTGCAGCAGATGATAAAAGTTAGTTGAAATGAACTCATTCCGTTGACAGGCGAGAGTTAGCCGTGGTATACTCATTTCTAGTATTATTTTGTAGTTGAGAACATAGTTCAGCTTTGGCTGAATTTGCTTAGAATAGAGGGATCAGTATGACATTGAATGAACTTCCCATAGGGAAAGATGCGGTCATCACAAGGGTAGGCGGCGAAGGGGCTTTGCGCTGCCGTCTCTTGGATATGGGCATCATCCCCAAAACAAAGGTGACGGTAACGAAGGTGGCTCCCATGGGCGACCCTATTGAACTGCGCTTGAGAGGATATACCCTGACCATCCGTATCGATGACGCAAAAAATATTGAAGTGAAAGCGGGGGAAGCAGAATGATTTTTGCATTGGCAGGCAATCAGAACTGCGGGAAAACGACACTCTTCAATCAGCTGACAGGCTCCAATCAGCATGTAGGGAACTTCCCCGGCGTAACCGTAGACCAGAAGGTGGGAGAAGTGCGGGGGGAAAAGGATTGCTCCGTGGTGGACTTGCCCGGGATTTATTCCATCCGCCCCTATACCAGCGAGGAGATCGTGACAAGGGATTTTATTTTGAATGAAAAGCCCGATGGTATCATCAATATCGTCGATGCGACAAACATTGAAAGAAACCTGTACCTGACCCTGCAGCTCATCGAAATGCACATTCCCATGGTGTTGGCGCTGAATATGATGGATGAGGTTCGCAGCAATGGCGGCACCATCAACATCAGCAAAATGAGTGAAGAACTGGGTATCCCTGTGGTCCCCATCAGTGCCGTAAAGAATGAAGGGATTGATGAACTGCTGCAGACAGCCCTTCGTGTAGCGAAGGGAAAGGAATACCCTAAGGTATACGATTTCTGCCCCTCCGGTCCTGTTCACCGCTGTATCCATTCCGTTTGTCATCAGATCGAAGACCATGCGGAACGGGCAGGCATTTCCACTCGTTTTGCAGCCACAAAGCTGATCGAGGATGACCCTTCCATTGCGGAAAAGCTGGCGCTGAGCCAGAATGAACTGGAATTGGTAGAACACAGTATCATCCAGATGGAAGAGGAACACGCCATGGACAGAAACGCTGCCTTGGCGGATATGCGGTATGACTTTATTGAAAAAGTTTGCGGGGCAACGGTCATCAAGCCTCAGGAAAGCAAGGAACATATCCGCAGCGTAAGGATCGATAACGTGCTGACCAATAGATTTTGGGCGATCCCCATTTTCATTGGGGTCATGTTTCTGGTATTTTATCTGACCTTTAATGTATTTGGTGCATATCTCAGCGATCTGCTGGCGGCGGGCATCGATGCTGTCACAGCTGTGGCAGATAAAGCCCTGACGGCCTATGGCATCAACCCTGTGGTACATAGCCTGGTGATCGATGGTGTATTTGCCGGCGTGGGCAGTGTATTGAGCTTCCTGCCCATCATCGTAGTGCTGTTTTTCTTCCTTTCTATTCTGGAAGATACAGGATATATGGCGAGAATAGCCTTTGTTATGGACAAACTGCTGCGAAAGATCGGCCTTTCCGGCAGAAGCATCGTGCCTTTGCTGGTGGGCTTTGGCTGCACTGTTCCTGCGGTCATGGCAACGAGAACATTATCCTCCGACAGAGACAGACGCATGACCATCATGCTGACACCCTTTATGAGCTGTTCCGCAAAGATTCCCATTTATGCGGTGTTTGCAGCGGCATTTTTCCCGAAGTATGCGGCACTGGTGATGATCGGGCTGTATGCAGCGGGCATTATCGTGGGCATCATCGTGGCGCTGCTCATCGGGAAAACAGTATTCCGAGGGAAACCTGTTCCCTTCGTTATGGAACTGCCCAACTATCGTTTCCCCTCCGCAAAAAGCGTGCTGCTCCTGATGTGGGATAAGGCGAAGGATTTCCTGCAGAGAGCCTTTACCGTTATTTTCGTAGCAACGGTCATCATCTGGTTCCTGCAGAGCTTCGACAGCCGCTTGAATGTGGTAACAGACAGTGCCGACAGCCTGTTGGCGATGCTGGGACATTGGCTGGCACCCATCTTTGCTCCTCTGGGCTTTGATGACTGGCGCATCCCCACAGCTTTGATCACAGGTTTTTCCGCTAAGGAAGCCGTTGTCAGCACTTTGGGCGTCTTGACGGGCACTTCCATGGAAACACTGGGGCCTGCCCTGAGTGGTTTGTTTACGCCTATTTCTGCCATCAGCTTTCTGGTGTTCACACTGCTGTATACCCCTTGTATGGCGGCAATGGCAGCGGTAAAAAGAGAATTGGGCAGCAATGCCTTAGGGTTGGGCGTTGCAGTGCTGCAATGCGTGGTCGCGTGGATCGTTGCTTTTGGCGTATATCAGGTTTTGAGCCTGATTTTCTAAAGAGGTGAGGGTGTGGGTATTTTTGATTATCTCATCTTAGGGGCGATTTTGGTGGCGTTCGTTGCCGCCATTCGCTTTATAAAAAAGAATGGCACCGGCTGCGGTGGCTGCAGTGGTGATTGCAGCAGCTGCAGTAAAAAAAGATAAATGAAATTTGGCTCCGGAAGTTTTCCGGGGCTTTCTTTTTGAGAAAAAATGATTAGTAATTGATGGAAAAGGGATTGACAAAGAAAGTTAGTCGTGATAAACTCCTAAAGAAGTTAGTTAGAACTAATTATATGGAAGGAAGTGAGAGGATACTATGAACCTGATGGCTGCAAAAGAAGGAGAAGAATATATCATCAAGGAAATTGTGACAGATGATGAAGAAATGGATGGGTTTCTTTTTTCTCTGGGCTGCTACAGCGGCGAACCCATTACAGTGATCTCTCATCTGAAGGGCGGCTGTGTCGTTTCCATCAAGGATGGCAGATATACCATCGACAATCTTTTGGCAGAAGCAATTATTGTATAAGTGGTGAATGATTTCACCACATATATTTTGCCCTATGGTTAGCTAAAACTAACTAAATTTGGTAAAAATCACTCGAAGTCAAACGAAGCACGATCATATTTTTAGGAGGAATTCAAAATGAGAATTGCTTTAACAGGGAACCCAAACAGTGGGAAAACCACCATGTACAACGCGCTGACGGGCAGAAATGAGCGAGTTGGTAACTGGGCGGGGGTTACAGTAGACAAAAAAGAAAGCCTGATCAAAAAGAATATTTATGAAGGGGAAGAATTGATGGCAGTGGATCTGCCCGGTGCCTATTCCATGTCTCCTTTTACATCGGAGGAAAGCATTACCAGCAGCTATGTGAGAAATGAAAATCCCGATGTCATCATTAACATCGTAGATGCAACAAACTTGAGCCGTTCACTGTTCTTTACCACACAGCTTTTGGAACTTGGCATTCCTGTGGTGGTGGCTCTGAACAAGAGTGATGTGAACGAAAAGAAAGATACACAGATCGATACGGAACTACTGTCCGCAAAGCTGGGCTGCCCCGTCATTCAGACGGTTTCCACGATCGCCAACGACAAAGGCTTGGTTCAGTTGGTGAAAACAGCAGCATCTTTGAAAGGAAAGGAGCAGAAGGCACCTTATGATGAGGGGAATATCGACCTGACAAACAAGGAAGCGGTAGAAGCTTCTGACAGAAGCCGTTTCGCATTTGTTAACAGTATCGTAAAAGCCGTTGAAACAAGAAAAGTGCTGACAAAGGAAAAGAACAGTCAGGATAAACTGGACGGCATCCTGACAAACAGATGGCTGGGTATCCCCATTTTTGCAGTCATTATGTTTCTGGTATTCCATATTTCCCAGTCCTCTGTGGGCCCCATGATCGCAGATGCCCTGGTAGGGTGGATTGAAAGCTTCCAGGAATCTGTGGCGGGCTTGGTGGAAAATGCTTCTCCTTTCATGCAGGCTTTGCTGGTAGATGGCATCATCGGCGGTGTAGGTGCCGTGGTTGGGTTCCTGCCTTTGGTCATGGTCATGTATTTCCTGATCGCTCTGCTGGAGGATTGCGGTTACATGGCCCGTGTTGGCGTGGTCCTGGACCCCATCTTCAAGAAAGTTGGTCTGTCCGGGAAATCCGTGATTCCTTTCGTTATCGGCACTGGCTGTGCCATCCCCGGCGTTATGGCTTCCAGAACGATTCGAAATGAGAGAGAACGGAGAGTAACAGCAATGCTGACGCCCTTCATGCCCTGTGGGGCAAAGCTGCCTGTCATCGCTCTGTTTGCAGGGGTATTTTTCGCAGATGCTTCTTGGGTAGGTACGTTGATGTATTTCGTAGGTATCGTGCTGATCTTCTTTGGCGCGCTGCTGGTAAACAAGATTGCAGGGCACAAGGTCAGAAAATCCTTCTTCATTATGGAATTGCCAGAATATAAAGTGCCCAGCCTGAAGAGAGCCTTCCTGTCCATGTGCTCCCGTGGGAAAGCTTATATCATCAAAGCCGGCACTATCATTCTGGTGTGCAACACAGTCGTACAGATCATGCAGACTTTCAACTGGCAGCTGCAGGTGGTGGAAGAAGGCATGGCCCATACCTCCATTCTGGCGACCATCGCTTCTCCCTTTGCCATCCTGATGATCCCTCTGGGCTTCGGCGTATGGCAGCTGGCAGCAGCATCTATCACTGGCTTTATCGCAAAAGAAAACGTGGTTGGTACACTGGCAGTTGTCTATGGCATCTCTAACTTTATCGATACAGAAGAGCTGGCTTTGATGGGCGGTGCCGGGGAAGTTGCGGCAGTGATGGGGCTGACAAAGGCGGCGGCACTGGCGTATCTGATGTTCAACCTGTATACACCTCCCTGCTTTGCGGCCATGGGTGCCATGAATGCAGAGATCAAAGATAAGAAATGGCTGGCAGGCGGCATCGCCCTGCAGTTCGCAACAGGCTTTACCGTAGCATTCTTTGTATACCAGATCGGCACACTGCTGACAGAAGGCACACTGGGTGTAGGTTTCATTCCCGGCTTGGTGGCAGTGGCAGGGATCGTGGCGATCATCGTTGGTTTGATTCGGAAAGCAAACAGAAACATCGCAGCGGAATATGGGCTGCATGGCACAGCAAAAAGCGTATAAGGAGTTTTCAGTATGACAAATTTTATTATTGCAGCAGTTGTTCTGATTTTGGTCGGAGCAGCGGTGCTGTATATTAGAAAAGAGAAAAAACACGGTGCGGTCTGCATCGGCTGCCCGTCCTCCTGCAGCTGCGGGAAAAAGCAGGGCGGCGGATACGGTTGTCACGACAAAGAATAAAGAAATCATGGAAAGTCGTTCTTAGAAATAGGAACGGCTTTTTTGTGTTCCGCAGATTTTGGAGAAAAGCAAGGGGCAGCTCTCTTTTCAAAACACGCCCATACGAAAAAACCGAGTCTTTTTCAGACTCGGTTTCTTCATTAGAGAGATAATAGAGGATCATTTTGAATTTGTAAAGAGTTTTGTAGAGGAGTTATATCAGAAAACATCTGATTTCAGATGCTCTCTATCGATTTTAATAGGCTGCGAAGCCTTCGCCGTAAGCAGTGCACTGTACCTTTGCATCGCCTTCGGGGAAGCCGTTGACGATCAGACCTTCGTCATACAGGTTTGCGCCTGCCTTTGCAGTTCTGTCTGCCCAATCCCGCATCCACTGTCCGTCGCCCCAGCCATAGGAACCAAACAGAGCAACTTTCTTGCCCTTCAGGCTGCCTTCGATGGATGCGAAGAAGGGTTCAAATTCTGCTTCTTCCAGCACTTCATCGCCCATGGCAGAGCAGCCGAATGCGATCTTGTCATAGTCTGCCACGCTGCCTGTGAATTTATCTACGGAGAAGATTTCTGTATCTTCCCCCATAGCTGCGGCGATGGCTTTTGCCATTGCTGCGGTGTTACCTGTACCACTCCAATAAATCACTGCGTTTTTCATGTTTTTACGCCTCCTAATCTTGTAATTTTTTATATGCAAACAGCTGCATGGGCGCATACGGGTGTCAAAAGGGACACGATGCTGGCCCCGGCGGCTGCTTGTTCCATGAGTCTTTTTCTGCATCTGGCATAGCTGCGGAAGGTGCGAAGGGCGGCTTTGCCGTCGCCGTATACCTTCCAGTCGCCCACCAGCTTATAATTGCGGCCCTTTTCCCGGATGAAAGCGAAAACGTCTTCCGGGGGATAGCCAAAAAAGAAGCCGATCTCGTGGGGAAAATCATTCCCTTCCAGGATATGCTGCCGCAGGGTGCAGAGACAAGCGTCAAAGGATGCCTCTTCTCCAACCTCTGGGGGATAGCCCTCCTGAATGAGAAAGGCTTTCACAGCAGGTTGTCTCAGATATTGCAGGAGCATATCCTTGCGATAGATGAGCAGGTATACCCGCTGATGGCGGCTGTAGAGATATTCTACAGAGATGCCAAGGGGGGATAGTTCTTTTCTGTATGTTTCGATCTCCTTCCGATAGTCTGTCAGACGACAGATGGGGAAGGAAAAGAGATTTGCCTGTTTTCTGCCCAAAAGAGCAGGGGAGGCATAGTAAAGCATTTTTTCTTCAAAATCGGACATAAATACCTCCTTTGGTTAGTAATAGCTAACTCTTCGATATTAAGATGTACAATATTGGCCAAGGATACGCTTCAGGGCAGAAGAAGAACTGCTGTGGCTGCGTTCGATGGCGATATTGTTTCGTTCTGCTTCCTGCACTGCGCCATTTGCCATGATATGGGAAACGGTGCTGGTGAAAAGGATGATGAGGTCTGCCTGACCAATCTGCCCTTTGAAGTTGCCGGGAAGCTGGGTAAAAACCTTGCTTTTACAGTTGAATTTTTTACAGATATCCATATATTGACGAACCATTCTGTCATGGCCTCCTACGATGACTACACTCATGGGACGACCTCCTTTTTCTTTTTTTGGTTAGTCATAAATAACTTTGTGCATCTAAGATACCACAGGAAAAAATAGATGTCAAGAAATTCTGAGCAAATTTATATGAAAAAGATTCTCAAAAGATCAGATTCATATTTTTGCTGGAATCAGGGAAACTAAGGGAAACGATTTTTTGGGAGGTCGAGAAAATGATCGAAAGAAAAGTGATCTTGAAAAATAAAACAGGGCTCCATGCCCGCCCGGCATCGGAAGTGGTGGCCTATGCGAAGCAGCTGCCCTGTAAGGTCTACATTTCCCATAACGGGAAAAAGGCAGCGGCAGACAGTATCCTGCAGTTGTTGACCCTAGGGGCGAAGGAGGGCAGTGAACTGATGCTTTCTGCTGATGGGGAAGGGGATAAACATTCCGTAGAAAAGCTGGAAGCCTTTCTGAATATTCTGGAGGGATGAGCATGGAAGAGATCAGAGCGGAGCAGCGGGCATCCAAAGGCGTTGCAATGGGGCGGGCTTTTTTGGTACAGCCGCCGAATCTGGCAGCGGAGCGTGTGGAAATCGAAGAAACTGAACAGGAGCGGGAAAAAGCGGCTTTTCGCCGGGCAACGGAGCAGGCCAGGGATGCCCTTCGCCCTCTGGCAAGGACAAATCCGATTTTTGCTGCCCATCTGGATATGGCAGAGGATGATACGCTGATTTTAGGGGTAGAAGAAAAAATAGAGAAAGGGAAAAATGCCCAGTGGGCTTTGGAGGAGCAGATGGAGGAGACCTGTGGGCTGCTGGAAAGCCTGGAGGATGCGTATTTGCAGGAGCGGGCGGCGGATGTGAGGGATGTTTGCCGACGTATCATGGCTTTCTTGAAGGGCATTGAGGATGACCCTTTTCGGAATATCAAAGAGAAAGTCATCCTTTTTGCGGAGGAACTGAACCCTTCCGATACAGCGAAGATGGATTTTCGCTATATCAAAGGCATGGTGACTGCCAAGGGAGGCAGTACCAGCCATGTGGCGATTCTGGCGCGAAGCTTGGAAATTCCTGCTTTGCTGGGGGTGGAAGGCATTTTGGAACAGGTGCAGGCAGGAGAAGAGGTCATTCTGGATGGGAATGAAGGGATTCTTCTGTTATCTCCTGATGACCTGACAAAGCAGGACTATACCAAAAAGCAGGAAGCAGAGAAGGAATTGAAGCGGAAGCTGAAGGAAATGAACCGCCTGCCTGCGGTGACCACCGATGGTCGGCAGGTGCATCTCTATGCCAATGTGGGCAGCCTGAAGGATGTGGAGGCGGCGAGAAAGCATGGGGCGGAAGGGATCGGTCTGTTCCGCAGCGAATTTTTATATATGGAAAGCAGCCGTTTCCCTACAGAGCAGGAACAGTTTGAGATATACAAAAAAGCGGCAGAGATATTGAAGAAACCCATCACCATCCGCACCTTGGATATTGGCGGGGATAAAAATTTGCCCTATTACCAGTTTGAGAAAGAGGAGAATCCTTTTCTGGGCTGGCGGGCCATCCGTTTTTGTCTGGATATGCGGGATGTATTCAAGACACAGCTGAAAGCCATCCTGCGGGCGGCAGCCTTCGGGGATATCCGTATCATGTATCCTATGATCGTTTCCGTGGAGGAATTCCGCAAGGCCAATCAATTGCTGGAGGAATGCAAGCAGGAGCTGCGGGAGCGGAACGTCCTTTTTCGGGAGAGCATCAGCACGGGCATCATGGTGGAAACACCGGCGGCGGTATTCATGGCGGAAGAACTGGCGAAGGAAGTGGATTTTTTCAGCATCGGCACCAATGATCTGACCCAATATATTCTTGCGGCAGACAGGGGCAACCAAAAGTTGACGAAACTCTATAGTCCTTTCCACCCGGCAGTGTTGCGGGCGGTGGCAAAGGTCATTGGAGCGGGGCATAGGGAAGGAAAGGAAGTTGGTATGTGCGGCGAATTTGCCGGGGATGAAAGAGCCGTACCCATATTGGTGGGCATGGGGCTGGATGAATTCAGCATGGTCTCCAATGAGATCGCTTCTGTGCGCTATCAGGTGCGGGGACTTTCAGAGAAACAGACGAAGGGCTTTGCCCAGCGGATATTGGCAGCAGGGACGGAAAAAGAGGTCAAAAAATTGCTGGAACGCTGAAAAAGACGTCATGCTCGAAATGGGTATGGCGTCTTTCCTGTGAGAAAAGGAAAAATGTTGAAATTTGGGGAAAATTAAGAAATTCTTCCATTGCGTCTGCATTGGATTATGTAGTACAATGAAAATGAAGAAATATGGCAATTTGGCCGAAGGAGGAACCCTTTTGGAAATCATAAATTGGAAAGAATTGCTTTATCCCTACGAACAGGCAGTGGAGGAATTGCTGCTGAAGTTCAAAAATCTGGATAAAGAATGTCGGCATTTGGGCATTTATTCCCCGATAGATTCTGTCACAGGCAGATTGAAAAAGCCTGCCAGCATTTTGGACAAAGCAGGCAGAAAGCATATCCACCCCGATCGGATCGAGCAGGAGATCGAAGATATCGCCGGTATCCGTATCCTCTGCCAGTTCGTAGAGGATATCCAGAAAGTAGTGGATATGGTGCGCTCCCGCAGGGATATGACCATCGTGGAGGAAAGAGACTACATAACGAATACAAAACCCAGTGGCTATCGCAGCTATCATATCATCATCAAATATCCCCTGAGTACTGCTCTGGGGCCCAAGGAAATTTTCGCGGAAATCCAGATTCGTACAAACGCTATGAATTTCTGGGCAACGGCGGAACATTCCCTGCGCTATAAGTACAGCGGCAATATCCCCCAGGCATTGCAGGACAGACTGACAAACTGCGCCGAAGCGGCCTTCAACCTGGACCAGGAAATGTCCACCATCCGCGGAGAGATCACAAATGCCCAGAGGCTGAACGAGATCAGAAGAAATATGACATCCAATATTCTGGATAATATCCAGAAGCTGCATTTCATAGCAAAGCTGGAGGATATGGATGCCATCAACAGAGAATTTTCCGATGTCTGGGATAGCAACGATATCGACAGGCTGCGGGAATTCAACGAAAAGCTGAACGTGCTGGCAGAAGTTTACCGAGTATAAGAAAAGGAGGAAGAACATGGGCTTATTTGCCATTGCAGACCTGCATTTTGCCTTTTCCGTGGATAAGCCTATGGATATCTTCGGGGAGCATTGGAAAAACCATAGTTCGAAGATCATCGAAAGCTGGAAGGAACTGGTGACGGAAGAAGATACCGTTCTTTTGCCGGGAGATCTGTCCTGGGGCATGCGGATCGATGATGCGGCGGCGGACTTGGATGTGATCTACAGCCTGCCGGGAAGAAAGATTCTTTTGGGGGGCAATCACGATTACTGGTGGAAATCCTCCTCCAAACTGGAGGCCAGATATCCCGGGATGCGGTTTTTGAAAAACGATTTTGATGGGTACGAGGATTGGGCCATCTGCGGTAGCCGCGGCTGGCTCTGCCCCAATGATACCCGCTTTACAGAGCAGGATAAAAAGCTTTACGAAAGAGAACAGGTGCGGTTGAAATTATCCCTGGATGGAGCCATGCGAAACGGTGCGGAGAAGATCATTTTGATGATGCACTTTCCGCCCATGAATGATAAAAAAGAAGATTCCGCCTTTACGGAACTTTTCAAGGAATACCCCGTCGAAAAGGTAGTCTATGGGCATCTGCATGGGGCGGCCAGCCATGCCACTGCCTTTGAAGGAGAACGATATGGCATTACCTATGATCTGGTTGCGGCGGATTATATCGATTTTCGCCCCAAGCGCATCTTGTAAGGAGGGAAAGACGTGAAATTGGAAGAAAAAAAGATACTGACATTCCTGTGTGCCCTTTGGCCCGGCGGTGGGTATATGTATTTGGGCATGATGAAGAAAGGTGCGCTGCTGATGGCACTCTTTACTGCTCTGGCAGGGCTGACCATGACCATCGGTTGGAAATTTCTTGCCTTCCTGCTGCCTGTCATCTGGTGCTATTGTTTCTTTGACACCTTTCATGTGGCAAAGCTGCCGGAAGAACTGAGAGCTATAGAAGATCAGGATTGCTTCGATCGGGTCGTTGCTTTCTGCAAGGATGAACCCTTGAAGAAATTTGAAGGGAAACGTACCTTTATCGGTGTACTGATTTTGCTGGCAGCGTTGTATACGATGATCTATGGCGTGTTGCTGCCCTTCTTCCGCTGGGGCGAACAGTTCTATTGGGTGCAGCTGACCCTGACGGTGATCCCTACGGCGGTGGTGGCGGTGCTGCTGTTTATGGTAGGCAGGCATATCCTGCAAAAGGAACAGGACAGAAAGGATGCCGAAGCCGCAGAAGAAACCGAGGCTGCTGAAACAGAAGAAGCTGTGGAAGAATCTGCTTTGGAAGAAGGCAATGTGGCAGAGATCGTAGAAGCGGTTTTGGAGGCAGAAGAAGAAAAGGAAACAGTTTCAGATTGAAAAAGCTTTTTGAGCAGTGGAAGGGTTCGGGAAACCTGTTTGGGTGTCCCGAATGGAATCCGCAGGGCGGGCTTTGCTCGTCCGAGGAAAACAGTGGGTATCAAGGCATTTTTGCCGATGGAAACCGCCTGTTTATTCTTCTGTTTAAACTCGTCGAAATCCTGATTTCGACGAAGGGTGTCGACAAAGTCGACACCCTCTTTTATTCTTCGTATTCTTCGATTGCAGAAAGAATCATATCTTTCAACACGCTCATGCTGAACCCCTCTTCCATTTCCAGTTCCAGAGAGAGTTCTTCCCATTCGTCTTCTTCCGCCAGATAGCTGGCTGCAAAACCACTGGACAGATCGTCCTCGAAAATCACTTCGCCCTCGATTTCCCAGATTTCTTCGCTTTTGTCTACAGAGATCAGATTGACTTCAGAAATTTGCATCATCGTGCAGGATCCTCCTTGCGTTATTTTTTCTTCTTTGATTTTCTTTTGGGAGCACCGGGCTTCTTTGTCGCCTTCCCTACTTTTTTATCCTCTTTTTTCTTCACAGAATAACCGAAGGTGCCCAATTTTTTGCCCAGACCATAATAAGCACCGTGGGAATAGCAGATGGGCTTTGCCTTGTCGAAGTGGAATTTGCCTGTTTCGTCCAGATATTCATCGCTGACCTGGACAGAGACCACTTCCGCCAGAAACATATGGTGGGTGCCCAGTGGAATGATCTGTTTTACCTTACATTCGATATTTACAGGGCTTTCATAGATGATAGGCGCATCCACCTTTTCCCCCTTTTTGGCGGTCAGCTTCATTTCTGCAAATTTATCGATGTCCCGTCCGCTTTTCACGCCGCAGTAATCGCAGGCATAGGCCAGTTTTTCTGTCACCAGATTGATGACAAACTCGCCCCTTTCCTTGATGATCTGATAAGAATGGCGGCTGGGGCGGATGGAGACGTATGTCATGGCAGGGTCGCTGTTGACGGTTCCTGTCCATGCCACAGTGATGATATTTTTTTCCTCCATGGTGCCGCAGGAGACCATAACGGCGGGCACGGGGTAGATGACCGTTCCCGGTTTCCAGATATCTTTTCCCATAACATTGCTCCTTTCGGGGGTGGTACCTTCGGTGTACAAGGGGCATATAGCCCTTTGTTCACCGAAGGTGTATTTTCTGTTATTCATCTTATATGAGTTGGGGGCCTTTGTAAAGATAAAAAAGTGGCAGAAAAGGTATTTTTGATTCTCTGGAAAAAGGAGGGGCTTGTCAATTCTATTCGGCTTCGGTATGATGAAAACAAAAAACGACAAATTTTGACAGAATACAGGAGGAAGCCTATGAACCTGCCTTTGGAATATACGGAAAAAATGAAAGCCCTTTTGGGGAAAGAATATGACGATTACATCGCATCTTTTGACGCGGGAAGATTTTATGGCCTGCGGGTCAATACACTGAAGATCAGCCCGGAGGCATTGCAGGAAACAGGTGTTTTCCGCCTGAACCCTGTGGCATGGTGTCCTACGGGTTTTTATTATGAAGGGGAGGAACGCCCTGCAAAGCATCCCTATTATCATGCAGGGCTGTATTATCTGCAGGAGCCCAGTGCCATGAGCCCGGCGGCAACTTTGCCCATCGAAGAGGGGGATTTCGTTCTGGACCTTTGTGCTGCTCCCGGTGGCAAGACCACCCAGCTTGGCGCAAAACTGAATGGGACAGGTCTGCTTGTGGCCAATGACATCAGCGCAGGCAGAGCAAAAACCCTGTTGAAAAACGTGGAACTGGCGGGCATTCGCAATGCCATTGTTATGAGTGAAACACCGGAACATCTGGCGGAAAGGATGCCTGATTTCTTCGATAAGATTTTGGTGGATGCCCCCTGCAGCGGCGAGGGGATGTTCCGCAAGGAACCGGATATGGTAAAAAGCTGGGATGGAGATATGCTGGAATTCTGCCGCACAGAGCAGGCGAAGATTTTGGAAGCCTGCGCCCCTATGCTGAAGGCCGGCGGTATGCTTTTATATTCCACCTGTACCTTTTCCCCCGAAGAGAATGAAAAGAGCATTGGCGATTTTCTGGAAAATCATCCCGAATTTGAACTGGTTCCCATTGAAAAGAAAAATGGTTTCGTTCCTGGCATCTCCCCCTATGAAGCCTGCGCTCGCTTGTATCCCCATAGGCTGAAAGGGGAGGGGCATTTTCTGGCTCTGCTGCAGAAAAAGGAGAGCGGAGAGACGAAAGCAGTTCCTCCGGAAGAAGGAAAATGGACGAAGCAGATGGATGCCTTTGGAGATTTCGCCAAGGATGTGCTGAAAGAACTGCCGAAAGGTATCTATAAGATTTACGGCGATGGGTTGTATCTCCTGCCTGAAGGGACGCCAAAATTGGAGAAGCTCCGTGTTCTCCGCACAGGCTGGATGCTGGGCACCTTGAAAAAAGACCGCTTTGAGCCTTCTCAGGCCTTTGCCATGGGGCTGCGGAAGGAAGAAGTGAAAAACGTGGTGGACTTCCCTTTAGACGATGACCGTGTGATACGCTACCTGAAAGGCGAGACCGTAGAAGGGGAAGGAAAGGATGGCTGGACACTGGTCTGCGTGGATGGATTCCCTCTGGGCTGGGCGAAGCTGCAGAAAGGCAGACTGAAAAATAAATATGCGGTCAGCTGGAAGTGGGAATGAATTGTATTTAATACATAGACATTTGTACGATTATCGTTGACAAATTTTAAATCATCTGTAAAATAGAACTATCGCATCAATTTAGGATGGTATTTTGTATTTGTCCTAAAGGAAAACGATTTTATTTTTCGCAGAAACGATAGTTTCTGCAAATTGGGTTCCAAGGGGATAATCCCTTTGTTAGGAGTTTGAGGGCAACGCTCTCAAGAAGAAAAGGAGTGAATGAAATGGCATTGACATATATCGGCACAAGGGATAAAAACATCAAAGCAACAGCATCGGAAGCCATCCTGCGGGGCATCTGCCCTGACGGCGGTCTGTATATCCCCGGAGCAATTCCCAAGATGGAAAAATCTCTGGAAGAATTGGGCAAGCTGAACTATCAGGAACTGGCCTATGAAGTTTTGAGCAAATTCCTGGATTTTACGGAAGAAGAACTGAAAGCCTGCATCAATGGGGCTTATGATGAAAAATTCGATACAAAGGAAATCGTTCCTGTGGTGAAAAAGGGCGATGCCCTGTTTTTGGAATTGTTCCACGGCAGAACCTTGGCTTTCAAGGATATGGCTCTGTCCATCCTGCCCTATCTGATGAAAACAGCGGCGAAGAAGAACGGTCTGGATAAAGAAATCGTGATTTTGACAGCCACCAGCGGCGACACAGGCAAAGCAGCATTGGAAGGCTTTGCTAATGTGGAAGGCACTCGCATCATGGTATTTTTCCCTGAAGATGGTGTCAGCCCTGTGCAGAAACTGCAGATGAATACCCAGGAAGGTGCCAACACCTGCGTTGTGGGTATCAAGGGCAACTTTGACGATGCCCAGTCCGCAGTCAAGAGCATTTTTACAGACAAAGCACTGGCAAAGGAACTGGAGGAAAAAGGCTTCCAGTTCTCTTCCGCAAATTCCATCAATATCGGCAGACTGGTGCCCCAGATCGTCTACTATTTCTGGGCATATCTGAATGCTGTAAAGATGGGCGAGATCAAAGCAGGCGAAGAACTGAACTTCACCGTACCTACAGGTAATTTTGGTGATATTCTTGCCGGTTGGTACGCTATGAAGATGGGTCTGCCCGTAGGTCATTTCGTCTGTGCCTCCAATGATAACAAAGTCCTGTACGATTTCTTCCGCACAGGCAAATACGATAGAAACAGAGACTTCCATGTAACAGTTTCTCCTTCCATGGATATCCTGATTTCCAGCAATCTGGAACGTCTGCTGGCCCACATGGACGGTCAGGATGCCACAAAGGCAGAAATGGAGCAGCTGAGCAAAGAGGGCACTTATACAGCGGAAATTACAGAAAAGAAGATCAGCGGCGAATATGCCACAGAAGCGGAAACCTTTGCTTCTATCAAGGATTTCTATGGTGAAACAGGCTATGTGATGGATACCCATACTGCTGTTGCCTACGCAGCATATCAGAAATATAAGGCAGAAAGCGGCGACAGCAAGCCTATGGTCATTGTTTCCACTGCCAGCCCCTATAAATTTACAAAGGATGTTATGACTGCACTGGATGCAAAATATGCCGACGGCGATGCTTTTGCTCTGCAGGCGGATTTGGAAAAGGCCAGCGGCGTGCCTGTGCCTGCTCCCATCGTTGGTCTGGAACACAGACCTATCCTCCACAAAAATGTCTGCGAAAAAACAGAAATCAAGGATGTTGTGAAGAACTGGCTTTTGTAAGAAAAGGGGGACTGCTCATGGGGGACTGTATAGATAAAGTGTGAGAAGAATAGAAAGAGAAGCAATGATATGACGGAAGAACCGGCAGCACCTGTGGGCGGCAGCGATGGACGGCTGACCCATCGAATAAAATGAGAAAAAAGGCGGACAAAGTTTCCGCCTTTTTTGTGTGAAAATATTGATTTTGTCCGTGTCATAGCGTAAAATAAAATCAGCATATTATGTGCATTCGGCGTGGATGCCGAAGGTAAGTGACACTATAAGAATCGAATTGAAAAGGAGATAGAGTATCATGAAAATGTTTATCGACACAGCTAATGTGGATCACATCAGAGAAGCAAACGACCTGGGCGTGATCTGCGGCGTTACCACAAACCCTTCCCTGATCGCAAAAGAAGGCAGAGATTTCGTTGAAGTTGTAAAAGAAATCACAACTATCGTAGATGGCCCTATCAGTGCAGAAGTGATCAGCCTGGACCACGAAGGCATGGTAAAAGAAGCAAGAGAACTGGTGAAGATTCACAAAAACATCGTAATCAAAATCCCTATGACACTGGAAGGTCTGAAAGCAGTAAAGATCCTGTCCGCAGAAGGCGTGAAAACAAATGTAACACTGATCTTCTCCGCAACACAGGCATTGATGGCTGCAAGAGCAGGCGCTACATACGTTAGCCCCTTCCTGGGCAGAGTAGATGATATCGGCTCCGTTGGTATGACACTGATCGAAGAAATCGTTGATATTTTCGATATCCACGGCATCGAAACAGAAATCATCGCTGCATCCATCCGCAACCCTCTGCATGTTATTGATGCTGCAAGAGCAGGCTGCCATATCGCAACCATCCCTTATAATGTTCTGATCCAGATGGCAAAACACCCTCTGACAGATATCGGTATCGAAAGATTCCTGAAAGACTGGGAATCCGTACCCAAGAAGTAATCAAAAATACGCTGACTTGAAAACTGAACTTTTGGAGGAAAAACCAAATGAACAATATTGATAACCTGACAATCAATACACTCCGTTTCCTTTCCGCAGAAGCCATCCAGAAAGCAAAGAGCGGCCACCCCGGTCTGCCTATGGGTGCGGCTCCTGCTGCTTACACACTGTGGGCAAAGGAAATGAAAGCAAACCCCGCAAACCCTAATTGGGACGACAGAGACAGATTCATCCTCTCCGCAGGTCATGGCTCTGCCCTGCTGTATTCCCTGCTGCATGTATTCGGCTACGGTCTGACTATCGAAGACCTGCAGAACTTCCGTCAGAGAAACTCCCTGACACCCGGTCATCCCGAATACAAACATACCACAGGTGTTGAAGTGACAACAGGCCCTCTGGGTCAGGGTATTGCCAATGCCGTTGGTATGGCTCTGGCAGAAAGCCATCTGGCAGCAAAATTCAACACACCCGAATTCAAAGTGGTAGACCACTACACATACGCTCTGTGCGGCGATGGCTGCCTGCAGGAAGGCGTTGCTTCCGAAGCAGCTTCTCTGGCCGGCACAATGGGTCTGTCCAAGATCATCGTTCTGTATGATAGCAACCACATCACCATCGAAGGCGATACGGCAACAGCTTTCTCTGAAGATGTGCTGAAACGTTTCGAAGCTTACGGCTGGGATACTCAGGAAGTTGTGGACGGCAACGATGTTGACGCTATCGCAGCAGCTATCGAAGCAGCGAAGAAAGCAGACAAACCTTCCATCATCAAGATCGAAACAAAGATTGGCTACGGCGCACCAAACAAACAGGGCAAAGCATCTGCCCACGGCGAACCTCTGGGTGAAGAAGAAATCAAGCTGGCAAAGGAAAACCTGGGCTGGCCTTATGAAGAAGCATTCTTCGTTCCTGAAGAAGTAAAAGCACACATTGCTGCAATCAATGCTGCAGGTGCAAAAGCAGAAGCAGAATGGAACGAAATGTTCAAGGCTTACAGCGAAAAATATCCCGAACTGGCAAAAGAATATGCAGAATGGCACAGCGACGAACTGGCAGCTGATCTGCTGAATGATGAAGAATTCTGGAAAGATGAAGGCGATATCGCAACTCGTGCAACATCTGAAAAGGTGCTGCAGAAGGTAGCAAAGGTAGTGCCCAACCTGTTCGGTGGCTCCGCTGACTTGGCTCCTTCCAACAAATCCCTGATGAAAGAAAGAGAATATTACAGCAAGGAAACTCCTGCTGGCTCTAACGTACATTTTGGTATCCGTGAATTTGCCATGACAGCAATGGCAAACGGTATGGCAGTACATGGCGGCGTAAGACCTTATATCGCTGGTTTCTTTGTATTCGCTGACTACATGAAAGCGGGTCTGAGAATGGAAGCTCTGATGGGTCTGCCTGTCATCAGCATCCTGACTCACGACAGCATTGGCGTAGGCGAAGATGGTCCTACCCATCAACCCATCGAACATCTGGCAATGCTGCGCAGCCTGCCCAATTACAATGTATTCCGTCCCTGTGATACAAGAGAAACAGCAGCGGCTTGGTATACAGCACTGACAAGCAAAACAACACCTACAGGTCTGATCCTGTCCAGACAGAACCTGCCCGCTCTGGAAGGCACAGGCAAAGGCGCTCTGAAAGGCGCTTATGTGCTGAAAGACTGCGAAGGTACTCCCGATGTACTGTTGATGGCTTCCGGCTCCGAAGTAGAACTGATCTACAAAGCTGCTGATGAACTGGCAGCAAAGGGCGTAAAAGCTCGTGTCATCAGTATGCCATGCTGGGAACTGTTCGAAGCACAGGATGCGGCATACAAAGAAAGCGTAATGCCTAAGGCAGTCCGTGCGAGACTGGCTGTGGAAGCAGCTTCCGATTTCGGCTGGTACAAATATGTAGGCATGGACGGCGACATCATCTGCATGGATGGCTTTGGCGCATCCGCTCCCGCAGGCCTGCTGTTCAAAGACTTCGGCTTCACAGTAGAAAACGTAGTGGAAAAAGCACTGGCTCTGGTGAAGTAATCAGAACCGTGGGACGCTGTCCCACACCCTGCAAGGGGGTCACCCCCTTGACCCGATATGAAACCGCGCATTTGCGCGGTTTCGATTTTTAATGGATAAGGAGGGTTTGAAATGCGTACATTCATTGCCATTGAACTGGAAGAAGAAGTGAAGGAACATCTGGCGAATATCCAGACAGAAACGCAAAAGCTCTGCCGCCGTGGGAATTATACTCCCAAGGAGAATTTCCATCTGACGCTGCATTTTCTGGGGGAAGTGGAAGAAGAGGATCTGGATTATCTGCAGGAGGCCATTTTTGAGACAGCCCGCCGCAATCGTCCTTTTACCCTGACGCTGGATAAGGTCGGGTTTTTCCCCAGGGGAAACAAAGGCATCCTTTGGGCCGGTTTGGAAAAAAGTAATCCTTTGCAGAGATTATTCAGTACACTGGAAAAATCTCTGGAACAGCAGGGCTTTGCCCGGGAAAGAAAGGGGCTCAGCCCCCATATCACCCTGGGCAGAGAAGTTGAGCCCCAGCGCAGCTTTCTGGATGTGCAGAAGGGCGTAAAGGTAGAACCTATGCGGGTTTCTGTCAGAAGCATCTCTCTGATGGAAAGTGTGAGAAGAGGCCCGAAGCTGGTTTATGTGCCGCTGTTCCGTCAGAATTTGATGGGAAAATAATTTGAATAAAATCTATTTCATTAAAAAATATCAGTCTTTTCCATGAGGCTGATATTTTTTGTTTTCAAAAAAATACAAATTATTTCCTCAGAGTAAATATTTTCTAGTGTTGCGAAACGTCTGTTTTCTTTTGTGAAAAATGTATCAAAAGTGAACAAAATTACAGTGAGAAAAGTGATAAAAAGCACTGTATCGTTGTTCATTGTTCCAAATCGTAGAATTTTTAACAATTCCGGTTGAAAAAGGGAATTTCTTTTTATATACTGAGCATATACGATAAAATTCTGTATGAGAGAATCGATTTACAAAGGAACACCTGTTTCTGACAGGTATAAGGAAAGAAGCAAGGAAACACTTTTAGAGGATTTTTTTAAGGAGGAATTTAAAATGGCAAACACTACTGTATTTTTCCCCGGTTATTCTGCAGGCGAAAATGCTTACACGGATATTGACAAAGTCTGCTCTCCTTATGGTACAAAAGCAGTTGTCATCAGTGATGAAATTTCTATCAATGCAACAAAAAAATATATTGATGAAGCAACAGCAGAAGGTACTGTAAAAGTAGAATATGTTCTGTTTGGCGGCGAAGCATCTTTCGAAGAATGTGAAAGACTGGCAAAGCTGGATGTTGTGAAAAATGCAGATATGATTTTCTGTTTGGGTGGCGGTAAAGCGATCGATACAGGTAAATACATTGCTCGTGATATGGGTAAACCCTACTTCACATTCCCTACTATCGCTTCTACATGCGCATGTAACTCCGCTCTGGGTATCTACTACAACGAAGACCATACATTCAGATGTATGTATCGTGTAGACAGACCCCCCGTACATATCTTTATTTCCACAAAGGTTATCGCAGAAGCTCCTGCATCCTTCCTGTGGGCTGGTATCGGTGACGGTATGAGTAAAGAAGCAGAAGTAAAATTCTCCGCAAGAGGCAGAGAAGATGAACTGACTCTGGAAGAACAGGCTGGCGTAGCGCTGTCCGGCTGCTGCACAGAACCTCTGCTGAAATATGGTATTCAGGCTATGGAAGACTGCAGAAACAACCGTGCTTCCAAAGCAATCGAAGAAGTTGCTCTGGATATCTTCATCAACACAGGTATGGTTTCCAACATGGTTGACTCTGCAAAATACAACACATCTCTGGCACATGCGTTCTTC
>SFGI01000026.1 GCA_004557645.1 [Eubacterium] saphenum | reverse complement strand
TTATAATATGATTGTAATGAAATACAGAAATCAATCAAACCATATTAGGAAGGTGGAGCGAATGGGAAAAACTTTGATCTGTGAAAAAAAGCTTCGCGATGAACTGCATAGAGAATATATTCTGAAATATTCCCTTTTGATTCGTTCCGGCGAATCGGGCAAGATTTATGGCGTGGAAATAGAAAGAATGGATGCCCAGGGGATCCCTGAAAGGGAGGCGCTGCAGGGGGTTTCCGAAAAGAGAAAAGAAGTAGAACGATTTATCGGCCGACTATGGAAGGGCAAGGCGTTTCCCGTAGAACTGGCTGCATTATATGATGATTTTGTTGGCGAAAGAGAAGGGGCGGAAGTTCACAGAACCGTTCGTCCTGCATGCTGATATGGAAAAAGAAAGCCTTAGATCCCAAAAGGATGTAAGGCTTTTTATATTTTTTTCAAAAGCCACTGCTGATTGCCGCAATTGTAGGTCAGCTCGTAGAGCTTTTCGGTGCCGCCGATGACACTGCTGCAGCGGAAGATAAGAGTGGGGGTACCGGCAAACATGTTTTTATCTGTTCGAATGATATGACTGACTTTGATGACGATAGTTTCTCCATCTTCCTCCATACGGAAACGGACGGGGGTAACGATACCTTCTTTTGATGTCCAGGAGATCATATCGATCTGTTGATTGCGAAGTTTCATAGGACATTCCTCCCTGTTGGATTCTTCCTCTTTATTATATACGAACAATTGTTCTTTTTCAATAGGAAAATAAAGAAAATGAGAATAAATGTTTGGTTTTTATTTGAAGTGGATTTGAGGGGGAGAAGAGTGTTTTTGTGGAGAGGGCGGATTGGGTATCGTTTTTGTATGAATTGATGAAAAATCAGCACAGAACAGAAAAGATTTCTCCAAATCGAAAAAAGTAAAATCGTTGCAAAAGCTTTTTGCGGCTTATATAATAAAAAAATAAATGTGAATGACTTCATTATAATAGAATGATGAAAAAATGTAGCTATGGAACAGAACAAAAGAGAGGGGCAATCTATGAACGACAAGGTTTCTGTACCCGAAATTTTCGGGATGAATGTATTCAATGACACGATGATGCGGGAGCATCTGCCCAAGAAAGTATATGAAGAACTGAAAAATACCATCGAAAGAGGGGAAATGCTGAATTCCTCCATTGCAGATATCATTGCAAATGCCATGAAAGACTGGGCCATCGAACGGGGCGCTACCCATTATACCCATTGGTTCCAGCCTATGACAGGCATTACAGCAGAAAAACATGATTCCTTTCTGGCACCTCCTTCCAATGGCAAAGCTATCATGGAATTTTCCGGTAAAGAATTGATCAAAGGGGAATCGGATGCATCTTCTTTCCCTTCCGGCGGTCTGCGTGCTACATTTGAAGCCCGGGGCTATACAGCATGGGACTGTACCTCTCCTGCTTTCCTGAGAGAAGATGCCGGCGGTGTTACATTATATATCCCTACGGCTTTCTATTCTTATACAGGGGAAGCACTGGATAAGAAAACACCTTTGCTGCGTTCTGCTGAAGCAGTCAGCAGACAGGCCATGCGTATCGTGCGTTTGTTTGGTAACGATACTGCCAAAAAGATCACAGTCAGCTGCGGCGCGGAGCAGGAATATTTCCTGATCGACAGAGAATTGTATAAACAGAGAAAAGACCTGATCTTTACAGGCCGTACTTTGTTTGGTGCTGCGCCTCCCAAAGGGCAGGAAATGGACGATCACTATTTCGGCAGCATCAAGGAAAGAATCGCATGCTTCATGCATGAATTGAACGTGGAATTGTGGAAGCTGGGGGTACCTGCGAAAACACAGCATAATGAAGTTGCCCCTGCCCAGCATGAACTGGCACCTATTTATGACGACTGCAACCAGGCGACAGATCATAACCAGCTTATCATGGAAGCCATGAAACGTATCGCCAGCCATCATGGTCTGGCATGTCTGCTCCATGAAAAACCCTTTGCCGGTGTCAATGGCAGCGGCAAGCACAACAACTGGTCTCTTTGTACAGATGACGGTCAGAATCTGCTGGACCCTGGCAAAACACCCCATGAAAATGCTCAGTTCCTGGTATTCCTTGCTGCTATCATCAAAGGGGTGGATGAATATCCCGAATTGCTGAGATTGTCTGCATCCAACCCTGGCAACGATCATCGTCTGGGCTCCCAGGAAGCACCTCCTGCCATCATCTCCATCTTCTTGGGGGATCAGCTGCAGGATATCTTCGATCAGATTGAGCATGGCGAAGCTACAAGCAGCCTGCAGGGCGGTAAGATGCGCGTTGGTGTAAACACACTGCCCGCCCTGAAAAAAGATGCTACAGACAGAAACAGAACCTCTCCCTTTGCCTTTACCGGTAATAAATTCGAATTCCGTATGCCTCCTTCTTCCGGCTCTATTTCCGGTCCCAATTTTGCCCTGAACACCATCGTTGCAGAAGAATTGAGACAGTTTGCCGATGAACTGGAGCAGGCAGAGGATTTCAATGCGGCGGTCCATGAGCTGATCCGCAGGACTTATGTGGAACATAAACGCATCATTTTCGACGGCAATGGCTATTCCGATGAATGGGTACAGGAAGCGGAACGCAGAGGTCTGCCCAATATTACAAATTCTGTAGATGCGGTAGATGCATTTCTGGATGAAAAAGTCATTGATCTGTTCGGCAAGCATGGCGTACTGAGCAAGATCGAACTGCAGTCCAGAGCAGAGATTCGTTATGAAGGCTATGTAAAGCAGATCAATATCGAAGCGAAAACAATGATCGATATCGCTTCCAAACAGATTCGCCCTGCAGTGGTAAAATATGCCGGAGAAGTTGCCCAGTCTGTTGCGGCACTGAAGGCCGTTGGCGTGGATACTTCTGCGGAAGAAGAACTGCTGAATGAGATCAACCATAACCTGAAACTGTTCCATGAACGTCTGAAAATGCTGGCAGAAGTAACAGAACAGGCAGGTATGCTGAAAGGTGACAGCAAATCTCAGGCGATCTTCTATCGTGATTATGTATTCCAAGCTATGAAAGAACTGAGAGAGCCTGCCGATCAGCTGGAAATGCTGGTAGATGAAAACGCATGGCCCTTCCCTACATACGGCGAATTGCTGTTTAACATTTAACACTCTTGTATGACAAATAAAAAATAAAACGTTAACAAACCCTCGTTTTCCCAAAAAGAACTTTGGAGAAAGCGAGGGTTCTTCACATTTTTGGCTTGTTTTGTTTGCAGAACATACGTGGTTTATTTGTATGACAAATAGCAAAATAAGGCAAAATTGAGTGAATTTTTTCGAAAAAAATAGAACATTCGTACAAATGTATTGCAGAGCGGCCGACATTTTTAGTTTTTTTTGTGTCAGAATTTGTGTTTTTTTTTGAATACTAACGAAAAAATATGTTAATTTTCTTGCAAGTAATAAAAAGTTGCGTTATAATGTGAGCATATAAGGAAGAAGTTGATTGAAAAAATATCTAAAATATTTTTGTAATATATCATTATTTTATTTAAATCTTATATAAAATGTTTTTTGTCATACTAGTTTTGGGAAATATGCATAAAAATAATGTATGATAAAAAATAGGAAAAGCTTTTGGAGGCGAAAAACATGGTAACTGATGACAAAAGAGTCAGGATCATCTCTGGTCACTACGGCAGTGGCAAGACTGAGTTTGCAGTCAATTATGTGACGAAGCTGCGCGAAAGCGTGGAAGGCAAGGTCGCTATTGCCGATTTGGATATCGTAAATGTTTATTTCCGTTCTCGTGAAAAGAAGGCGGAGCTGGAAGAAAAGGGCATACGGGTCATCGCATCCAATCTGGATACAGCGGCTGCCGATGTGCCTGCTGTTTCCGGCGCAATGACAATGCCTGTTGTCAATAAGGAATATCAGTATGTGATCGACCTTGGCGGCAATGACGTAGGTACTCTGGTACTGGGCAGAATCAAACCCGTTCTGGATCATTCCGAGACAGACTTCTTTATGGTAGTCAATACGTATCGTCCCAATACCTCTACACCCGAGGGCATCATCGAACAGATGGAAAATCTGGAATATGCTGCAGGACTGAAAGTGACAGGCTTCATCAATAACACAAACCTGGTAAGAGAAACCACAGTTGACTGTCTGGTTCATGGGGATGAGATATTGAAAGAAGTAACAAAGCGCACAGGGGTACCTGTGAAATATGTTTCCTATGTTAAAGATCTTTTGACAGAGGAAGTACCTGAAGGACTTTCTGGGGAATTATTCCCTATGGAGTTTAATATGAGAGAAACCTGGATGTAAATTCAAATATTTATGGAGGTGTATTTTGAATGGCAAAAGGTAAAGTAACGATCAATGAAGTGATTTGCAAGGGTTGCGGTCTTTGTGTATCTGTTTGTCCTAAGAACGTTCTGGCTCTTTCGACAACAAAAATCAATCCCGCAGGTTACAATCCCGCTGAAATGGTAAGCGAAGATTGTATCGCATGCACAAGCTGTGCAAAGATGTGCCCTGACTGTGCAATCACAGTAGAAAAGCTGGACTAATAGAGAGGAGGATTTTTCAATGGCAAAAGTTTTGATGAAAGGCAACGAAGCAGTTGGTAAAGCGGCTATCGAGGCGGGTTGCAGATATTTCTTTGGCTATCCCATCACTCCTCAGTCCGAAGTACCTGAATATTTATCTAGTGAATTACCCAAGGTTGGCGGCACATTCGTTCAGGCTGAATCTGAAGTAGCTGCAATCAACATGGTTTATGGTGCAGCAGCAGCTGGCGCAAGAGTTCTGACAAGCTCTTCTTCCCCCGGGGTTGCACTGAAACAGGAAGGTATCGGTTACATCTCTAACGCAAGCCTTCCCGCAGTTATTATCAACATGATGCGTGGTGGCCCGGGCCTGGGTACAATTCAGCCCGGTCAGGCTGACTATAACATGGCAGTAAAAGGCGGTTCCAACGGTGACTACCACAACGTAGTTCTGGCTCCCGCATCCGTTCAGGAAGCTGTTGACATGGTTATGGACGCATTCGATATCGCTGATATGTATGGCACACCTGTTATCGTTCTGGCTGACGGTCTGATCGGTCAGATGATGGAACCCGTAGAATTCAACTACGTTCGCAGAGAAGGTATCCCTGAAAAGACATGGGCTCTGACAGGTAAAGGCAAAGGCGAAAGACACAACATCAAAAACCTGGTTATCGACCCCGATGACTGTGAAGCTTGGAACCATGAACACTTCGAAGTATATGAAAGAATTCTGGCTAACGAAGAAGCATGGGAAGATTATCTGATGGAAGATGCTGAATATGCATTCGTATCCTATGGTACAGCTTCCAGAGTTGTAAGAACAGCAATCGGTTACCTGAGAGCTGAAGGTTACAAAGTAGGTATGATCAGACCTAAAACACTGTGGCCTTTCCCTCAGAAAGCATTCGACAAATGGAATGGTCAGGTTAAAAAATATCTGGATGTAGAAATGTCCATGGGTCAGATGGTACCCGACGTTGCATATGCATGTAACGATAAAAACAAAGTAGTATTCCACGGCAGAACAGGTGGTAACGTACCTACTGTTGACGAAGTGGTTGCATTCGCAAAAGAAATCATGGGAGGTGACAAATAATGGCAGTTGTATTTGAAAAAACTAAAGCTTTAACAGATGCCAAATTGCATTATTGTCCTGGTTGCGCACACGGCATCGTACATAGACTGGTAGCAGAAGTTCTGGAAGAAATGGGCGAAGTAGAAAACACAATCGCTTGTGTTCCTGTAGGTTGTGCTGTATTTGCAAACAACTACTTCAACTTTGACGCAATCCAGTGTGCACATGGTCGTGCTCCCGCTACAGCAACAGGTATCAAGAGAGTACATCCTGACAAAGTTGTTATGACATATCAGGGCGACGGTGACCTGGCTTCCATCGGTACATGTGAAATCGTTCACGCAGCAGCTCGTGGTGAAAAGATCACAACAATCTTCATCAACAACGGTATCTATGGTATGACAGGCGGTCAGATGGCTCCTACAACACTGCCCGGCATGAAAGCAACAACAGCAAAAGCAGGCCGTGATCCTAAGATCAATGGTAACCCTCTGCGTGTTTCCGAAATGCTGGCTACACTGACAGGTCCCGCTTACATCGAAAGAGTAAGTGTTTCCACACCCGCTCAGGTTACAGCAGCAAAGAGAGCTATCAGAAAAGCATTCGAAATCCAGAAACAGGGTCTGGGCTTCACTTTCATTGAAGTAGTATCTTCCTGCCCTACAAACTGGGGTCTGACACCTGTAAAAGCTATGGAATTCGTAAGAGAAAAAATGATCCCTTACTATCCTCTTGGCGTTTTCAAAGATATCACAGCAGAGGAGGGCAAATAATATGAGTACATTTTCTATCATCTTCGCAGGTTTTGGTGGCCAGGGGACACAGTCCATGGGTAAAATCCTTGCTTATGCAGCTATGCTGGAAGGTAAAGAAGTATCTTGGTGCCCTTCCTACGGCCCCGAAATGCGTGGCGGTACATCTAACGTACATGTTATCATTTCTGACGAAGGCATTGGTTCTCCCGTTATCACAAAGGATGCAACTTGTGTAGTAGCTCTGAACAAACCTTCCCTGGATAAATTCGCACATACAGTAGCAGATGGCGGCGCTCTGGTAATCAACGCTGACTTGGCTGAACTGGAAGAAGGTCAGGCAAAAGCTGGCACAAGAGTATTCAACATTCCTGCAAACAAAATTGCAGTAGAAGCTTTCGGTGGTTCTAAACTGGCTAACCTGGTTATGCTGGGTGCAGTTGTTTACGCTACAAGCCCCATTAAAGTAGAAAGCATTGATGATGCGTTCACACATGTTTTCGAAGGCGGCAAAGCAAAATTCATCCCCGATAACAAAAAAGCATTCGAACTGGGTTATAACTGTGCAAAAGAACTGGATAAATAATCCACCCAAGAATTGATTTTCGACCCCATACGAGTTTTCGTATGGGGTTTTTTATATATTTATATTTGGAAAGAAAAATGTTTTTTCAGCCGAGACTATGTAAAAAAATCTATTTCTTATAGAAAGCATTTGTGGTATACTTACAATTAGGTATGTGATCGTGAAAGACTATGAAGGGAAGTGCAGTACATGAAGAACAGAGTGAAGATTTCCATTGACGGAAAAAGCTTTACGCTGGTTGGGGAAGAATCTGAAGAACATATGCGCCAGGTGGCATCTTATATCGATGAAAAAATGGCAGAGGTACGGGAAAAGGCCGTTGCTGTTACAATGGATTCCAGCCTTGCCTATGTGCTGACTTCTATCAATGTGGCAGATGATTATTTCAAGGAAAAGGCCTATGTGGCAGAACTGGAAGGCAAGTTGCAGGGTTTGACAGCCAGGGTACAAGATTTGTCTGCAAAGCTGGAAGAAGCAGAAAAAGCCAGAGAAGATGCAGAAAATAAACTGGATGAATATACACTGGCACTGGAAAATGGCAGTGGTGTGCAGCTGCATCTGTCTTCTGCAAAGAATAAAAAAGGAAAAAAATAAACGAGAATACATAGGAAAGAGTGGAAAGCCGTAGTTTGGGAGAAACCAAACGCAGAAGTCTGCTCTTTTCATTTAAATAGAAATTGGTGAAAGAAAGGAGACTATCATGTCCGTAATGAATAAACCGGAACTGCTCTCTCCCGCAGGTTCAATGGAAAGCCTGAAAGCAGCGGTGAATAGTGGCTGCGATGCAGTCTATTTGGGCGGCAAGCAGTTCAGTGCCAGACAGTATGCAGGGAATTTTTCCCTGGAAGAACTGGAAGAAGCCTGCGATTATTGCCACTTGAGAGGAGTAAAAGTATATGTAACAGTCAATACCGTTTATAAGGATGAAGAGCTGAAGGATTTTTTGGCATATATCAAACATCTGTATGAAATGGGGGTAGATGCCCTGATTATGCAGGATGCCGGGGCTGCAAAGCTGGTGAAGGAACATTTCCCCGATTTTCCTTTGCACGCCAGCACACAGATGACCTGTAATTCTCTGGCAGATGTGAAGTATTGGGAAAGTCAGGGCTTTGATAAGATCGTATTGAGCAGAGAGCTTTCCGTGGAGGAGATCAAGCATATCACAGAAAATGTGGATGCGGAGATTGAGACTTTTGTACACGGTGCTTTGTGTGTATGTTATTCCGGTCAGTGCATCATGAGCAGTATCCTGGGCGGTAGAAGCGGTAACCGTGGCCGTTGTGCCCAGACATGCCGTCTGCCCTATACCCTGTATAGAGGTTACGATAATATTGAGGAAGGCTATTTGCTTTCTCCCAAAGATGTGATGACAGTGAATATCCTGCCCCAGCTGATCGAAGCAGGCATTGCTTCTCTGAAAATCGAAGGCAGAATGAAAAGCCCGGAATATGTAGCAGGGGTAACGGGCATCTATCGGAAATACATCGATAAATATTTTGCAGATCCTGAACATTACGAGGTGGATCCGGCAGATGTGAAGGCATTGCAGCAGTTGTTCAACCGCGGCGGCTTTACAGATGGCTACTATACTTCCTTTGCCGGCAGAAATATGATGAGCATTGAACGCCCGAAGCCTTGGGGCTTGAAGGTGGGTATTGTGGATAAATATTTGCCCAAGCATAAAAAAGTGACGATCCGCACCAGAGAGCCTTTGGTGCCCGGCGATGGTCTGGAGGTATGGACCCAGACAGAACCCCATGTTGGGACAAATGTTTCCAAGCATTCCAAGGCTGGTGAAGTCATCACCATCACCATGGAAGGGGATATCAATAAAAACGATGTGGTTTATCGTACCTTTGGCAAAGCCCTGAATGATGAACTGAAAAAGACCTACGAAAAGGACAGCAGAAAGCTTCCGATTTATGGGATGCTTCGGGCAAAAGAAGGGGAACCTCTTTCTCTGCAGCTGTGGGATAATGGCGGCAGCAGTGTATTTGCCAGCGGCGCAGTGGTAGAGCCTGCAGGCAGTTCTCCTATGCTTCCCATGAAGCTGCGGGAACAGGCAAGCAAAATGGGGGCAACGCCTTTCGTTTTGGAAGATCTGCAGACGGATATTGATAAATATATCTATGTGAATGTCAGCGAAGTGAACCGTGTACGCCGGGAAGCCTGCGAAGCACTGGAAGCGGCTATCATCAAAAAATCCAAACGGAAAGCCAAAGGCGATACTGTTTTGGAAAAGACAGAGAAAAAGCCTTTCCTGCTCCGCAAAAAGCTGACTGCACTGGTCATGAATCTGGGGCAGTTGGATGCGGTGCTGCAAGCCAAGGGCATTTGCAGAATATATTATGAGTGTGGAGCAGATTTTGAAAAGAATCTGGAAAAAATCGCAGAAAAATGCCATAAAATGGGTGTGACCCTCTATGCGGCGCTGCCTAGAGTAGCAAGAGAATGGAACGCGGAAAAGGAGCAGCCTATGATCGACCGCCTCATGGAAAGTGAAATCGATGGTTTTCTGGTTCGTTCCGCAGGTCAGTTCGATCAGGTGAAAAACAGCGGCAAAAAAATCATTGTGGATTACAATTTGAATGCCATGAATCGGAAAACGGTGGAATATTGGAAAGAACAGGGGGCGGACAATGTTTGCCTTTCTGTAGAAGCGAATCTGCAGGAGATCAATCAGATGGGCGATAAAGACTGCGAAATGGTAGTTTATGGTTATCTGCCCTTGATGAAGACCCAGCAGTGCCCCATCGGCAACTATGCCGGCGGCAAAGACGGTCATAAGTATTGTACAGAAAGAAATAATGAAGACCTGTATTTCCTGCGGGACAGAAAGGGTGTGAAATTCCCCCTGATGACAGACTGCGAAAGATGTGTCTGCACGATCCTGAACGGAAAACCTTTGTTTACTCTGAAATTCTATGATGAGATTTTGGAAAGCACCACAGGTCTGGTTCGTCTGGATTTTACAAAGGAAGGTCCCGGCAGAACCGAAAGAATTGCAAAGGCTTATGGGGAAATGACAGCGGACGTGGAACGCATGAGCCCTGCGACCCGTAACCTTTTGGGAGAAATGAGCGAAAAAGGCAATACAAAAGGACATTTCTTCCGCGGAGTGGAGTGATTTGAATGTTTGATTTGATCATTATGCTGAGCAGATATCTGTTCATCTTCTATATCGTCCTGTTTTTGTGGCAGGGCATCGTGTATATTGCCTATGAGCAGGGGGGCTTTTTGGGAAGCCCCTATACTGCGGTGTCTATGCAGCGGCGGATCGTTATTTTGATGCATATAACGGCATTTTTGATCTTGGGCTATAATCGGGAGACCCATTTGTTCGATGTACCAACGCTGATCTTCGGTGCGGTCGCCTTTATATTTCTATTGATGGCAGTCAAGCTTTTGGATAGATTCTATTACGAAGGCTGTCCGCTGATCTGGACGGGGATGCTGTTTTTGATGGATCTGAGTCTGATCGTCCTGCAGAGGGTAGAACCTTCTCTGGCACACAGACAGCTGATGTGGATGTGTATCGGGTTAGCAGGAATGTTGTTTTTGCCTTTTTTCTTCCGTATGATCCCCCGATTCGAGATTTTTGAGTGGGCCTATATCATCATTTGTTATGGTCTGCTCATCTGCACCAGATTTTTCGGCGTTGCCAAGGGCGGTTCCACTAACTGGCTTTCCTTTGGCCCGGAGGCTTTCAAGATCACTTTTCAGCCTTCGGAAATTGCAAAATTCCTGTTTGTTTTCTATCTTGCCAGTGTGTTCCGCAAGAGGGTAGAGTGGAAACAGTTTCTGACAACGGCGATCCTGAGTGCAGGGCTGGTGTTGCTGCTGGTATTGCAGAAGGATTTGGGCAGTGCTCTGATCTTTTTTATGACCTATATGGTCATGCTCTATATTGCAACATCCAATGAATTTTTATTCCTTTTGGGCATGGGGGCTGCCAGTGTGGCAGCGACAGGAGCCTATAAATTGTTTTCCCACGTGCGGGTGCGTGTGGCGGCATGGCAGAACCCCTGGGCAGATATCGATGCAGGCGGCTATCAGATCGTCAGCTCTTTGTTTGCCATTACCACATGGGGCTTGTTTGGCAGCGGTCTGACAAAGGGTATGCCAAAGAGTATCCCTGTTGTGGAAAGCGATATGATTTTTGCGGCCATCTGCGAGGAATTTGGCGTGATCTTCGGTGCAGGTGTCATCGGCATTTTTATTATGATTTTGTACCGGGGCGTGCGTATCGCTTTGGACTGCAGCCGCCGTTACTATAGCATCCTTGCGGCAGGGGTAACGACGATGATCTCCTTCCAGGCTTTTGTCATTCTGGGGGGCGTTATCAAGCTGATCCCTCTGACAGGGGTCACACTGCCTTTTGTCAGCTATGGCGGCAGTTCCGTTTTGGTCAGCCTGATGATGATTGGGCTGCTGCAGTGGGTATGCGTGTATTGCGAACAGCATAGCCAGCAGGAGCAGGAACAGCTGAGAGCTATGGAAATGCAGATGGGAGGTGGCAGACATGAGTAATATGAAGCGAAGCATGCGCCGTGTATTCTGGCTTTTGGCGCTGTGTTTCTTCCTATTATTAGGTTACCTCTGCAAGCTGACTTTTGTAGATCGTGGGGAGATCTCCGGCAATGCCTATAACAGCCGTCTGCGTTATGTAGATGAAACCATCAAACGTGGTGATATTCTGGATCGGGAAGGGGAAATCCTTGCCACCAGCACCTTGCAGAATGATGGTACCTATAGCAGAGAATACCCCCGTGCCCGTATGGCTGCCCATATCACCGGATATAGCAGTGTGGGCAAGACCGGTGTGGAAGCGGCGGAAAACTTTACATTGATGAAGCTGCATAATGAATTGTTCCAGCGCATCAGCGGCATCATAAGAGGGACAGAATTACAGGGCAACAGCGTTGCTTTGACGGTAGATATGGATATCCAGAGTACGGCAGGGAATCTGCTGGGCAGTGCGAAGGGTGCCATTGTGGTGATGGAACCTTCCACGGGGCGAATCCTTGCTCTGCAGGCTTATCCTGATTTCAATCCTAATAGTGTGGAATCCCAGTGGGATACCCTGAAAGACCATGCAGACAGCCCGCTGGTGAACAGAGCCACACAGGGGCTCTATCCTCCCGGTTCCACTTTCAAGACGGTAACGGCTTTGGCTGGAATGGAGCATCTTTCCAACTGGCAGAATTTTACCGTGGAATGCACCGGGGAACGGGAATTTGAGGACAAGGTCATCCATTGCTACAATAACAGAGCCCATGGCACCGTAGATATGAAGGGGGCACTGGCGGCTTCCTGCAACTGCTATTTTGCAGCTCTGGCGGAAGAAATTGGAGCAGGAAATCTGGCAAAGACCATGCATCAGGTGGGGATGGATACGCCAAGCCATTTTGAACTGGAGACAAGCCCCAACAGTATTTATCTGGAAAAGGGCGCAACAGAAAGCGAATTAGTGGAAACCGCCATTGGGCAGGGCAGAACAGGCGTTACACCCCTGTATATGGCCATGCTGGCATCTGCCATCGCCAATGACGGCATGATGATGCAGCCATATATTGTGGATCATGTGGTTTATCCAGACGGAACAGAAGCCAAGCATACGGTTCCTGAAAAGCTGATGGATATCTGTTCTGCGGAGGAAGCGGCGCTCCTGAGGGATATGATGACGGAAGTTGTCACCAGAGGTACAGGCTCTGCGGCGGCAGTCAGCGGCGTGACCGTTGCAGGGAAAACCGGTACGGCGGAAAATGCCACAGGCTATGACCATAGCTGGTTTATTGGCTTTGCCCCTGCGGAAGACCCGAAGGTGGCAGTAGCCGTTTTGATCGAAAATTCCAATTACGGCAGCGCAACGCCCATTGCGGGTAAAATGATCCGGGCGGCTTTGACGGAATTGGGTGAATATTAAGAGGTGGTCAGGTGGAACTGCAGTTTGACACATCAAAAACATATGCCATCGCTTTGGAGGGCGGCGGCGCAAAAGGTGCCTATGAGGTGGGGGTCTGGAAGGCTCTTGATGAAGCAGGGGTGCAATTCGACGCGGTGGCGGGGACTTCCGTTGGCGCGCTGAATGGTGCCATGATGGTCATGGGAGAACTGGAGCAGGCCATCCGCCTTTGGGAAAATATCAAGTTTTCTCAGGTCTTTGATGCGGATGATGTGCAGATGAAAAAGCTCTATGACAGAGAATTGTCGGGGCTGGATATCAAAGCCCTGCTGAAAGATCTGATCGAGGCCATCAAAGAGGGCGGTCTGGATATTGAGCCTCTGCGAAATCTTCTTTCTGAATGGGTGGATGAAGAGAAGATCAAGGCATCCCACAAGAAATTCTTTTTGGTTACCTATTCTCTGACAGATAAAAAGGAACTGGATATCGATGCGGATGAACTGGAAGCAGGCAAGCTGAAAGATATGCTCCTTGCCAGTGCCTATGTGCCGCTGTTCCAAAGAAAAAAGCTGGACGGCAAGGATTATGTGGACGGCAGCGTCCATAATATCGTGCCCATCAGCAGCCTATTGGATCGGGGATACAGAGATATCATCGTGATCCGTATTTATGGTGTCGGTTTTGAAAAACGGACGAAGCTCCCGGAAGATGCTAATATTATCACCATTGCCCCCAGGGAAAAGCTGGGCGGGGTGCTGCAGTTCGATGCAGAACAGAGTAAGAAAGACATGACTCTGGGATATTTTGACGGTATGCGGATGCTCTATGGGCTGGCGGGGGAGAAGTACTATATCGACCGCCAGTGGGACGAGATGCAGGCATATCTGGCATTGAAAACGCTGTTGGAATTATATATTAAGGAAGAAACTGTTTCTCTGCGGGAAATGAACGAAAAGCTTCTGCCAAAGCTGGCGAAGAAATTAAAGGCGAAAGACAGCGATTATCATGGACTGCTCCTTCGCCTTTTGGAAAAGCTGGCGGAAAAGGCTGGGCTTTCTCCTTTCAAGATCAGAACGGAAGAGGAACTCTTGTCCGAGATCGCGAAAAGTTGGAAAAAATAAAAAGATGAAAAATCTCTTTCTATTTTGTATAGAAGGAGATTTTTTTGTGCAGAAAAAAATTGCAGGGAGTAAACAGAAAAACAGCGAAAAACATAGGATTTACAAGGAAAAAGCTGGATAAGACCAATCCAAGAAATGGCATATCCATCTGGATTTTGCATATAATTTAACAAAATCGCGGGAAAGGACGGGGCAATTGAAAAGTCCTGTACCTGGATAGGAATAAAAAATTACCTGTCAAATGGCAGGAATGACCTGAAAATGAAACGGGTCAGAATGGCAGGATAGAAAAGATTTGTCAAAAACAGGAAGGATTTTTAGGAAAAATGAGTTCATTTTTACAAAAAATTAGGGAAAATAGGTAGTATGCAAAGTACTTTGTATACAGAATTTTATTTTTTTGGAAAGATCGAACATTTTTCTGCAAAATTTCCAAAATAATAATAAATTTTTAACAATTTAGGTTGAAATATAAAATCATTGATGTTATAATCAAGACAAATACAGGAGGGCTGAATGAGCCATACTGTATTTTAGAATGAGAGAAGAACTTATATTCAAGGATATAGGTTTTTTCTAATGTCATTCACTTGACAGGTCTGTAAATAAAGAAACACGGGGACAACAGGCTGGTCAAAACTCTTCATGATTGTTTTATCGCATGGTTAAATATAAAACGGAGGAGGTAAAACAGGATGTATACGATGGGTATTGACGTTGGCTCCGCATCTTCCAAAGTAGTTATTTTGAAAGACGGTAAAGACGTTGTTGCTGCAGAAGTTGTACAGGTTGGTACAGGTTCTTCAGGTCCCAAGAAAGCAATGGAAAGTGCTTTCGAAGCAAGCGGTCTGAAACAGGAAGATATTTCCTTTACAGTCGCTACCGGCTACGGCAGATTCTCTCTGGACAATGCGGATAAGCAGATGTCCGAAATCAGCTGCCACGCAAAAGGTATTTACTTTTTGGTACCCACTGCACGTACCATCATTGATATCGGCGGTCAGGACGCAAAAGCGATCAGACTGGATAACAACGGTGGCATCAAGCAGTTTTTTATGAATGATAAATGTGCGGCAGGTACAGGCCGTTTCATCGAAGTAATGGCCAGAGTTCTGGAAACCACACTGGATGAAATGGCAGGACTGGACGAACAGGCAGAAGAAACAGCACCAATCAGCAGTACTTGTACTGTATTCGCTGAATCTGAAGTTATTTCTCAGCTTTCCAAAGGCACAAGCAGAAATAACATCGCCAGAGGCGTTCATATGTCCGTTGCTAGTAGAGCGTGTGGCCTCGCTTATAGAGGCGGCCTTGAAAAAGACGTTGTCTTCACTGGTGGCGTTGCAAAAAATGCAGGCGTAGTTAGAGCGGTCTCTAGCGTATTAAAAACAGATGTAATTGTGGCACCAAATCCACAAACAACAGGCGCTCTCGGTGCGGCACTGTTCGCATACGAAGCGGCACAAAAAAAATAAGAAAGAGGGATTAGAATGAGTTTAACACAAGGCATGACAGCAAAAAAATTGTTAGGCTACTACCAGAACAAAGCTGACCAGGACGCAAGAGAAGCTAAAGCAAGAGGCGACCTTGTTTGCTGGTCCGCATCCGTAGCTCCTTCCGAATTCTGCGTAACAATGGGTATCGCTATGATCTACCCCGAAACACACGCAGCTGGTATCGGTGCTAGAAAAGGTGCTATCGATATGCTGGACGTTGCAACAAGAAAAGGTTACAACATCGACTGCTGTTCTTATGGTAGAGTAAACATGGGTTACATGGAATGTCTGAAAGAAGCAGCTATCACAGGTAAAAAACCCGAAGTACTGGTTAACTCTCCTGCAGCTGACGTTCCCCTGCCCGACCTGGTAATCACATGTAACAACATTTGTAACACACTGCTGAAATGGTACGAAAATCTGGCTGTAGAACTGGATATCCCCTGCATCGTAATCGACGTACCTTTCAACCACACAATGCCTATCCCCGAATATGCAAAAGCATATATCGCTGACCAGTTCAGAAACGCTATTTCTCAGCTGGAAGTAATCTGCGGCAGACCTTTCGACTGGAAGAAATTCAAAGAAGTTAAAGACCAGACACAGCGTTCCGTATACCACTGGAACAGAATCGCTGATATGGCTCAGTACAAACCCTCTCCTTTGAATGGTTTCGACCTGTTCAACTACATGGCTCTGATCGTAGCTTGCCGTTCCCTGGACTATGCTGAAATCACATTCAAAGCATTCGCTGATGAACTGGAAGCAAACCTGAAAGCTGGCATTTACGCTTTCAAAGGCGCAGAAAAAACACGTTTCCAGTGGGAAGGTATCGCTGTATGGCCTCACCTGGGTCACACATTCAAAACAATGAAAAACCTGAACTCCATCATGACAGGTACAGCTTACCCCGCTCTGTGGGATCTGCACTATGATGCAAACGACGAATCCCTGCACTCCATGGCAGAAGCTTACACAAGAATCTACATCAACACATGCCTGAGCAACAAAGTTGAAGTTCTGCTGAACATCATGAACAAAGGCCAGATCGATGGTACAATCTACCACCTGAATAGATCTTGTAAGCTGATGAGCTTCCTGAACGTAGAAACAGCTGAAATCATCAAAGGCGTAAACGGCAAACCTTACGTATCCTTCGATGGTGACCAGACAGACCCTAACGTATATTCTCCTGCTCAGTACGAAACACGTGTACAGGCACTGGTAGAAATGATGGAAGCTAACTTGGCAGCAGAATAATTTTGAGGAGGAGAAAACGATGAGTAAAGTAGAAGCTATCTTATCCCAACTGAAAGAAGTTGCAGCTAATCCCAAGAAAGCAATGGATGATTATAAAGCTGAAACAGGTAAAGGCGCTGTAGGTATCATGCCTATCTACGCTCCCGAAGAAATGGTACACGCAACAGGTTACCTGCCCATGGGTATCTGGGGTGCACAGGGCAAACAGATCTCCAAAGCACGTACATATCTGCCTGCATTCGCATGCTCTATCATGCAGCAGGTAATGGAACTGCAGTGCGAAGGCGCTTACGATGATCTGGCAGCAGTTCTGTTCTCCGTACCTTGTGATACACTGAAATGCCTGTCCCAGAAATGGAAAGGCGCTAACGCTGACAAAGTAATCGTATTCACACATCCTCAGAACAGAGGCCTGGAAGCAGCTAACAAATTCCTGGTAACAGAATACGAACTGGTTAAAAAACAGCTGGAAGCTTACCTGGGCGTTAAGATCACAAACGCAGCTCTGGAAAACTCCATCGCTATCTACAACGAAAACAGAGCAGTTATGCGTGAATTCGTTAAAGTAGCAGCTGACTACCCTCAGGTTATCAGCGCTGTTGACCGTCATGCTGTATTCAAAGCAAGACAGTTCATGCTGAAAGAAAAACACACAGCTCTGGTGAAAGAACTGATCGCTGAAATCAAAGCTATGCCCGTTCAGCCTTGGGATGGCAAGAAAGTTGTTGTTACAGGTATCATGCTGGAACCCAACCAGCTGCTGGAAATCTTCGACGAATTCAAGATCGCTATCGTTGATGACGACCTGGCTCAGGAATCCAGACAGATCCGTGTTGACGTTCTGGACGGCGAAGAAGGCCCTCTGTACAGAATGGCTAAAGCATGGCAGCAGATGTATGGTTGCTCCGTTGCAACAGATACAAAGAAAGGCCGCGGCAAAATGCTGATCAACAAAACAATCGCTACAGGCGCTGACGCAGTTATCATCGCTATGATGAAATTCTGTGATCCCGAAGAATGGGACTACCCTGTAATGTACAGAGAATTCGAAGAAAAAGGTGTTAAGAACCTGATGATTGAAGTTGACCAGGAAGTAACATCCTTCGAACAGGTTAAGACAAGACTGCAGTCCTTCGTAGAAATGCTGTAATTTTTCCTACCGCATTTACTTTGATGGAAATGTAAATAAACAGGGGTAGGTGACTACCCCTGTGTTCTTGTAATATTCAGAAAGAGTTATATAGTTTTTATAGGAGGTCTAACATAATGGCTAGACAGGTAAAAATTATCACTGCTGAAGAAGCTGCAAAGCTCATCAAAAATGGTGATACCGTTACAACAAGTGGTTTCGTAGCAAGTGCTATCCCCGAAGCTCTGGACAGAGCAGTTGAAGAAAGATTCCTGGCAACAGGCGAACCTAGAGATCTGACATATGTTTACTGTGGTTCTCAGGGTAACAAAGACGGCCGTGGTGCTGAACACTTCGCACACGAAGGTCTGCTGAAGAGATTCATCGCTGGTCACTGGGCTACAATTCCTGCAATGCAGAAAATGGCTCTGGAAAACAAAATGGAAGCTTACAACGTATCTCAGGGTGCTCTGTGCCACCTGTTCAGAGATATCGCAGCTCATAGACCCGGTTGCTTCACAAGAGTAGGTCTGGGTACATTCATCGACCCCAGAAATGGCGGCGGTAAGATCAACGAACGTACAACAGAAGACATCATTGAACTGGTGAACATCAAAGGTCAGGACTATCTGTTCTACCCCTCTTTCCCCATCAATGTTGCTATGATCAGAGGTACATACGCTGACGAAGCTGGTAACATCTCCTTCGAAAAAGAAGTTTCTCCTCTGGAAGGTACATCCGTATGTCAGGCTGTTAAAAACAGCGGCGGTATCGTTATCGTTCAGGTAGAAAAAGTTGTAAAAGCTGGCACACTGGATCCTCGTCTGGTTAAAGTTCCCGGTATCTATGTTGACTACGTAGTAGTTGCTGATCCTAAAGATCACCAGCAGACACTGGATTGTGATTACGATCCCGCTCTGTCCGGCGAAATGAGAAATCCTGACGTTGCTCCCGAACCCCTGCCTCTGAGCGCTAAGAAGATCATCGGTCGTCGTGGTGCTCTGGAACTGGAAAAAGACGTTGCAGTTAACCTGGGCGTAGGTGCTCCTGAATATGTTGCATCCGTTGCAAACGAAGAAGGCATCGGCGACTTCATGACACTGACAGTAGAAGGCGGCGCTGTTGGCGGCGTACCCGCTGGCGGTATCAGATTCGGTGCTGCTTACAACGCAGACGCACTGCTGGATCAGGGCTACCAGTTCGACTTCTATGATGGCGGCGGTCTGGATCTGTGCTATCTGGGTCTGGCTGAATGTGACCCTCACGGTTCCATCAACGTTTCCAGATTCGGTCCTAGAATCGCTGGTTGTGGTGGTTTCATCAACATCACACAGTGCACACCTAAAGTATTCTTCTGCGGTACATTTACAGCAGGCGGTCTGAAAGTTAAAGTAGAAGACGGCAAAGTTGTAATCGCTCAGGAAGGTAAACAGAAAAAATTCGTTAAATCTGTAGAACAGGTTACATTCAATGGTGACATTGCTATCGCAAACGGTCAGCAGGTAATGTACATGACAGAAAGATGCGTATTCGTTCTGAAAGAAGATGGTATGCACCTGACAGAAATCGCTCCTGGTATCGATCTGCAGACACAGATCCTGGATATGATGGAATTCGAACCCATCATCGACAGAGATGCTGATGGCAACATCCCTCTGATGGATGCTAAACTGTTTGCAGAAGGCCTGATGGGTCTGAAAGAAATGAAAGAAGGCAAATAATCTATTCGATTATTGGACAACTTCATTTTGAAGCATACAAAAATTGGCTCCTGCCTTATGGCAGGAGCTTTTTTATATGGCGAAGCCTTACGAGTGTTCTTTGTGTAAAGTAATATCTTCTTGGGCGGGATTGGTAATACACCTTCCGTGGAAATCAAAACGAGAACCATGGCAAGGGCAATCCCAGCTTTTTTCATCGGGATTCCATTCCAGCTGACAGCCCAGATGAGGACATCGGATATCAACCAGATGCAGGGTTCCGTCCTCTTCTTTGTAGACACCGATTTTATCACCGTCCAAATCTACAACACCGCCATGCCCCAGGGGCAGCTCATTTGCTGTAGCTTCAGGTAATTTGAATAGTCGTTTTGCAAAGGTTTTCACGGCTTGCCGCCCTTCACAGGCGATGCCGCCAGCGGCTTCCACAGAAAAACGCTGGGGATCAAAAACTGCGGCATTGGGGTTCTCTTTGCCGCAAATCATGTCCCGGATAATCATGGCAGAGACCATAGAAGTGGTCATGCCCCATTTCTGGAACCCGGTCGCCACATACCAATAGGGTTTTCCGCTGGCATATTGCCCGATGTAAGGGATACCATCGGCGGGGATGCAGTCCTGAGCAGACCAATGAGCCGTCTCCAGGGAGTGGGGGAACAGCTCTTTTGCTTTGTTTCGCAGAGCATCGTATTTTCCGCCTTGTCGGTTTTCACCGGTGCGGTGACCTTCGCCGCCAAAAAGAAGGTACTTGTCGTAAAAACGGAAGGAATAGGCATTTTCACCATCCCCAATGAACATACCGCCGACCAAAGGGATATTTTCCAATGCCAGCACATAGGAACGTTCCTGATGCATGCGGGCAAAATAGAGCCCGGGAAAATTTACGAAGGGGTAGTGGGTGGCGAAAACGATATATTCTGCTGTGACCGTTGCTTTTGGTGTGTGCAGCGTATGCTCGTCCACTGTGCGGACGGGCGTTTTTTCATATATTTCCAATTGTTCCGCCAAAGGCTTGATGAATTTCAGAGGATGGAATTGCGCCTGCCCGTCAAAGCGCAGGGCGGGGGAAGAACTGCCATCAGGTAATGCTGCATGACTGAGAAAAGATGCCTGAATCCCAAGGGATGCGGCGGCATCTGCTTCCTGTATCAGCTTTTCTTTATTCTGAGAATAAATATAGGCGAAAGTTTCCCTGAAATCACAGGGAATCTTTTCTTCCTCGATGATGCGGCGATATTCTGCGATGGCGGTTTCGTTTGCCATGGCGTATTGGCGGGCTTTTTCTTCCCCTTGGGATTGGATCAGATTGGCATAGATCAAATCATGCTGAGAGGTGATCTTTGCCGTAGTGTTTTTGGTCTGTCCGCTGGCGATGCGGTCTGCTTCCAATACAATGACTTGCTTTCCTGCTTTTTGTAGCTGATAAGTGATGAGGATGCCCGCCATGCCTGCGCCGATCACAGCTACTTCGGTTTTTATATCTTTCTGCAGAGGTTCCCTTTTAGGGATGCTGCAGGTTTTTGTCCAAATTGATTCCATAGTTATCCTCCTGATGTGTTTTTTCTTAACATATCAGGATTTTTTTGTTTTTTGCGTGGAAAATGCAGGAATGAAAAATTTTTTTTGAAGGAAACTAGGAAAAATGAGAGGAGGAGAAACATGAATCGCTTGCAATATGAAAAATCACCCTATCTGCTGCAGCATAAAAATAATCCGGTGGATTGGTTTGCGTGGAAGGAAGAGGCCTTTGCAAAGGCAAAACGGGAGGACAAGCCTGTGTTTTTGAGCATCGGCTATTCCACCTGCCATTGGTGCCATGTGATGGAAGGGGAATCCTTTGAGGATGAGGAGGTGGCGGAGCTTCTCAACAGAGGGTTCGTTGCCATCAAAGTTGACCGAGAGGAACGACCGGATGTGGATGCCGTTTATATGGGCGTTTGTCAAATGATGACAGGCTCAGGCGGATGGCCCTTGACGATTTTGATGACGCCGAAACAAAAGCCTTTTTTCGCAGGGACATATTTTCCTAAATGGAGCAAATACGGTATGCCGGGGCTGATGGAATTGCTGGCGCAAGTGGAAAAGCTATGGAAAACCGATCGAAAGAAATTGTTGGATACAAGTGAGAAAATTTCAGAACTCCTGCAGAGGGAAGCACCAGCCCTGCAGGTTGCGCCAACGCCTGCGTTGTTGCAGCAGGGAGCGGCGGAATTGCTGCAACGGTTCGACCGGGAGTGGGGCGGCTTTGGGGTGGCACCGAAATTTCCTACGCCCCATAATCTGCTGTTTTTGCTGCGCTATGGCAGGGCGGAGGGGAATGAGATCGCCCTTTCGGCGGTGGAAAAAACACTGGATTCTATGGCTTTGGGCGGAATGTTTGACCATATCGGCGGCGGGTTTTCCCGTTATTCCACCGACGAGAAGTGGTTGGTGCCACATTTTGAAAAAATGCTCTATGATAATGCCCTGTTGGCTTATGTTTATCTGGAAGGATATCAGCAGACGGGGAAAAGCTTTTATCGAACCGTGGCAGAGAAAACCCTAGATTACGTTTTGCGGGAATTGACGGACGAAGAAGGGGGCTTTTTCTGTGGGCAGGATGCAGACAGCGAAGGCGTAGAAGGAAAATATTATGTTTTTACACCGACAGAGCTGCGCTCCATTTTAGGGAAAGATACGGTAGAGTTTTGCCGCTATTTCCATATTACAGAAGAAGGGAATTTCGATGGAAAATCCATCCCCAACCGCTTAAGAGAGGAACCTTCCGAGGAGAAAAATGAAAAAATGGAAGGTCTTTGTCAGAAGGTATACGAATATCGGAAACAGCGGACGATACTGCATCTGGATGACAAGATTTTGACTTCCTGGAATGGGTTGATGATCGGGGCTTTGGCAAAAGCCGGATTTTTTTTGAGGAATGCAGCCTATCTGGATGCTGCAAAAAAAGCGGTGACTTTTATCGAAAATCGGCTGACCGATGAAAATGGGCGGCTGTATCTGCGGTATCGGGATGGAGAGGCAGCTTATCAAGGGCAGTTGGATGACTATGCTTTTTATGCCTTTGGGTTGTTGGAATTATATGAAACTACTTTCGATTTGCGTTATCTGGAACAGGTGGCACATCTGGCAGAAATGATGCTGGAATGGTTCGGAGAGGAAAAGGGCGGACTCTATCTCTATGCCAAGGATGGGGAGCAGCTGATCCATCGACCGAAGGAAACCTATGATGGGGCACTGCCTTCGGGCAATTCTGTGGCAGGGTATGTATTCGCCAAGCTGGCGGCATTGACAGGCGAACCCAAATGGATGGAGGAAAGAGACAAGCAGCTTTCTTTCCTGGCAGGGGCAATGGAAGGGATGCCTTCGGGGAATTGCTTTGGGCTTTTCGCTATGGGAGAGGTGCTGTATCCTGCTATGGAACTGATTTGTGTTTCTGCAGAAGAAAAACCATCGGCAGCATTTCTGGCTTTTCTATGGGAGAATCGAGAGATGGGGTTGTCTGTATTGTGCAAGACCAAAGAGAACCAGGAACGGTTGGCAAAGATCGCACCTTTTACAGCGGAGTATCCCATTCCAGATGGGGGCGAGGTCTATTATCTCTGTCGGGGGCAGCATTGCTTCGCACCCCAGAAGGACTTAAAAGAATTGCATCGGCTGATGGAAGAGAACGTATAAAGCGTATATGCGTTCCAATTTCGCCCATACTAGAGAGGAAAAGGAGGGAATGGGATGAAATTGCCTGTAACAAATGAAAATGGGTATTTTGAGATTCGACTGGAAAGCATCGGTGGTCTGGGGGCCAATCTCTGCGGCAAGATGCTGGGGGAATTGGGGGCGGTGACCCTGGGGCTGAACGCTGCCAGTTTTTCCAGCTACGGTTCGGAAAAGAGAGGTTCCCCGGTGAAAGCTTATATCCGCTGGGCGGAGGAAAACCGGGAAATCGGCATCAACAGCCCCGTGGAAACGCCCCATATTTTAGGGCTGTTCCATGAAGCGCTGGCGGGAAAACTGCCCGTGACAGCGGGGGTGACGGAAAAAACAAAAATCGTCATCAATACGGATGCTTCTCCGGAGGAAATGCGAAAGCGGCTGAAACTTTGCGGCGGCGAGATTTTCTGCATCGATGCCCTGAACATTGCCATAGAAGCGAAAACAAGGGTAAATATGGTCATGCTGGGTGCGATTGCCAAGGCCAGCGGCTTTGTCCCTTTGGAAGCGGCGGAGGAAATCGCAAAAGAGACTATTGGGAAGAAATATCCTGCTTTGCTGGAAGCAAATCTGGAAGGGCTGCGGCGTGGATATCAGGAAACGAAATCTGCTTTTTTTAAAGAGGATGGGACTTACGAAAGAGTGCCCTATCAGGAAGCGAAAAACAAATGGGGCTATGAAAACGCCCCCATCGGCGGCACAAATCCCCGTTTTGGCAGTACCGTCTCCAACGACCTTTCTGCTTCCAGGGAAGGGTATATTCCTCTGTTTATACAGGAAAACTGTATCAACTGTGGGCTGTGCGACAGCACCTGCCCCGATATGGTGTTTCAATTTGAAAAAGGGGAATACAAAGGCAAGCCTGCTATGGTGAATCGGGGACTGGATTATCACCATTGCAAGGGATGCCTGCGATGCGTGGATGTTTGCCCCACCAATGCCCTTGTCATGGGCGTGGAACGGGAGCATCCCCAGCCGAAATGGTTCGTGCGGAACAAAGACCTGATCGTGGATCAAATGGAATTTGAGGACGCAGGCCCCAATTCCTGGATCACAAGTGAATCTTTCCTGACGGAAAAACGGGTGGATGGAGGTGTGGTTTGATGGAACAGCAAAGGGTTTTATTTGAAAGCGGCAACGAAGTGGCGGCCTATGCAGCGAAGCAGATCAATTATCATGTCATGGGCTATTACCCCATCACGCCTTCAACCCAGATCGCCGAATTTCTCGACCAGATGAAGGCTGACGGGGAACATGAGATCTGCATGATCCCGGCGGAAGGGGAGCATAGTGCGGCGGGCATCTGCTATGGGGCATCCACCGGCGGCGGGCGGGTGTTCAACGCCACCAGTGCCAATGGGCTGCTGTATGCTCTGGAACAGCTGCCTGTCCAGTCGGGGACACGGTTCCCTATGGTGATGAATGTGGCCTGTCGGACGGTTTCCGGGCCTTTGTGCATCAAGGGCGACCACAGCGATATCATGTATTGCCTGAATACGGGCTGGATCATCCTCTTTGCAAATACACCCCAGGCGGTCTATGACATGAACATTTGTGCCCTGAAAATTGCGGAGCAGGTGAAGCTGCCCGTTATCGTGGCTTTCGATGGTTTTTTCACCAGCCACCAGAAGCGGCGGTGCATGGTGTTTGAAAAGGATGAGACGGTGCAGGCGTTCATCGGGAAATACAATGCGGAATATTCTGCCTTGGATTTGAAACATCCTGTTTCCATCGGTTCTTATATGAATGAGCCCGATGTGCTGAATAATAAATTTCAGCTCCATCAGGCTATGGAAGCGGCAAAGACCGTGATTCCTTCTGTTTTTGATGCCTATTATAAGCTGTCAGGGCGGCAATATGCCGCTGCGGAAGGATACCGCACGGAGGATGCAGAAGTGGTGCTGCATCTGCTTGGCTCTGCATACCACACGGCGAAGGTGGCAGTAGACAAATTGCGGGAGCAGGGCAAAAAAGTGGGGGTTTTTACAACGAACATCCTGCGTCCGTACTCTGCGGAAGAATTATATGAGCTTTGTAAAAACGCCAAGACCATCCTTGTGGGCGACAGACAGGACAGCTACGGCGCAAAGGGCGGCAATCTTTCCATGGAATTGAAGGCTATGCTGCAGGAAAAAGGCTCTGCAGCAAAGGTGCTGACCCGTATCTATGGCTTGGGCGGTAAGGATTTTTATGAGAAGGATGCGGAAGAAATGCTGTTGTCCTGCTACGACCCAGATGCGGAACGGTTCGACTATTTTGGGAAATATCCCGGGGAACCCGTGGCTGAGGAACAGTATTTTGCGCCCCTTACGGAAAAGGAAACAAAGCTGGGGCTGACAAAATGTATCATGCAGGATGGTAAACTGCAGGTGGAGGGCGGCAGGCTGAATGAGACGACGGAGATACCCAAGCGTATCGCCCCCGGACACGGAGCCTGCCCCGGCTGTGGCATCCCTGTCAATGTGAACCTGCTGCTGCGGGGCATTGAAGGGAATGTGGTGCTGCTGTTCCAGACAGGCTGCGGCATGGTCGTTTCAACAGGCTATCCCAAAACAGCATTTAAAGTGCCTTATGTGCATAACCTGTTTCAGAATGGTGCAGCCACTTTGACAGGCTTATCGGAAATGTTCCGGGAACGGCAAAGAAGAGGGGAATATCCTGATGGCGAGATCACCTTTATCATGGTCAGCGGCGACGGTGGCATGGATATCGGCATGGGCTCCGCTTTGGGGACTGCCATCCGCAACAATCGCCTGATCCTCTTTGAATACGATAACGGCGGTTATATGAATACAGGCTATCAGCTTTCCTATTCTACACCCATGGGGGCGAAAAGCAGTACTTCTCATGTGGGGCAGGCCCAATACGGCAAGACCTTTTTCCATAAGGATATGCCTCAGATCATGGCGGCAACGGGTATCTCTTACGTGGCGACGGCGGCGGAATCCAATCCTGTGGATTTTATCAAAAAGGCGGCAAAAGCCCAGCATTATGCCCAATATCATGGTATGGCCTATATCAAAGCCATTTCTGCCTGCCCGTTGAACTGGGGAGATAAGCCAAATCTGGAACGTAGGGTCATCGGTGCGGCGGTGGATAGCTGCTATTTCCCCTTGTACGAAGTGGAACAGGGCATCACCACCATCAGCTATGACCCGGGGCAGAGAAAGATTCCTGTAACGGACTGGCTGAAAATGATGGGGCGGACGAAGCACCTGACCAATGAAAAATATAAGAACATCACCGATGAGATGCAGAAGGAGATCGACCGAAGATGGGAGATTTTGAAAGCAAAAGCAGAGCATAAATTGCTTTAAACAGAAGGAGGATTTGAAATGGATTTTAAAAACAGTGAAACAAAGGAAAACCTGATGCGGGCATTCGCAGGGGAAAGCCAGGCCAGAAACCGCTATACCTTTGCGGCATCTCAGGCAAAACAGCAGAAGATGCATGTGGTGGAGGCGGTGTTTACCTTCACCGCCAATCAGGAAAAGGAGCATGCAGAGATTTTTTATAACCACCTGAAGGAGCTGTCGGGGGAAAATATTCATATCGACGGCAGCTATCCCGTGGATATTTATGAATCTGTGCTGGAGGTTCTGCGGGCAGCCCAGCATAACGAATATGAAGAATTTGACCCTGTGTATAAAGCCTTTGGTGATAAGGCCATGGAAGAAGGCTTCCCTAAGGTTGCGGCATCCTTCCACCACATCGCGGGCATCGAAAAGATCCACGGCGATCGCTTCGGTCAGCTGGCAGACCTGTTGGAACAGAATAAGCTTTTCATCAATGATGTGGAATGTAAATGGATGTGTCTGAACTGCGGTTTCGTTTATGAAGGGAAGGAGGCGCCTGCCATGTGCCCCGTATGCCAGCATGACAGAGGCTTCTTCATTCGTTTGGAACTGGCACCCTATACAGCTAAGGCATAAAAAAGAGTAAACAAACAAGCTGCTGTAGATGTTGAACGTCTGCGGCAGCTTTCTTGCTTTGCCTAAAAATATAAGATATACTTTTCATAGATTCTATGGAATATTGGGAAATTGAGCAAGTAGAATCAAGCAATTCTTCTTCCATTGAAGTATAGTGAGAGCAGAGCAGTTGGAGCGAGGTGAAAGGGTATATGAACCAATGGCAGAAGCAGATTCAGGTCATGATAGAGGAGGTTGATGCCTGCATCAAAAAGCAGGAGGATGCAGCATTGACTCTGCGTTCACTTTCTCAGAAACTTGGGTATTCGGAATTTTATCTTTCCAGAAAGTTTAAAGAAATTTCCGGGATGCAGTTTCGAGACTATCTGCGGTACAGAAAATTGGCCTTTGCGTTAAAAGAGATACGGGATACGGAAACAGGCATTTTGGATATTGCTTTGAAATATGGTTTTTCCTCCCATGAAGCCTTTACCCGCGCTTTTAAAGAAGCCTACGGGATTACGCCGAGGGAATACCGGCGAAAGCCTGTACCTGTTCTGCTGCGTACCATCCTAAAGCCCTTTGACTGCTACTTATTAGGTATTGGAGGAACTGGTATGATGAAATCTTCAGAGGATGTAAAGGTTTATTTTGTGACGATTCCCGCCCATAAATTTTTACATATCAAAAATTATGAAAGCATTGGATACTATGATTTTTGGCAGAAGCAAAGCCTGATTCCCGGGCAGGACTGCGAAACGATTTGCGGTTTGCTGGATAGTATCGAAGGAAAACTGGATGATGCAGGCGGAAGCGAAGCGGACAGCGGCAGCGGGCAGATCATGGCATACATCAATGAGCCCGCCGGCAGAATCTGTAGTTGGGGCATCCCTTTGGCAGAATGCTATGGTGTGCGCCTTCCTATGGAATATAATGGGGAGGTTCCGCCTCAGATGCAGATGATAGATGTTCCGGAAAGGGAATATATCGTTTTTGAACATGGCCCCTTTGATTTTGAGCAGCAATGCGGCAGTGTGGAGGAAAAAATGGAAGCGGCAATGAAAGCCTTCGATTTTTCGGAAACGGAGTATTGTCTTGACCTTTCCCCCGGACGAGTATTTTATTTTTACTTTGACCCCGCACGCTTCTGGAAATATGTCAGACCGGTGCGGAGAGCAAAGTAAATTTGGGATTGTTCCATTTATCGGTCTGCGACCGAAGAAATACGGTACAGAATAGAAAATGCAGGGTATGCTTGTTCATATCCTGCATTTTTGCGTATGTTCATTTGATTTTTAGGACGTTTCCATCAGAAGGGGGCTTCCTCCAGTTCGTTGCCGTTGACAGTGGCGTGTTCATCCTCTTCCAGGGGGATGATGATACATTTTTTGCCATGAATGATCTCTGTTTTGATGACAGGCAGTTTTTCAGGGGAAACCTGCAGGATGATTTCCTTTTCAGGTGCTTCCGCGGGAGTGGTTTCTGCCTTTTCTTCCAACTGCTGTTTCAGTGCCTCCACTTCCAGTGCCAGAACTTCTGCCTTTTTTGCGGCAGCACGGGCATTCAGGGCTTTATTGTCGATGAGGTTTTCCGCAAGGGGAGGGGCATCGCCAAATTCTTCCTGACAGATTTCCTCTACCTTTGTGATGACATCCTCAGAAAGGCCCTTATCCGCCATGGCTTCCCGAATGGCGGGAGCGGTTAGCAAGACAGGTTCATTTTCGAATATGTTTTTATGCTCATCCACCATATCGCTCAGATCCTGCTGGATATCCAAAATCAGGTTGGCAGGGTCTTCCACCTCTGTGGAGATCACTTCCTTCAAAATCCCGTGGAAGGCTTTCTTTTCTTCCGTTGCGGTACGCTTGGGTTCACAGCCCAAAGCCTCTTTCATAAAATCGGGCTGCGCTTTTTTTGCATCCTTTACAAAATAACCCATGGCATTTACATCGCTGCTTCGATCGGAAAAAGCAGGGAAAAGGAAGCCAGTTTCTGGAACGGATACCACCCAGTCACGGATACGGGGCGCGATGATATTTTTATCCTTATGATACCCCAGACCTGCCTTTGTCAGTTCGACAGGGCAGATGGCGCAGAGGATATATTCATAGACCTCTTCAGATTCGTCCAGTTTGTTGTTGTCTGTGGTTTTTGTGATCACGTCATAGGCATCATGGAAGAGCAGGATCAGGTAGTTCCCTGCGTATTCATATTCCCGAATGATGCGTTCATAAAGCAGATCCAGCAGACCATCGCCTTTCAAGCCGCTGTCTCTGAGGGCAAGGAAGAATTTCTGGGCTTCGGTGCCTGCTTCATCTTTCAGGAAGGAAAGCTCCAACAGGTTGTTGCCGATGGTGCCGGAAAGGGCTTTTTTGGCGATCTCCAGATATTTATAAAATTCCTCTTCTTCCAGATTAAGGAAGGTCTCGTTGATATGTAAAATAATATTTTTCTGACTGTCTACATAGCAGCCGCGCATTTTCGTAAAAGTGCAGGCATCTTTTTTGAAGCGACGCTTCAGTTCAAGGATATCTTTTTTCTGCATGATGCTCTCCTTTCTTCTGTGAAAAAAAGGGCATAGTCAAAAGACTATGCCTGGTCAGCTACTGACGGGACTCGAACCCGTGACCTGCTGATTACGAATCAGCTGCTCTACCAACTGAGCCACAGTAGCAAATTTAACAACTGGAAGATATTATAATACAATCCATTGAAAAAAGCAAGATTT
>SFGI01000061.1 GCA_004557645.1 [Eubacterium] saphenum | reverse complement strand
ACGTGCCATGAACGCAGGCGTTTACTTTGTGACCCAGAACACGGACGATTTGCTGGATGAAAAACTGAAAAACAATCTGGGCTTGAAGTTTGCGTTCCGTTCCACGGACATCAACGAAATCAAGAAGACCCTCACCTTTTTCGGGGTGGATTCCGAAGATGAAAACAACCAGAAACGGCTCCGTGACTTAGAAAACGGACAGTGCCTTATCAGTGATTTGTACGGGCGTGTAGGAGTGATACAGTTCCACCCTATCTTTGAAGACCTGTTCCATGCCTTTGACACCAGACCGCCCGTAAGAAAAGAGGTGGAGGAATGAAGATAAGAAAGCCCATCCAGCAGGGGACAGCCCTTGTCCCTTGCCGGATAAAGGGACAAAACTCTTTAAAAAAAATCGGGAGTATAGCAGGAAAAGTCGGTACTGCCGCCCACGCTGCCGGACTGGTGGATGATACGGTGGACGCTGCCAACGAATACAGCAAATATCCTCTGGACAACTACCAGCTTGATTTTTATGTGGACAGCGGATGGGACTGGCTCCCGTGGAACTGGCTGGACGGTATCGGAAAACAGGTAATGTACGGGCTGTATGCCATCACAAATTTTATCTGGACCATCAGCCTGTACCTTTCCAACGCCACAGGGTATCTGATTCAGGAAGCCTACTCGCTGGACTTCATTTCCTCCACGGCGGATTCCATCGGGAAAAATATGCAGACCCTTGCAGGCGTTACCACAGGCGGCTTGTCCTCGGAGGGATTTTATATCGGGTTCCTGCTGATTCTCATTTTGGTGGTGGGGATTTACGTTGCCTACACAGGGCTTATCAAACGGGAAACTACAAAAGCCATCCATGCCGTTGTCAATTTTGTGGTAGTGTTCGTGCTGTCCTCTGCCTTTATCGCCTACGCTCCTGATTATATCGGGAAAATCAATGAATTTTCCGCAGACATCAGCAATGCCAGCCTGACCCTTGGCACAAAGATTGTGCTGCCCAACTCGGAAAGTCAGGGAAAAGACAGCGTGGATTTGATACGGGACAGCCTGTTTTCCATTCAGGTAAAGCAGCCGTGGCTCCTGCTGCAATACGGCAATTCGGATGTGGAAAGCATTGGAGCAGACCGTGTGGAAAGCCTGCTTTCAACCAGTCCAAATGAAAACAACGGGCAGGACAGGGAAGAAATCGTGGTGGAGGAAATCGAAGACAGGGAAAACACCAACCTTACCATCACAAAGACCATCAACCGATTGGGAACCGTCTTCTTCCTGTTCATGTTCAATATCGGTATCTCTGTTTTTGTATTCCTGCTCACGGGGATAATGATTTTCTCACAGGTGCTTTTTATCATCTACGCCATGTTCCTGCCTGTGAGCTTTCTCCTTAGCATGGTTCCCTCTTTTGAGGGGATGTCAAAACGTGCCATCACGAAACTGTTCAACACCATCCTTACCAGAGCCGGAATCACCCTGATTATCACGGTAGCGTTCAGTATTTCCACCATGCTCTACAACCTGTCTGGGGAATATCCGTTCTTCCTGACAGCGTTCTTGCAGATAGTGACCTTTGCCGGAATTTATTTCAAGCTGGGGGATTTGATGGGGATGTTCTCCTTACAGAGTGGCGATTCCCAAAGCATGGGAAGCCGTATCATGCGAAGACCCCGTATGCTCATGCACGCCCATATGCACCGTTTACAGCATAAGTTAGGGCGTTCTGTGGCGGCTCTTGGGGCTGGAACGGCTGCATACCATGCAGGAAAGCAGGCTGGCTCAGACCAGAGAAATGCTTCCAACTCCGGCTCTTCCAAACGTACACAGGCAGACCACACCCGACCAAATGGACAGGCAGCACCGGAAAAGAAATCCGCATGGAAACGGGCTGGTTCTGCTGTGGGTGCGGTGGCAGATACCAAAGATAAAATAGCCGATACTACTGGACAGCTTCGGGAGCAGGCAAAGGATTTGCCCGTCAATGCAAAGTACGCCCTTTACCACGGGAAAAAACAGGTGTCAGAGGGAGTACGGGATTTTACTTCCAGTGTGACCCAGACCCGAACTGCCAGAGCTGAACAGCGGAACGCACAGGCAGAAAGCCGCAGACAGACCATTGCAGAACGCAGGGCGGAACTGGAACAGGCAAAACAGACGCAAAAGACAGCTTCCGAAGCACCCAAAGGGGTGGCTCCCGTCCATGAACGCCCTGCCACTGCAAAGACAAAGCAGCCAGCTTCCCCAGCTATTAGGGAACGGGGGCAGGTTTCTTATGGGGGAACTGTAGCGGAACGGACTTCGGTTCCGGTGGTAAAAGCGGCTTCCATCCACCACGAACAGATACCGCCTGTAAGGACAGAACGCCAGATAGTCCCTCCGGTTTCCCCAGACAAACCAGATGAAAGACAAAAGATAGCTCCTGCTATCACACCTGCTGCGCCCCGTCCGGCAAGACCTGTCCAGAACGATACGGCTCCTGTGATACCGGAAAGAAAACGGGCTGCCCCTGTGGTTAAGGAATCGAACTTTACCATCCGGCGTACCACCGCCAGAAAGGAGTGGACAAAAACGGGAAAAGCGGCTGCCAAACAAAAGAAAGGGGAGAAAACATGAAGTTAAGACACCTTTTCTTTGCCTGTTCCGGCGTGTTCGTGATGATGTTCTCCATGCTCCTCTTGGTGGTGATTGTCTTCTCGGATGAGGAAGACGGCGGAAGTGGCGGAAACCTTATCTATGGGGGCGTGAGCGTATCACAGGAAGTCCTCGCCCATAAACCTATGCTGGAAAAGTATGCAAGGGAATATGGCATAGAGGAATACTTAAATGTGCTGCTCGCCATCATTCAGGTGGAATCCGGCGGCACGCTGGAAGACGTTATGCAGTCCTCGGAATCTCTGGGTATTCCCCCGAACTCCCTTAACACAGAGGAATCCATCAAACAGGGCTGCAAATATTTCTCGGAACTGCTTACAGCAGCAGAAACAAAGGGCTGTGACCTAAACAGTGTGATTCAATCCTACAATTACGGCGGCGGCTTCCTGGACTATGTGGCAGGACACGGGAAAAAGTACACCTTTGAACTGGCAGAGAGCTTCGCAAGGGAAAAATCCGGCGGAAAGAAAGTCACCTACACCAACCCTGTTGCCGTAGAGAAAAACGGGGGCTGGCGGTATTCCTACGGAAATATGTTCTATGTCTTCTTGGTATCGGAATACCTGACCGTGGCACAGTTTGATGATGAAACGGTGCAGGCTATCATGGAGGAAGCCTTAAAGTATGAGGGCTGGACGTATGTGTACGGGGGCGATTCCCCCTCCACTTCCTTTGACTGTTCGGGACTGGTGCAGTGGTGCTATGGCAAGGCAGGAATCGCCCTGCCACGGACAGCACAGGAACAGTACAATGTAACACAGCACATCCCTCTGTCCGAAGCAAAAGCAGGGGATTTGGTCTTTTTCCACTCCACCTATAACGCCGGAACCTATATCACCCATGTGGGGCTATATGTGGGAAATAACCAGATGTACCATGCCGGAAATCCCATTGGTTATGCAGACCTGACAGGCTCCTACTGGCAACAGCACCTTGCCGGAGCCGGACGAATCAAACAATAGAAAGGATGAACCGATATGATTCAGATTAGAAAAGAGGAAAACCAGAAAAAGCAGAAAGAAAAGAAGCTGAAAGTTTACAAAGTCAATACCCAAAAAAAACCGTGATTGCCCTGTGGGTGCTTCTGGCGGTGAGTTTCCTGTTTGCCGTCTATAAGAATTTCACGGCGATAGACATCCACACTGTTCATGAAACCAAAGTGATTGAGGAAAAAATCATTGACACCCACAAGATAGAAAACTTTGTGGAGAATTTCGCAGAAGTCTACTATTCATGGGAACAGTCCGCCGCTTCCATTGATAACCGGACAAATGCTTTAAAAGGGTATCTCACCGGAGAACTGCAAGCCCTGAATGTAGATACCGTCCGAAAGGACATCCCCGTATCGTCTGCCCTGACTGACTTTCAGATATGGGAAATCATAGAAGAAAAGGAGCAGCATTATCAAGTGACCTATACGGTAGAACAGCGTATCACAGAGGGGGAATCCAGTAAAACCGTCCGTTCCGCTTATCAGGTGACAGTCTATGTGGATGGCTCTGGAAACCTGACGATTGTTCAGAATCCTACCATCACCAGCGTTCCCGTAAAATCCGGCTACACTCCAAAAGCAGTACAAAGTGACGGTACGGTGGATTCCATCACTACGGAGGAAATCAACGAATTTCTCACTACCTTTTTCAAGCTGTACCCTACGGCAACCGCAAAGGAGCTGACCTATTATGTGAATGAGGGCGTGCTGAAACCTGTTGGGAAAGAATATATCTTCTCGGAACTGGTGAATCCGGTTTACAACCGAAAAGGGAATCAGGTGACAGCTTCCCTTGCGGTGAAATATCTGGATAACCAGACCATGACAACACAGGTGTCGCAGTTTAAACTTGTATTGGAGAAAGATGAGGGGAAATGGAAGATATTGTGTAGTATGAAAGCTCAGTAATTAGCCAGATGACTATTAATTAGAAAGTGGAAATAAATCAACTTTTCACTTTGGTGAAAAAATATATTAAAACAATGCTTTGTGGGACGATTGACAAAATATTGCACATATGATACTATGAAGTTAGCTATAGCTAACATAAAAGTGCACATGTAAATAGGAGTTATTGATTCTTTGTAAATAATTTTTGAACAAATGCAGAGAAGGGAGAAAAAGGAATATGAAAGGAATATTTAAAAAGATGATTTCTGTAGTTTTAGCAGTTGTCATGTTATTTTCATTGTCAGCGCAATCAGTATTCGCCTCATCTGTAGGAGCTGATACATTAAATGGCATTAAGATTATTGAGCAAAAAGATACAGATACAACAATGTATGCTAAATATTACATGACTATTAACGGAGAAACGACTTTGTATACAGAATATGGAGAAATTCAGAAGGACAGAGTTGTTGTGGATAGTGTTAGCATAAAAGTTGATGAACATATGGTAATCATTCCCTCGACAGAACAAAGGCAGCATTTTGAATATCCAATTACGGCACCTGATTCTAGTAATTCGATATCCAATTCCGATAATTTGACAACAAGAGCAAGTTCGTGCCAATATAAGCCACATACCGAAACATTTAGTTTGAAGATTCACCAATTTACATTATCTGTGGTAAAGGCGGCCATAATTACTTCGCTTGGTTTAGGAGCAGGAGATGCAGGTGTAGTAGCAGGAGCTATGATTGATGT
>SFGI01000025.1 GCA_004557645.1 [Eubacterium] saphenum | reverse complement strand
TTGGTAAGTGAAGATTTTGGTATTGCGTTGGTACCTCGTATCTACGAAATGGATGAACACCGCATCAATATTCATAAGCTGAATGATATTGAACTGATTAACCAGACGTATATGTTCTGGCTGAAGGACCACTACCAGATTCCCGTGGTAGAACGCTTTATGTCCTATATTATGGAAAAAACTTCCACGGAAGATTGATAGCTTGAATGTATCAAAAGTAAACAACAAATGTATTTTACGTTATGGATTTTGGGGTTTATAATGAGGTTGTCACAAACAAGAGAAATGCCTTATGTGAGTCAAAAGTATAAGGAGGACAACGTCTTGAAAAAGTATTCTAAAATTTTTGAACCCTTAACCGTAAAAAGAACAACAATTCGCAATCGTATCGCAATGACTCCCATGGGTACAAACTATGGTGAAACAAGCGGCGAAATGAGCAACCGTCACATGAATTATTATTCCCTTCGTGCCAAAGGCGGTGTTGGTCTGATCATTCTGGAAAATGCCAACGTGGAATATCCCGTAGGTTCCAACGGCACAAGCCAGATCCGTATCGACCATGACAGCTTCATGCCTCGTTTCTATCAGCTGGTTGAAGACCTGCACAAGAATGGCGCAACTGTTGCAATTCAGATCAACCATGCAGGTGCATCTGCTTCTTCTGCAAGAACAGGTATGGAAACCGTATCTTCTTCTAACATTCCTACAAAAGTAGGCGGCGAAATCCCTCGCCCCATGACAAAAGAAGAAATCCTGACAACTGTGAAAAAATATGGTGAAGCAGCGAAGAGAGCACAGACAATCGGCTTTGACGCAGTGGAAATCCATTGTGGTCACTCCTACCTGATGAGCCAGTTCATTTCTCCCTATTATAATAAGAGAACAGACGAATTCGGCGGCTCCCTGGAAAACCGCCTGCGTTTCCCCCGTATGGTGCTGGAAGAAGTACGCAGACAGGTTGGCCCCTGGTTCCCTATCATCGTAAGAATCTCTGCAGAAGAACGTGTGCCCGGCGGCAATACACTGGAAGACACACTGGAATATCTGGAATATCTGGATGAATTTGTAGATATGTATGACGTATCCTGCGGCCTGAATCCCTCTCTGCAGTACCAGATCGATTCCAACTTCCTGCCCGATGGCTGGCGTTCTTATCAGGCAAGAGCCGTGAAAGAAAAATTCGGCAAACCCGTCATCAATGCCGGCAACTATCGTGACCCCGCAGTGGTGGAAAGAGTACTGGAAAGCGGCGATGTAGATATCGTTGGTATGGGTCGTGGTCTGATCGCAGATCCCAACTGGGTGGCAAAGGTACAGAATGGCGAAGAAGAAATGATTCGCAAATGTATTTCCTGTAATGTAGGCTGTGCCGGCAACCGTATCGGTGCAAACCGCCCCATCCGTTGTACAGTAAACCCCGCTGTTCCTGAAGGCGATGTTTATAAAAAATTGAAAGTAAATAAAAACTGCAATGTTGTTGTAGTTGGTGCAGGTACTGCTGGTATGGAAGCAGCTTGTACAGCAGCAGAAGTGGGCTGTAATGTATTCGTACTGGAAAAAGCAGACCACATTGGCGGTCTGTCCACATTTATTTCCGACCTGCCCAGCAAGAACAGAATGAAAGATTTCCCCAGATATCTGGAAAAACGCGCAGAAAAACTGCCCAACCTGTATCTGTTCCTGAATACAGAAGCAACAATCGAAAAAATCAAGAGCTTTAAACCCGATATTGTTGTGAATGCAACCGGCTCCGTTCCCGTTGTTCCTCCCATCCCCGGCCTGAAAGAAAACATCGCAGCCGGCAATGTAGGCACAATCTTTGATATGATCAACAACCTGAATGCAGGTAAATATCCTGATGAATTCTGCAAAGGCAAAAAAGTTGTTGTTATGGGCGGCGGCTCTGTAGGTCTGGACGTGATCGAATACTTCGCAGAACGTGGTGCGGAATGTTCTATCGTAGATATGCTGCCTCAGATCGGTATGATGGCTGACCCTGTTACAAAGTGCTCCATGCGTGAAACCCATGATAAATATGGTGTAAAAGAATATGTGAACACAGCCCTGCAGGAAGTAAAAGAAAATGCATTCGTTGTAAAAACACCCGAAGGCGAAATCAAAGATCTGACATTCGATCTGGGCTTCAACTGTCTGGGTATGAGAGCAAATAATCCTATCCTGCCTATGCTGGAAGAAGAATTTGCAGATACCAATACATATGTATATCCCATTGGTGACTCCGTACGCGCTCGTCGTATCATGGAAGGCACAATGGATGGCCGTGCAATCCTGAACGTATTGGATAACAAAGGTTTCCTGGATTTGAACGACCTGAAATAACAAAAGAAAAAACCTAAAAAGAAAAAATAAAAATAAGAAGAAAAGAGGAATAAATTATGCCTAATGTTACAGGACATACAGAATTAGTTGGTTTGATGGCTTACCCCATTCGTCATACACAGTCTCCCACAACACACAATCTCGCTTATGATAAAAACGGCGATGACGTGATTCAGCTGGCCTTTGAAGTAAACAATGATTCCTTGGAAGCAGCTGTAAACGGTATCCGCGCATTGAAAATGCTGGGTTCCAATATCTCCATGCCCAACAAAACAGTTGTGCATAAATATCTGGAAGAAGTAGATGAAGCAGCTGCACTTTGCGGCGCCATCAATACAGTTGTCAATACCCGTGATGAAAACGGTCAGGTTACAGGCAAACTGAAAGGCTATAACACTGACGGTATGGGCTACTGGCAGGGTATCAAAGAGGAAGGCATCGATTTTAAAGGAATGAAAATGGTTCTGATCGGCACAGGCGGCGCTGCAACAGCAATCGCAGTCAGAGGCGCACTGGACGGCATTGCAGAACTTCATATCTTCAATATTAAAGACGACTTCTACGCCCGCGGCGAGGAGATCGTTCAGAAGATCAATGAAAAAACAAACTGCAAAGCAACACTCCATGACCTGGCAGATCTGGAAACACTGAAAGAAAAAATGCAGGAAGCAGATATTTTCTGTGATGCAACAGGCGTAGGGATGCATCCCTTGGAAGACCTGTCCAATATTCCTGATCCTTCCTTCTTCCACCCTGAACTGATCGTTACAGATACTGTATACGCTCCCCGGGAAACAGTGATGATGAAGCAGGCAAAGGAAGCAGGCTGCACCAAAGTGTATAATGGTATGAGCATGATGCTGTTCCAGGCACTGATCGCAATCGAACTCTACACAGGGAAATCCACAGATGTAGCGTACATGAAAGAAAAATTAGGAATTTAATATTCTAATATCCCTCTCCAATATATATGAAAATAGCACCAGAATACTCTGGTGTTATTTTTCATTGTGCAGACAATCAAAGTAATGAAGGCCTCCCACGATATTTTTATTCTATCGTAGAAGGCCTTGTTATTTCTGTTTTTACGGAGATTATTCTCCGTCTCCCATTGTATGCTTGAAGAAATCTCTTATTGAAAGAACAGTTCATACACATCTTTTGTGGGCATGTCCTTGCCTGTGAACAGATGGAAGGCTACCGCACCCTGCCACAGCAGCATGCCGATGCCGCCGACAGCAACTTTACAGCCTGCTGCCTTTGCAGACTGCACCAATTTTGTTTCCTTCGGGTTATATACTACATCTGCTACCACCAGATCGGGGCGAAATACGGAAGTATCTTCCACCAATGTCTGGTCATCCAAAGGCTTCATGCCAACCTTCGTGGCATTTACCAAAATATCGCTGTCTGCAATTTCTGCATACAGCTTTTCTGTATCCTCCAGAGGGTATACATTTACTTCACACTGAGGCAGCATTTCTTTGATTTTTGCCATTGTGCGTTCTGCGTTATCATAGAATTCATCTTTTCTATTAAAAATAGAAATCTTCGCTGCTCCGTCCAAAGCAAACTGTACCTGAATCGCTGTAGCCGCGCCGCCTGCGCCCATAACCGTCATGCGTTTGCCCTTTACCTCTACGCCGTTTTCTTTCAGGTTTCTGACAAAACCCATACCATCTGTGTTATTGCCGTACAGCTTGCCATCTTTGATCACAACAGTGTTGCAGGCACCAATCAGCTTTGCTGCATCGGACAGTTCATCTACCAGTTCTGCAACCTTTGTTTTGCAGGGCATTGTGACATTGAAACCTTTGCAGCCCAACACTTTCAGTGCGTTGACTGCTTCTTCTGTTTTTTCCAGAGGCACATCATAAGCCAGATACACATTGTCCAGACCTGTCTGTGCAAAGCTGTAGTTATACATGGCGGGGGAACCGCTGTGACCTACAGGTGTACCGATGAGGCAATACATCCCTGTCTTGCCTGTGATTCTTTTTTCCATTGCTTTTTCCTCCTTTTTCTTCTGTTTCAATATGCAAAGCCACATTCAAACCTTCACACCTTACATTTTCCATTATGCTTTATCTTCTCAGTGCAGAAAGCTTTTGCAGCAGTTCTTCACAAATTTCCTGAGGCTCTTTTCCTGTGGTATCAACCATGATATCCGCAGCTTTTTCATATTTTTCTCTGCGGCTTTCCATCAGATTTTTAATAAACGGAATGTTCATGTTACCGTTCAGCAGAGGACGTTCTGTGCTGTCCTTAACTCTGTCATAGATGGCTTCGGGCGTTGCCGTCAGCCAGACCACATAGCCGCTGTTTTTCATCAGCTCCACATTTTTCTCCCGCAGGGGTACGCCGCCGCCGCAGGAAACAACCATGTGTTTGCGTTCTTTCAGCTCAATGAGGGTATTGCTTTCGCAGTTGCGGAAATATTCCTCCCCGTGGACTGCAAAGATTTCTTTGATGGTCATGCCCTCTTTCTGCTGGATATGGGCATCCATTTCCATGATCTCCATGGCCAGCAGTTCGCTCAGCTTGGCAGAAACAGTGCTTTTCCCCGCCCCCATGAAGCCGATCAGCAGAATATTTTTATCAAACAGGGTCTTGGCCTGAATGCGCTTGCTGTTTTCGATGATATCCCGGAAAATATGTAAGATTTCTTCCTCAAATACCGTTCCTGCAACATTCTTTGCCACTTGTGCCAGCTGTTTATTTTCCTGTTCCGGCTGCAAAACAGGCAGACCATTTTCTTTTTTATAGGCAATGATGCCTTCGATACACTCCATTCTTGTTTTCAGTGCCTCTGTGATCTTTTGATCACAGTCTGCAATAATGCTTCTCAGACAGTCTAATTCTTTTTTCATATTGTTCCTCTTTTCTCTTTTCTTTTGTAACAGTTTGATTGTTTTTCCCAAGCGTCTTTTTCAAAACGCATATTTAAAATGATGGCAAACACAACGCCTATCGCCATCACCGCTGCATGAAGTACCTGCCAAATAAAAGGATTTTCCTTTTCATTGGCAATTCGGTGTCGTGTTTTTTATTGCTCAGTGTACCGCAGGATCTTCAAAAGTACAAATTGATTATTTGTCATGTTTTAATAGATTTTGTCTATGTCATGTGATATACTGAATACAGAAAATGAAAGATCAATAAGAAAAATGGGAGAAAGGAATTCTTATGAATCTGTATCAGCTTCGTTATTTTGTTACCCTTGCGGAAACAAATCATTTCGGAAAAGCCGCCGAAAAGCTCTGTATCGCTCAGCCCAGCCTGAGCTATGCCATAGCCCAGCTAGAGGCTGAATTAGGTGTCACTCTGTTTGAACGCAAAAACCGCGCCTCCCTTCTAACAAAGGATGGCAGGCAATTCCTCAGCTATGTACAAAAATCTTTGAAAATTCTGGACAGCGGCATCCAGACCATGGAACGGATCTCACACGGCGAGGGTATTATCGAATTAGGCTTTCTGCGTACTTTGGGCATTTCCTTTATCCCCGAGCTGGCAGCCGATTTTTTAAAGGATCCAAGAGGGAAAAATGTGCAATTCCAATTCAGCAGCGACGTTTCCCAAAACTTGCTTCAAGGCTTGAAGGATGGTAGATTCGACATGGTTTTCTGCACAAAGATAGACTCAGAAAAGTCCATTGAATATATCCCTGTTTCCAAACAGGACTTAGTGCTTATTGTTCCCAGAAACCATCCCCTGGCAAACCGCCACACCGTTGACCTGACAGAAACCCTGCCCTACCTCCATGTCTATTTCGCAGAAAGTTCCGGTTTGCGGGTGGTCATCGACCAGCTTTTCGATAAAATCGGGAAACGTCCACAAATTGCTTATGAGATTCAGGAGGACCAGGTCATTGCCGGCTTGGTGGCGCAAGGCTTCGGCATTGCCGTGGTACCTTATATGGAGGAAATGCTCCGCCTGAATGTGAAGATTATTCAGATTTCCTCCCCCTATTGGGAACGAAATTTCTATATGGCTACCTTGAAGGACCATTATCTGCCACCCGCAGTACAAAATTTCAAGCAATTTGTCCTAGAAAAGCACCACCTGTAATAACAGACAAGAGAAATGGCACTTTTTGATATATCAAAGTTATCTATGATCATATAGACACTTTCTATCAAAAATACCATTATTTCTTTTGTTGGCACTCCGTTGGAATCATCTTCTTTTTGATACCCATTTTTTTGCAAATAAAAAAAGCCTTGAAAACTCAAGGCTTTTTTCATTGTAAATATGGAGATGAGGGGAATTGAACCCCTGTCCGAAAACCCATCCATAAGAACTTCTCCCATCACAGTCAGTCTTTTGACATTCCCTCGTTACAACGCCGAATGACAGGCTTTGTCCCTCAGTAGCTTCATGAATCTTTTCCTGCCGCAAAGCTTAGGCAGAAAAGTGCCTCGCAAAGTCGATGCCGGATTCTCTGGCAGCGAGAGACCAGAGGCCGACAGGCGCCGTTAATTAGGCAGCCAGTGCAAAATTATTTTTGTCGTTTCTTTTTTAAAAAGGTTCCAGCTTGATGACGCGGTTCACTGGTCCGCGGATGGCTATCCCTACTTTCAAGACTCCCGTCGAAACCATTGCATCCCCTTGGTAGTGAAGTTTTTCCCTTTTGGAATCTCTCCGCTCGCAAAAGTGAAATGGTGTAAAACGACAACTCTTTACAAAGTAAGATTTCTGACTTTAAAATCTTTTTCCGCCTGACGGCGCATATCATTTTTCGCAATGGTGTCCCTCTTATCGTAGAGTTTTTTACCTTTTGCCAGCGCAACATCTACTTTCACATAGCTGCGGTCAAAATAAACCTTCAGAGGAACCACCGTATAGCCCGCAGCACGAACCTCATGGTCCCATTTGCGGATCTGTACCTTATGCAGCAGCAATCTTCTGGGGCGCAGGGGGTCTTTATTGAAAATATTGCCCTGTTCATAGGGGCTGATGTGCATGTTATAGATGAATGCTTCCCCATCCTTGATCTGGATGTAGCTTTCCTTCAGGCTGCACTTGCCCGCCCGCAGGCTTTTCACCTCTGTCCCTGCCAAAGAAATACCGGCCTGTATGGTCTCTTCAATGAAATAATCATGATATGCTTTTTTGTTTTGGGCGATCAGCTTTGTTCCCTTCGCCTTTGCCATACAGAATCACCTGCTTCTTTGTCTTTCCACTCTTACTGCAGGAATAACTATACCATAGAATAGCGAAAAAATCAAATGACGTTTCCATGACAAATATTTCAATTTATTTACAAAGAATACCCATTTTTCAGGCTTCTTTTCCTTTTTTCCTCCCCAAAATGCCAATTCCTACGGTTTCCTTAAATTTGCATGGGTTTTACCCACAGTCCAGCTTTTTCTGTTATAATAGTTTTAACAAAAATCATCTGAAAAGTTTTTTCAAAAAGGGAGATTCCAATGAAAACAAGCACCATCAAACGCCTTTTTCTCGTTTTTCTATTTTTCTTTCTTCTCTGGTTTGCCATGGCAGCCACAGACCTGCTGCGCCTGAAAAGCTTTGAAAAGCCCATCTTTGCCCGCCCCACCCAGCTAAACCAAGACGGCGGCTCCGGCACCTACACGGGCCTTGGCTGGCGCATCGAACTGGAAGGTAATTTCATGCCGGAGGATGAACTGCCCGGTATCACCCAATTTGAATACTATCTCTTTGATGACCTGATCCTTGCAGCCATCCGAGATTAAAAAAAGGCACTCTCATAATCAGAGGAGTCCCAATAAGAAAACAAAAAATGTTTTCTTATTGGGACATCCTCGCAGTGCGGCTTAAGAAATCAATAAAACTGAACTAATGTTTTCTTAAGCCGCCACTACATTCCTGAGAGTGTCTTTTCCTTTTAGTCCTCAAATGTTTCAAAATCCTCTTCAAAGGCAAAATCGATGGTACCCATCATGCGGTCTACCTTCGCCACAGAAACCGTCACCCTGTCCCCCAGGCGATAGCTTTTCTTCGTCCGTTTGCCGCATACCTGCATATTTCTTTCGTCGAATTCGTAGTAATCATCATCCATTTGTGCCAGAGAGACCATCCCTTCGATGGTATTGGGCAGCTCCACATAGATGCCCCAGTTGGTCACGCCGGAGATGATGCCTTCGTAAATTTCGCCAATCTTATCTTCCATATATTCTACTTTTTTCAAAGCATCGGTATCCCTCTCTGCATCCTCGGCGATGCGTTCCTGTTTGGAGCAATGCTTTGCCCAATCGGGCATTTTTCTGCGATATTCCAGAGAGGATTTTTCATCCAGCTCACCATGGAGCATTTTTTTGATCATCCGGTGAATTTCCAAGTCAGGATATCTGCGGATGGGGGAGGTGAAATGGCAGTAATATTTCGCCGCCAGCCCAAAGTGTCCGCCGTTTTCCGCCGTATATCTGGCCTGCATCATGCTCCGCAGCACCATGCGGGTGATGATGCGTTCTTCATCGGTCCCCTCTGCCTTTTGCAGCACCTTCTGAATTTCACGAGGGTGGATCTCGCCGTCCTTCTTCCGCAGATAATAGCCAAAGCCCCGCAGGAACTGTTCCATTTTTTCCAGTTTTTCCTCGTCAGGCTCCTGATGGCTGCGATACAGGAAGGGCATTTCCTGCCAGAAGGAATTTTCTGCGATGGTCTCGTTGCACACCAGCATAAATTCCTCGATCATATTTGTGGCAATGCTTCTTTCGTAAGGGTGTATATCGATGGGCTTGCCGTTTTCATCCAGAATGATTTTGGATTCGGGCAGGTCAAAATTCACAGAGCCTCTTTTTCTTCTCTTTGCCCCTAAAATCTGGCGCAGTTCTTCCATATCCTCCAGCATAGGCAGAATTTCTGCATACTGCTCCAGCAGTTCAGGGGTTTCCTCCTCCAGAATCTCCCGCACTGCTGTATAGGTCATGCGGTAATCGGAATTGATGATGGTTTCCGCGATGCGGTGGCTCACCACTTCCCCCTTCTGGTTCAGCTCCATGATGCAGCTGAGGGCCAGCCTGTCCACATGAGGATTCAGAGAGCAGATGCCGTTGCTCAGCTTATGGGGCAGCATGGGAATGACCCTGTCCACCAAATACACACTTGTCCCTCTGGCATAAGCTTCCTTATCCAGCTCCGTATATTCTCTCACATAATGGGAAACATCGGCGATATGCACGCCCAATTTGAAATTGCCATTTGCCAGTTTCTGCAGGGAAATGGCATCGTCCAGGTCCTTGGCATCCTCGCCGTCGATGGTGATGGTCAGCAAATCCCGCAAGTCTTCTCTGCCTTTTTTGTCCTCTTCCGCCACTTCCGTGCCGATTTTTTCGATTTCTTCATAAACTGCATCGGGAAATTCCACCGCCAGGTCATATCTGCGGATGACAGACAGAATATCTACGCCGGGGTCGTTGACATGCCCCAGAATCTCCACCACTTTCCCCTCGGGGTTGCGTCTGTCCTCGCCGTAATCGATGATCTCCACAACCACCTTATGGCCTGTCACTGCGCCTTTCGTATGGTCTCTGGATACAAAAATATCCTTGGGGATCTTCTTATCATCGGCCACCACAAAGCCATAGCCCTTGCTGCCCGCTTCAAAGGTGCCGACAATGCGCTGCTGCCCCCGTTCCAAAATCCGCACGATGACACCATCGGCCTTCTTACCTTTTTCCGCCTTGTGCAGCACCTTGTAAAGAACTTTATCCTTCTGCATGGCACCCATGGTCTCGCTGGCAGGGATAAAGATATCATCGCCGCCCTCCTCAGGAGTGACAAAACCAAAGCCCCTTGCGTGACCGGTAAAGGTACCCGTCGCCATCTGCAGATTTCTGGGAGAGGCCAGCTTGCCTTTTTTCGTCTCAAAAACCCGGCCTTCCTCGATCAGTTCATTGATGAGCAGCTCAAACTTTTCCCTGTCCTCCGCAGGCACAGAAAGCATGGCACGCATGTCCCTGCGCTTCATGGGTATATAGTCTTGGCTTTCGATATATGCTAAAATTTTCTCTTTTCTCTCCTTTAGAATATCCATCTCTTCCATAGAATTCTCCTTATGTTTTCTTGAAATTATCTTTCCCCAAAATTTCTCATCCTATAAAAAAAGATGCCTTTTCGGCATCTTTTAACTGCAGGTAAAACGAATTTCGTGCCGCTGAAGGGTTCGGGAAACAAAGAAGTTTCCCGAATGGAATCCGCAGACGGAATTCACTTCCGTCGAGGAAAACAGAAAGTTTCGAGGTGTCTGCACCGCTGGAACTTATCTGTTTGTCCTCTGTTTCCTCGTCGAAATCCTGATTTCGACGAAGGGTGTCGACATAGTCGACACCCTAATTTCTTAACCTACCAGATTTACGATGAACGCAATGATCATGAACAGTGCGCCGCCGATTTTTGTGTATTTTTCCAGTGCGCCTTCCACAGAATTGCCTTTGTTTTTGCTCCAGTAAGAATCACTGCTGCTGCCGCTTACTGCGCCCAGGCCAGCGGAACGTTTGGACTGCATCAGGATGATAGCTGCCAGAACAACTGCCAGGATCATCAAAACAACTGTTAATACCATACCGATTGTAGACATACGAAAACCTCCTGTATTTTCACTCTTCCGAGTGTAACATCTTCAGTTTACGGGGACACTCCACCCCACGATTTGTATATTGTAGCACATTCTCTTCCCCTTCGCAACAGTTTTTTGCCCAAAACTCAAGCTTCTGCTTCTTTCAGGGCAGCCTGCTGCTTGGAAAGGCTGCGGAAATTGATGACGACCATGGTGATAGAAAGGATCGCTGCCAAGCCATCAGCAATGGGCCCTGCGAAAAGAACACCGTTTAAACCAAATTGCAAAGGCAGCAACAGCAGCAGCGGCAGCAGCAAAAATCCCTGTCTGGAGGCAGAAAGGAAAATGCCCTGCTTCACACTGCCGATGCTGGTGAAATAATTTACCGTGATAGGCTGCATCCCAAAGGTAAACACCATAAACATATAGATCCGCAGATATTTTTCCGCAAACTGGAAATATAATTCCTCCCCAACCCCAAAAATACTGATGATGGGTCTGGGGAAAAACTGGAACAGCAAAAACGCCGTAACACTGAAGCAAAGCCCGATCTTTACGGCTTTTTTGTAGGTGGCCTTGACTCTGTCATACTGCTTTGCCCCGATATTGAAGCCCAAAATAGGCTGACACCCCTGGGCAAGCCCTACCACAAAGGAAATCATGATCATGTTCAGCTTCGCTGCCACGCCGGAAACCGCCAGGGGAATGTCACTGCCGTAAATGGACAATGCCCCATAATAGGTCAGAGAATTGTTCAGCACGATATTCACCAGCATCATGATCGTATGGTTGATGAAATTACCGGTCCCCAGTTTTGCGATCTGCCCAACATAAGCTCCGTTCAGTTTCAGCATATCCTTTCGGATCGGAAATGTCTTGAATTTGGGGAAATAACGGATACACAGCCCGAAAGAGACGATCTGCCCGGTGATCGTTGCCACAGCCGCCCCCTGAATGCCCCAGTCAAAGACGAACAGGAACAGCCAGTCCAAGAAAACATTCAGCACTGCCCCCACGATGGTACAAAACATAGAATAAGAAGGGCTGCCATCCGCACGAAGGATAACACTTGCCGCACTGCTGAACAGCAGGAAGGGGATCCCGATGGCTGTGATACCCAAATATGCCTGTGCATAGGGCAAAACCGTGTCCGTTGCCCCGCAAAGGATCAGAATGGGTGTTTTCAGCAGCAAAACCAACGCCATATACAAAATGCCCACCAAAGACATCAGCATCAGGCCGTTGCCAATAAATTTTTCTGCTTCTTCCTTTCGTTTTGCCCCAAGATTGATATTGAAATTCGCCGCAGTCCCCACGCCGATCAACTGGGCAAAGGCCGTCAGCAGCATTGTCGTAGGGAAAGCCACATTGGTAGCCGCATTGCCCAGCATCCCCACCATATGCCCAATGAAGATCTGGTCTGTGATATTGTAAGCCGCCGACACCAGCATGCCGATGATAGACGGGATAGCAAATTTCCGTATCAAGCCGCCCAAAGGCGCATAGCCCAAGGGGTTTTCCTGTTTCATCGCCTGTTCCATCCTTCTTCCTCCCTTTGTTTTTACTTCATTTCTTTATCATACCATCCACAAAAAAGAAGAGCAAGGCAATTCGCACCGGTATCCTCCACATGGGTAGGCTTCGTCTTCAATCCCCACTGCATCCTCAATTTTTTTCTAAAATCCATTTTTACAAATAAAAAGCCCCAAGCAATGTTTTTTTGCTCAAGGCTTTCTCTCATTCTCTTGTCTGGTAAGGTGTCAAGTCTTCAAACGGAATCTGTCCGTAAGTCCAGCCCAGTTCCTTCATCCGCCCGTGGGTCATCACGCCCACCTTCCCATAAGTATTCGTATTCAGATCTACTTTCAGGGTCAAATTCGCCGGGATGATCTTCCGCAGATGCTTCTGCAGAAAATCTCGTTTTCCCTTTACGCTCAGCTCCAACACCAGATGCAGGAAATATTTTTCTCGCTCTAACTCTGCGGTATATTTTCCTTTCCCGCAGCAGCCATCCAGCCAATCCAGCAGATGGAACCGAGTATATGGGCTTCGGCTGTTCCAACGATACAAGATCTCTTTTCGCAGAGCCTCCGTTTCCAGCACCTCTGCCCCCAGAAAACCCATCATCTTCGCCAGCCGCAGCAGCCCGCTTCTCTCCGCCGTCAAGATCCATTGGTTGTTCACCACTTTGTCTCTCGCTGCCGCTTCTTCCTCCAGAATCTGCCCTTCGATCTCCGCCAGCTTCTGAAATTCCTGCAATTCTTTTACCGTACTAGGCAAATATCCGCTGTATCTGTTCTCCCTCATGCTGTCACCCCGGTTTCGCCCAGAATGGGGATTTCATCAGCCTTCAGCACCGTGTTGCCGCCGTTGCCGTTGACCATACAATCAGAAATATCCACCACACCGTCTGCCTCCAAGGCTCTGGATTCCAGATAGCTGATACGCACTGTCAAATATTCGCTCTCTGCCCAGCTTTTCCGCAGTTCTTCAAAATATGCCTCAAATCTGCTTCGGATATCTTCCAGCACCGTTTCCTGCACCGCTCCTTCTGCCAGAGAAATGTTCATGGTAATGCTGCAGGTCACTTCCGTAACGCCTTCCACCGTCACCTGATGTCCGATGGGCGCGATCCCATATCCGTCTCCTCTGCGTTCCGGGTCGATCTCCTTCTGCAGTTCCGCCAGTTCCGTTTCCGTAGGGGCCCGCCAGCCCTGGTCGATGATGACCAGCTTTACCGTACCGCCGCCGTCCCAAGCAGGGTATACCTTTACCCCGCCTACATTCTGCAATGCGCTGACCTTTCTCTGATAATCAGCAATGTTCCCGCCGAAAGCATCTGCGTCAAAGCTAGCGAAATACCGTTTCCGGAGCTCTTCGTCCCCTTCCTCATCCTCGCCGTCCGTACGCAGTTCCTCCAACGTTGCCGCCGCCAATCCATCCATATTTTCCAAAGGCAGCAGGTTCCCTAAGTAATCATTTCCGCAGGCACCTGCTGTTTCGCATTCCAGCACATATCGCCCGTCCGCTTCTCTGGAAAGCACCACATAATAGTATTCCTCCAAAAAAAATCTCATGCCTGCTTCCACAGGGTATTCCTTGCCGTCTTCATTCAGAAAACGCCCGTAAAATGTGGCCTTTACCGCAGGCTTTCTGCTGATGCCCCGTTCCGCCGCCCGTCTGGTCAGGTCGTCCCCCGTTGCCGTATCCGCAAAGGTTCTGTCCTCCAGCAGATCCAGATCAGCGTAAAAGGTGGCTGTTTCCGCCGCATTGGGTGCCAGGGCATCAAAAATCAAGCTGCCCTGTCGCTTGTCCCTTTTGTCATCGATCTGATCCAGCTTCTGCTCCATCAGTTCCTCATAGCTTTTCACCATCAAATATCCACCGTCCTTTCCGCCGTGATCTCACCGAAGATAGTATGCACCAGAAATCCCGCTGTCACGCTTCCCTTTTCCTGCTGAAAGGAAAAGTCCGTCACCGCCGTGATTCTATCGTCTGCCAGCAGTGCATCCTCAATCCGCTTTTTCAGTTCCGGGATCACATAGGTCACATTTTTTCCATATAATTCTTCCAGCTCAATACCGTAATTCCAATCGTAAATGGCATATCTGTATCTTTCTGTCTGCAAAATTTTATGGATTGCCTGTTTCATGGCTTCCAGCTCATCCACCGTTCCCCGCACCTCTGCCCGTTCCTCGTTGATCTTCCAGGTCAGGCTGGGGATGATTTTTTTCTCGATGCTTGCCATGTTCAGTTCCACTTCCTGTGTTGGTGTCATCCTATCCCTCCTTTCTCACTCTGCCCAGCACCAAATATTGCTGTCCGCCGGCTGCACGCACCAGTGCCACCGCTTCTCCCGGCTGCAATTTTCTATTCCGCTTCATTCTGTAGCTGTTCCAAGTGCCTCCGTTAATGCTGATGCTTCCTGTTTCTTCCCAATCCAGTACCGCTTCTGTCATCACCAGAAAGGGCTCTGTCAGTTCCAGCCCCTCTTCCAGTCGGATGCAGAGAGGCTCTGCCGCCGTCACCGTCCCAATGCAGAAATCCGCACCTGTTTCCGCCGCATCCAATGCCAGTTGTTTGATAATTTCAAGCATTTTGCTCCCTCCTTATCCTCTCAGCCGCCTGCCGCAGCTTTCCCGCTCTTCCCAAAGCTTTTTTGTCATCTGCTGCATCAGCTTTTCTATGTCGAATGGCATCTCTGTCTGGGGTTCCTCTCGTTTTGCCGTTTCTGCCTTCGGCATTTCCTGTTCTGCTTCTGCCACAGGTGTTTTCTCCTGTTGCATTTTTTCCGTCACAGGCACGATGCTTCGTCTTTCTTTTTCCATCTCCGGCATCTCCCAAAGAAAAGCCTGCCCCATCTTGCTTCCCTCTGCCTCTTCCTGCCTTTCTTCCTGAAAAACCTCTGTCAGAAAAAGACTAGAAACTTTTCGTTTCTCCGTCTTTTCCCCTTCTTCCCCAACCTCTGAATTCTCTTTCTGCTCCTTTTCCGCTTCCGCAAAAAAGAGCTTCTTCTCCTGTTCTAAAAGGCCACCTGTCTCTTCCTTTACTCCTAAAACAGTCTCCACTTTTTCTTCCCAGAAAGCCTTTTTCTTCTCCTGCTTCAAAGAAACAGCATCACCCATCTCAGCAAACCGATTTTCCAATTCCCTCGCACCATTCCAAAAGCCAATGCCCTTCGTCTCACCTGCCCCGATCTTCTCCTTCCAAAAATCCAGCAGCCGCCCGAACAGTCCTTTCTTTTCCTTCTCCATTCCCCTTTTCACCTCTTATCCTCCGGCCTTCTCTGCAGCCTCGATCTCAAGCTCGATGGCGGCACAGCAAAACATCCGCTCCGGTGTGGTCATTTCCGCCCATTCTTTGGGTCGTATGCCGTATTTTCGGAGGGCATAGCAAGCATAATCCGCCTCATCCACGCCCTCCTCGATCAGTTTTTTGCCTGCGCCTTCCAATCCTTTCTCCGCTGCTGAAAGCCGTTGATGTCCTTCACCGCTTCCAAAAGCCGCATATATTCCCCGGGGTAAAGCATCTCCTTCAACGCCTTTTCCCCGCTGTCCACGCCATAGCTTTCCCAAAGTCCCTTATCCTGCAGATCAGGCTTCACCACAGAAAGCAGACACAATGCCGCCCATTTGTCTTTTTTCCCTTCCGCCGCTCTGCGATATTCCTCCTCGCTGACCGCTCTGATCTCCCAAAGCACCTCTGCGCCGTCCTCTGCAAAGCAGGGCGAAACACTTACCTTTCTGTTTTCCGGGAATCCATTGTTCTCCTTCAAAAAGCTTTTCAAATCCATCCTTATCCCTCCTCAACGCGAATATCCAACTGCATCCGATGCTCCCCGTCAGCAAAAATATGGGTGCAGCTTTCAATGAGGGCTTTCCCCCTCAGGCTGATTTCCGCCAGCCCGGGGATTTCCAGCCAAATGCTGTTCCCGGCGTAAAGCATCACATCCCCATTGATGTTCTCAATGGTCAGCTTTTTCACCACCCTGCATTTCTCCTTCAGAATACTTTCCGCCAGTTCCTTCAACTGCCCACTGTTCATGGTGTAGGGCACCCGCTTGTAATACTGCAGCCTGCCCCATTTTTTCACCTTGTCTCCCTGCTCCACTTCCCATGCTTTCCGTTCCGTTTCCTTTCGTCCCGCATGGTAAAGCCGCACTGCATTATAGGTATCCTGACTGATATCCGTCTTGTATGTATACTCGCTGATGCCGCCGTCACATTTCAGCACCGCATCCGCTTCCAGTTCCTTTCTCTCCTTCACCGTCAGCCAGCCGGCCTTGTCGAAAAGAAAATATTCCTTCCCTGTGGCCTGCCCGCAGATTTCCAAGGCGGAAAGGATAATGTCCATCATCGTTTCCCCTTCTTCGATCCTCTGGGGGATCTTCCATCCGCTGTCGGTGATTTCCCCCACCTGCAAGCCATAGTCTGCCGCAATGGTCTGGATGATTTCCTTTGCACCCTTGTTCAGGAAAACATAGGTGGCCTTATTCCTTGCCAGATAAAACATCTGGTCATAAGCCGTCACACTGATGATCTGCTCGCTGGTTCTCTCCTTCGTCATCACAAAGCCGCTGAACCGCAAGATCGTATCCACATACAGGGAAACCTTGTCCCCCTCCACGAAATTCACAATACCATCTCTGACTATCTTGAATTTCAGCCTTCCGGCTTTCCCCATGACACTGGCGTACCATTCCACGCCCCCTTCTAAAACCGGCGTAGCATCATAGATGCTGCTGCCATGCTGCAATAAAAGCTTAATCGTCATCCCCTTCTCCCCTTTCTCTTACAGCTTCAAAACCTGCCCGGGATAAATCCTGTTCGGGTCAGCAATGCCGTTCTTCTGAGCAATCTCCTTATATCTGGACCCATCGCCCAGCTGCTTTTTCGCAATGTTCCAAAGGCAGTCCCCCTTTTGCACCGTATAGGCTGCGGCAGGCTGCTTTGCCTGTCTCTCCTGCCCCTGCTCCACCATGGCATTGCCCTTGATGCTGTAACGGATACTTTTCGCCGCTTTCCATTCCTTCCAGTGCATCTCCACCCAGAAGTCTCCCTGTTCGCCGCCTTTTTCCGTCACTGTGTAATCCTCCAGCAGCACTTCCATGTTCCCGCAAAAAAGCTGTGTCCCGTCTGCCAGCTTTCGGAATAAAATCATCTGCACAGGCTTTGCCGCCGCTTTATATTCCTTAAAATAATTCAGGAAATATTCCGGCTCATGAAACCCATCCTCCGTCTGTACAAAGCCGTACGGTCTCCCCGGCAGCAGTGCCGTAAATCGTATCTCCTGCAGTCCCGGCTTTTTCGCCAGGTTCATCTCCCCGAAGTTCAGGATGTAAACCGTCTTGTTTCGGTTCCCCGTTTTTGTTTCCATCTCCGCAGGTGTCACAGGCAGTAAAATCTGTTTCCCATCCTGCTTCAAATACAGTCGATACATCCGCCGTCACCTCCATTGATCTCCTCCACAGCCCTGCGCAGTCGGTCATATTCCCCCGCCAGCAGCAATCTCGCCAGCAGCCCTTCCGCCCCGATCACGCCATAGCTATTCTGCAGTGCCGCATCCTTCAGGTCGGGAAAGACCACGCTCTCCGCCAGTACCGCCCCTTCATATCTCTTCTCATCCTCGCCGCATCTTTTCCAGATGTCCTCGTTTTCTCTCTGGCTCATGGGGCGGATGCGCCAAAGCATCTGCCCCCCGTCTGCCGCCAGTCTTTCCGTCAGAAGGACTTCTCTTTCGCCCCTGTCCTTCCGATTTTCTCTATAAAAACATTCCTGTCCCAAAATATCCCCTCCCTTACCTTAATTGTTACAGTGTGTCAAAGCTGTCCAGCAGTTCCACGCCGCCAAAGGTAAATTTCATTTCCTCATCCATGGCCGCTTCGTCCACATCCAGCTTGCCGATGAGCATTTCTTCGATGTTTACATCTTTCAAAAGCACTGTCTGTCTGCCCGCTTCCCCCGTAGGGTCTTCGTTGGTCAGCATCAGTTCAAAGTAGGTGTCCACGCCATTTTTCATGTAATCCACCATCACCTTTCTAAACAGACTGCTCACATAATACACCGTCATGGTGCCGGTGCCTTCCCAGCCGCCACTTTTCTGCTGTTTTGCTGTCAGTCCCAGAATAGGGATCGTGGTTCTGGTTTTCTTCACCTTTGCCTTGATGTTCTTCACCTGCATCAGTTCATGTCTTTTCCCGTCAATGATGGCAAAGCAGGTGCCCAGGGCACCATTGACGGTGTCTTTTGCTCTCAAATAACCCATCTATCGCACCTCCTTTACGCAACTTCCACTTTCATATACAGCTTTTCCATGGCGTCCACAGGCTGCACGCTTTCATAAACCACCACATCCTGTTTTTCCACGCCCTTTTCCACAGTAATGTCTTCCGCTGTGAAGTTTTCAATGGCCTCAATTTTCATCAGCTGCTCATGGTAAGCCAGGATTTCCGCCTTCAGCAGGTTTCTGCCGTTGGCATTGTTGCTCTGTTTCCCCAGATAATATCTGCTGAAGATGTTCGCCACATCATTGGCAATGCTGTCCAGCACCCTTACCACTCTATTGCCGGAAAAATCGCTGTTCTTCGCCGCCTCAAAGGAAGTGAAACTGTTGATGTCCCGCAGCACCCGCAGCTTGCCGTCCTCTTCATAGAACAGGAACTGTCCTGCCCGGATGCCCTTGATATATTCGCTCTTTTTCAGCTTTGCGTTCACTTCATATTCGCCGTCATAGATCATGTTTGTCAGGCTTTCGTTCACTTCCGCCCCGGCTGTGGCACCAGCCACCCAGTAGACCAGTTCGCTGGCTGTCCCTACGGAAATGACCCCTTCGTGATCTGCCTCCGCGTAATCATGCAGCACGGTCACAAATTTCACGCCTTCTTCCTCTCTCATTCTCTTTGTGAAGTTCACAAAAAGCTTTTTCGTTGCCTCGTTGCTGCCGTTGTAAGCCAGCACATTGAAATCCTCCGCTTCTGCCGCTGCCAGAAATTCGGTATATGCGCTGCCTGTTGCCTCCTCAGTGGTGCCGCCCGTCAAATAAAGTCCTGCCGCCGCTGTCAGTGTGCCCGTTCCTTTGAAGGTAACATACGCATTTTCCTCCAGTTCTTCGATGTTGGCCGCTGTCTGGCTGTCCACCAGTTCTGTCCCCAGATAGGTCTCCACATCGTAATAACCATCCTCGTCCACGTTTTCTACAATGGCAATGCAGATATCGTTGCCTCTCTCTCCGCTGTATTTTGCTGTCACCGTCAGGTTTCCTTCTGTTGCGGTCGCCTTTTTGCCGCCGTTCAGCCGAAACAGATGTACCTTCTTCCCGTGCAGGAAAAGCTCCCGCATGTCCTTCATCTTTTCATCCAGATAGTCATAGCCAAACAGGGCTCTGCTGTCTGTTCGGAAGTCTGCCGCCTCCACTGTCAGCATCCCTTCTCTGCCCCAGTCCATTTCCATACCGACGCAAACCACGCCTCTTTCCCCTAAGCTGCCCATGGCTCTGGGTCTGGAAACGAAATTGATGTATGCCCCGGGCAATACCTTGTTCTGCACTAAAAAAGTGCCGCCGCCTAATGCCATATCAATGCTCCTTTCTTTTTCCTGTCAAATATGCCTGCATTTCCTTTTCCGCCTCTTCCTTTGTGTATGCTCTGTCCTCCAGCACCGCTTTCACCAGATCAGCCCCATACCCAAAGGTCTTGCTCTTACTCAGCTGTTCCCTGCTGAATGTCGCCTTCTGTTTCATAGCCAACTGCTTCCTTTCCGTTGTATTCCAGCCGTTCCATCAGTCCTGTCTCTTCCTCGTCAAAAATGATGTGATATTCATATTCCGCCGTCACCTTCACGCCCTCTGCCGTCTTTTCGTGCTTCATGCCGCTTGCCGCAAACTTTTCATCTGTCCCGATGATGCACAGCGCTTCATAAAGCCCCTCTGCCGCCGCCAGTCCTTCCGCCGCCGCTGTTTTCGCCTCACCACAGAAATAATGGATTTCAATAGTTGCCTTTCTTGTCGCTCGTCTGCCCAGCAGCCGCTTCTGCTCCAGCCCTTTGATTTCCACCGTAAAACAGGGTCGCTTTCCCCCTTGGGGCACTCCCTGCCCATAGACCGGCAGTGCAAATCTTTCAGAGATGGCCTTTATCACCACTCTTCTGATTTCTTCCGTCATACCCCATCTCTCCTTCTCAGCCCCACCGCTTTATGGGTCAAAAACACCTGACTGTCTCCTGCCGCAAAATACTGCCGTTCCTCTCCGTTTTCCTTCCGTACCCGCAATGCACTCCCTGCTGGAATCTCCTTCCCCACAGGGTAAAGCAGAATGACTGTCTTTTCCATCTCCGCCAGCAGGCCGTTTTCTCCGCAAGGGGTGTTTTTTTCCGTCAGGCGACAGGGGAAGCTGTCTGCCTCCCCCTTCTGGTGCATGGTCTCTCCCCAGTCCGCCCTTTCCTCTCGGAAAATCTCCACATAGCAGGTGTCCCAAAATAGGCTCTCCACGGCTTTTTTCGCTCTTGCAAATTCCTTCTTCATGCCGTTTCCTCCTTACCAGTCCATCCGTCTCCAACGGTCAAGCTCCACCTTGAAGCAGGCCAGCAGCTTTTCCTCCTCTGCCCCGCAGTCGTCCTCCTGAAAGGTGATGGAAACATCCCCTTCCTTGATGCTTTTTGCCTTTTGGGAGGGCATTGCAGCCGTGCCGCTGTCCAGCAACATCCCCGCTAGTGCCACGCCTGTCCCCAGCAGTTCTTCGGGCAGCTCGTCCATGTTGCAGTAGGCTTTCATCATCTCTGCGCTGCGCCCTGCCGCAAAGTCCATGGCGGCAAGGTCCTCTTCGGCTCTCAATTCCTGCAGCTTCGCCAGAATTCTATCCTGCATCCTTCCGCCGCCTTTCCTTACGCCTTGCTGATGTTCACCAGAATACCGTCCATGCCGTTGTCTGTGATCCAGATATCATGGTATTTTCTGTAGTCGATCTTCCATGCATTGGCGTTCTGGTTTGTCATAGGGTCAAAAATTCTTGTCACATCTGTTTTGGAAATGGCCACAGGTGCGCTCTTCACCATGATGATCCAGTTGATCGCCTTGGCATCTTCCGCCTTAGCAAAGCCGCCGTCGGTTTCATTTTCTGTCACGCCGTCCATAAAGGTATATTTTGTCTGGAATCGTGCAGAGGGCACTCTGATGATGGGACAGCCGTCAATTTCCTTCACCTTCAGCTCCGCACTGCCCTGCTGGAATACGCCGCTTTCCAGCACGTTTGTGCCGCCCTTTGCCAGGTCCAGCATCCCTGCCACCTTGGCGCTCATGGCAATGACCAGTTCACAGCCGTCGCCTACGGCATCCCGAATGGCAGTCATATCGTTCATCAGGTTTTCAAAAATCGTATCCACCACCGCTGTGTATTCCTTCGTCTTGCCCGCTGTTTTTGCCATCTCCGCAATCTTGCTGTAGCGGTAAGCGTCAATCTCTGGAATGACCTTTGTATTCTGGAATTCCCGCATCACTGCCCCTGCCGTCGCCGCAAAATTTGTTTCATCCACATCCATGGCGTCCAGCTGGAAGGTTCTGCCTCTGTCCTGGGTCAGCTTTCTTGTTTCATAAGTCACTGTTACTGCCCCCTTGGCAAAGCCGCCGTCTCTGTCATAGTCCCCCAGACCGCTCATCTGCATTTTGGGGATTTTCACTTCCGCACCACCGTTGTACTGCACCTGTCCTGCGTTTCCTTCCATCCAGCCCGTGGTGGATTTTTCCACCAGCTGGCTGTCCAGTTCTTCCATAAAAACAGTTGCATACTGAATACTGTTAAAACTCATCTTTCATCCTCCTTATCTGCCCAGCCCTTTTCTAAAAGCCGCTCTGATCTCGTCCTCTCTCTTTTTCTGGCTGCTTTTTGCTGCGCCTGTGCCTTTTTTCTTTTCTGCCTTTTCATAGAACAGATAAGGCGCCTCCGCCTTTACCTCCTCCATGTCCAGCCCTGTCAGGCCTTCCTTCTGATCATAGGACACTTCTTCCATATCAATCAGTGCCATAATGGCCTTCGCATTTTTGCCGCCGGCCTCCAGAATGGCTCTTTCCACCGCCGCCGTCTTTCTGTTTTCTGCCAGTTCGCCGTCCTTGCCGTCCAATGCCTCCTGCATTTCCTGCATCTGGCTCTCCATCTCTTCCGCAGCCTGCATCAGTTCCACCTTTGCTGCGGCCTGCACCATGCCCTGCTTGGCAAATTTTTCTACCATCTGTGTCAGTTTCATTCTTCATTCCCCTTTCTTTCTCTTTCCAGCTGTTCCATCTCGCTGTTCACATCCTCCACAAAGGGATGTTTCCCCAACAGCGTTTTTTCGCTGACGATGCCCTTGCTTTCTGTAATGATCTGCATGGTCTCCAGATCATCGGTGATGCCGTTGGTGTTTAAAGTGATCTGAATTTTTCTCCAATCCCAGTCCGTGCCGTTTTCTCGGTTCCAGTCCTCCACCACAAAGCGGAAAAACTCCTTCATGGCCTTCTTAATTTCCGGCACGATACCATTGATCTTCAAGTAAAACATGGCATACTGGAATTTCAGTGCCACCCCGCTGGCAGCCTTGCCCCAGTCATCGCTGTCGGTGTCCACCCCCATGCCAAAGTGGAAAATATCCTTCCGCAGCATCTGCATCCAGTCCAGCCTGCCCTCCACAGGCAGCTGTACCTGCTTGGCCTCCACGCTGCCGCTGCTGTCACTGATCTGCACTGCCTTGTTCACCTGCAGCTTTCGTGCCACGGCGCTGGCTGTCTCGCCGCCGTAGCCTTGGATCACCCAATACAGGTCCACCAGGTCCAGCAAGTTATTTGTCCCTTCGCTGCTCACATAATCGTAAGCATCAATGAGCCCCTTCACCAACTGCAGGTCGGTCATCTCCCTGTCATTGTTCCGCAGGGGAATAAAGGGCACTCTGCCCCATCCGTGTTCCACAGTCTCCCTTTCCTCGCCGTCTAGCAGCTCCGTCACCGTCCAGTGACCGCATTTGTTCTCTTTCAGAAATTCCCCGTCGCTGTTCTCCGTGTAAAAGGTCACGTTCTCCGCCGTCCACCATTCCACACGCCGCTTGATTTTTTCTCTTCCGCCTTCCAGCACCTTGATGTCATAATATCGAATGACTTCCTTGATATCCTGCTGATAGACCTCATCGTAAACCACGATGACCTCCTCCGCAGGCACGATGCAGTATCGGAATACCCCCTCTTCGTCATAATAAACGTGCAGATATTCCACGCCCTTGTTTGCCGCCCCAGTAATCCATTTCTGCAGCATACTGTTGAAGCCCTCGTCAGCAAAATCCGTCAGCATGGTCTCAAATTCCCTGCTCTCCTGCCCCCTTACGCTGAGGGTAGGCTCTCTCCCCACCAAATAGGCGGTCTTTTGCGCCACTAGCGCATGGTGAAATGGGTTCACACAATGGTGATTGCTTCGGTTGGGGTTGAAAAACATCTGCATGCTTTCTTCCCCGTCTCTCCCCATTTCAGAAACGGGGCTTCTCCGAAAATCCTTCTGCAAAATGTCATGCTTCCCCTGATAATATCGCTCGCCCTCTTCCATCCTCTTTTTCTTTTCGCTGTTTTTGTCCTCCTGAATGATCTCCTTCAGGATGTGGCTGTCGTTGAGGCTTTTCCCCGCCGCCAGCCTTGCTTTCAGCAGCTCCATTTCTGTGATAAACAATTCCCCTTCTCCTTTCTTTACCTGATCCGTATGTGTCTCATGTCATCCTCCCGGCTGTAGCGCACCGCATCAATGGCATGATTGTCTCTGTCCGGGAATGCGGCCTTCCAGCCGCCCTTGCCGTCCCCTTCATATTCGTATCCGTAAAATTCCTTTGCCGTCTCCGGGCATCGTTTCGGATCAATGATGATCTCCTCCAAGTCCTGTAACCACTTGATGCCGTAATAAACGCTGTCAGGGCCTTTTTTCGCCCCCACAGCAGCCACACCATAGTCCCGCATCTCCGCAATGGATTTTGGCTCTGCGCTGTCGCAAATCACTGCCCTGTGGTTGGGGTTCTCCTTCCCGATCTCCTCTGCCAATCTTCGGTTGCTCATGCCCTGGGCCCGCAGTTCAAAGAAGATATACAGCCGCCTTCTGGTCTTGTCGTAGTGGTTCACCGTGTAATGCAGTGGGTCTACGGCATACCCCCAGTCCAGCCCACGGCTGATTCTGTCAAAAGCAGCAATCTCCTCATCGGAAATTTCCCGTAACGTCAGGTTGCGAAAAATCTCTCCGCCGCTTCCCGTCACTTCCCCCATATATTCGTGTCGGTAAGTCTCCGGGTGCCGCTTCCGTATGTATTCCGCCTCCGCCAGAAATTGGCTCCCCAGCCATTCCTCCGGCATCTCTTTGTAGGTGCTGTGATGGACCAGCCTGTCCTCCCGCTCCTCTGCCATCTCCTGGTTCACCCAGCTTCTGGCATGCTTGGGCGGGTTATAGCTGTAAAAGATGCGAAATTCCTCGCCCCCTCGCATCAGGCTTTGGTTCAGGTTTCGTAATTCCTGCATTCCGCCAAATTCGTCCACCTCTTCATACCAGATAAATTTGGCATAGCCCCGCTGAAATTTAATGGATTTCAACTTCCTGGGGTCATCGCATCCCCGGAATAGTACCTTCTGCCCTGTGTTTTTTCGTACCAGCTCCATGGGGCTTACCTTTCGCTCCCATTCATCCTCCACACCCAAAGCATGAATGGCCCATATCATCTGCTCGAACACGCTGTCCCGCAGATTCGCCGCCACTTTTCGCAGCACCACTGCATTGGCATCCTCGTCCTCCACCAACCCCAGTATGATCTCGATGGAAAGAAACGAGGATTTTCCGCTGCCTCTCCCGCCTTTCAGCCAGTAGTGGGTATGTCCCCCTTCGCGGATATCTCTGTGCAGTCCGTAAAATCCCTTCCCGATGCACTGGCTCAGTCTCGTCATCCTCATGGCAGATCATCCACGATGAAGATGGGGCTTTTTTCTTCCGCTTTTTTCTCCTTTTCAAACAAGCTCTCCCGCTTGCCCAAAAGCTCCGCTGCTTTCATCCGCATCTTCGGGTCAGCATCCTCTCGCATCATTTCCGTTAGAAAACAAAGGATCTCTTCCTTTTCCGCCACTGCCGTCTCTTCTTCTTTTGGCATGTTTTTTTCCGCCTGCTCTGGCGTCTGTTCCTTCCGCCTTTGGATCTCCTTCTGGATCTTCTCCATCCGCAGCATATCTCCCACTGTCCTGCTGATGTTTCGATACCCCAACAGTTTCGCCGCATCCAAAGGCTTCATCCCTGCGGCGCAAAGCCTGCAAAATTCCTTCTGCCGTTCCGTCAGTTTTCTCTCTGCCACATTTGCATCGCCTCCTTTCTCCACTGCTCCCTCAATATATCCCCTTCCAACTCTTACGTAGTCTCATCCTTTTCCATCTGCAGCAGCTTTTCCAATATCCTGTCCTGCATCCGAAATAGCGTCGCTCGGCTCATGTGCAGCTTCATCCCAATGAAATCAAAGCCACACCCTTTCTCATACCGCATCTGAATATATTCCTGTTCTTCTTCCGTCAGCTTCTGCAGCAGCTCGTCCATCTGCTTTTTCTGCTCCATGATTCCCACGATCTCCCCCTGCAGTTTCTCCATGTCTCCTTCGTATTGCCGTTGGATTTCCTCCAGCATCCGGGCCACCACAGCAGAATCATTCTCCTTCATTAGCTCCTTCTGCTCTTCCCGCAGCTTGATGATCCGTTTCATCTCCTCCTGTCTCCGTCCGCATCTTTCCATCGCATCTCCCCAGTCCAGCAGACGGATCTTCATGCGCCCCTTGTCGCTGTCCAGTCTCCCTTTCACATATGCCTTCCAACCCAATCTCTTCTCCCTCCTTTTGAACTCAAACATATATTCTCATTTTAAAAATATTTAGAACATTTGTTCTTATCTTTTTCTAACATTTCCCCTTCCCTTCTGTCAATAGCAAATGAGATGATTGAGACTATCTCCTGCGATGCCCCAGAGGCCTTCCCCCTTTTCCCCCAATAAAAAAAGACCCCAAGTCCTTTCGAACTTGAGGTCCTCTCTCCATTATCCTTCGGGGATCCACAGTGCCTGTCCTTCATAGATCATATCCGCATTTTTCAGCCCGTTGGCCTCCATGATCCGTCCGATCCCGCTGTTATCTCCATAAAATTTTCTGCTGATGTATCCTAAGCTATCTCCGCCTTCCACGATATATTTTTTGTTTGTCACCTTTTCTGTTGCTGCAGGCTTCTCTGCCTGTGCGTCTTTTGCCTGCTGTACGGCAAAAACGCTTTGCACCTTTACCCCTTCGAAATCCTCTGCCAGGTTCTGATAGGAAGTCTGCATGGCAAGCAGCTCCGTCTCCACCATCTTTAACCTGTCCAGGCTCTGCATCATCGCCAGCCCCATGCAGACACAAACCGCACAAAGCACACAGCTTACCGTGGCCAGCAGTCGGTCATGCTCCTTCTTCGCCTGCTTCACTTCCTTCTCCCGCTTCTGCAGCACCCGTCGGATCTCCTTCGCCGCATCCATCCGTTCCTCTGCCGAGGGCTTTCTTCTCTGCCGCTCTCTGTCTTCTGCCTGTTCTGCCGAAAAAACCTCCGTTTCTGCCTGTGGGCTTGTCCCTTCCTGGGCTTCCTCTCTGGGGCGGATCATGCTGTTCTCCAGCATATATTCCTGCATCTCCCGGTTTCTGTCATAGTAAACGAAATATCCTCTGGCCTGCCGCAGCCCTGTTCCGTCCTCATTGTAGATATAGAACGTGTCCAGCTTGTCCATGGTATCCACCACAAACAGCACCTGCCATTTTTCCTTGAAATATTCCTTGTGGAAAGCCTCATCCCGTGCCATCAAGAATGAACCAAAGCTGGGCTGGCAATGGACCCAACCTACAATATGCATCCCCTTAAAATAGGTCTGCATCTGCCCGCCGATGTATTCCCATGTCTCTTCACTGAAGCATTCCACGCCGTTCTGCTGCACTGTTTCTTTTCCCTGAATAGCCCCGGAGATCACCAGCACATCCTGTCCTTCGATCTCGTAATGCTTCCCGATCAGTGCCGCCAGCTTTTCCTTTCCGCCGCCGCTTCTGCCGTATTGATACAGATATGTATAAACATAATCTTCCACAAAGATCTTCAAATGGTTCTCAATGCTCCCCATCTGCTTCGTTCGCGCAGGCATGGAAAACTCCTTTCCCGCCGTGCCGTATAAATTACTGTCGCCGTCAAAATAATATTGCATGCTGCTTCCTCCTTTTGCGTTGTTCTCGTTGCTCAGACTGAAAATCGTATCTTTCCATTCCTGTCTACAAAGATACCATTTCTTCTTTGCATATCCTGTCAAACGCTGTCGCTGCAGCCCCTTTTTCATCAGCAAAAGCCGCCCTTTTTCGCTGTTGAAAAAGGAGCGGCTCGCTCATTCAAATATAAATTTTCCTTACATCAACGGTGCCAACACCTTCAGCAGCCATCCCTCCAGCCGCAGCAGCAGTGTCCCCCGTTTATAATTCTCCAAAGTGATCTCCTGGCATTTCTCCAGTGTAGCCTGAAAATCCTTCTCAATATTTTCGATTTCATCCACCTGATATAAAAATGCTGCACATTCAAAATGCAGATACAGGCTTCTGTAATCCAGATTGATGGTGCCCACCACAGCCTTCTCGTCGTCACTGGTAAACACCTTAGCGTGAACAAAACCGGGTGTATATTCGTAAATCTTCACCCCTGCCTTCAACAGCGCAGGGTAATGATTCTTTGCCAAAGCAAAGGCAAATTTCTTATCCGGCACATGGGGCAGGATCAGCTTCACGTCCACCCCTCGTTTCGCCGCAAAGCTCAGCGCCGTGATCATCCTTTGGTCGATGATCAGATATGGCGTCATGATATGCACATAATCCTTGGCCCGGTTCAGGATATCCATGTAAACCGTTTCCCCGATCAGCTCGTCATCAAAGGGACTGTCCCCATAAGGCATCACAAACCCCGTTGCCTGCTGGTCTTTTTCTTCTTTCTCCAGATATTCTCCATATTCCACCTGCTTTTCGGAAACGCTCCACATCTGCAAAAACATCATGGTCAGCCCCTGCACTGCGTCCCCTTTCAGCATCACCGCCGTGTCCTTCCAGTGGCCGTACTTCACCACCCGGTTGATGTATTCATCCCCGATGTTGATGCCCCCCGTAAAGCCCACCTTCCCGTCAATGACGAGAATCTTTCGGTGGTCACGGTTATTGTAATGGGTGGAAAGAATGGGCTGGATCGGCGCAAACATCTTGCATTGGATGCCCTTGGCCTTCAATTCCTCCGGATATTTGTAAGGCAGATCGAACATAGCGCAGGTCCCGTCGTACATCACCCGCACCTCTACGCCTGCCTTCGCTTTTTCCTCTAGGATCTCCAGGATTTTTTCCCACATATATCCTTCCTTCAGAATAAAATATTCCATAAAAATGAATTTCTCCGCCTTTGCCAGTTCCTCCAGCATGGCTTTAAATTTATCCTCGCCCAAAGGGAAATATTTCACCTTCGTGTTTTGATACACAGGAAAATTTCCGTTTTTGTGTACATAGCCTGCCAGCTTTGCAGTCCCCTTGTCTGCCTCTTCCAATGCCTGCAGCACGCTCTTGTCCTGCTGTACATAATCTTCCGTCTGCTTATAAATGCTGTTCAGTCGTTTCTCCAGAAATCGATACCCCGGCTGCATTTTTACGTACAAATATAAGGCCCCGCCCACCAAAGGCAGCAGCATCGTTATGATGGTCCACATCAGCTTTGTCTCCGGGCTTTCCTCTTTGTTGATGATGACCAGCACAATGCATAGTGCAAAAACCATGTAGCCCCCAAAGGCCATGGGTATGTAGCGACCGAAAAAGTTCACCATGCAGAACATCAATAAAATTTGAATGATAAACAGCAGCGCGATCACCGCAGTCCGCCCATAAACCACCCGCATGGCGCCCTGACGCCCTTTTTGCAAAACCGTGCTTTCTTCTAAAATATTCTTTTCTTCTCTGCTCATTCTCGGCTCGCCTCAATCCGATCTCTCAATGCCTGCATCCGCAGATCCAACATACTGCTGGCTTCCGCACACTTGCTCAATTCTCTGGAGATCTCTTCTGCATTTTCAATGTTTTTCTTGTATTTCAACTTATGCTCCAAACTTGCCCAAAAATCCATGGCGATCGTTCTAAATTGTACTTCCACCTTCATATTTTTCTTTTCATTGGATAAAAAAATTGGGATTTCCAGGATCAAATGCAGACTTCTGTATCCATTTGGTTTCGGATTCACAATATAATCCTTTACTTCCAATACTCTGATGTCATCCTGATCCGTCAGCATTTTCGCTGTCATATAAATATCATCAGGAAAAGAACAAATCACGCGGATGCCCGCAACATCTGCCAGGTTTTCTTCAATCCCCTGTACGTTCATCTCGTATCCCTTTCGCTGCATCTTTTCGATGATGCTTTTTGGAGATTTGATCCTGCTCTTGATGGATTCAAAAGGATTGCGGTTGTTTTTCATGGTAAATTCTTCATTCAAAACATTCAGCTTCGTCTCCACTTCCATCAGCGCGCATCTGTATTGCATCATCAGTTCCATAAATGGTCTTGCCTGCTGCAGCAGCACCTCAGGAAATTCAGATGTTGTCAATGATTCCAAATCGAATTCTTTTTTCAATTCCATTCATTCCGCCTCCTTTTCTATTATGTAAACAGTATAGCATATCCCTCGAATCTTGTCTATTTTCTGTTTTCCGTCCTGCTCCGCAGTTTTTCCACGTTTCCTTTTTCTTTGCAGCCATCCGGGGCTTCTGCCCTTTCATAGTTTGCCCGTAGCTTCCGCCCTTCGCAGGTTTTTCCCGGCTCCTCCCCCCTCATATCCACCTGCCCTCTTCCCCGTGTGTAAAATTTCATAAAAAAAAGAGACCTCTAAAAGAGGTCTCTTCAAAACTAATTCAGTTTTCATTAGCTGTTTGCTTTTGCTGCTTTGTATTTTCTTACAGCTTCAGCCAGTTTAGGCAGGATCTGTTTCAGGTCGCCAACGATACCCAGGTCAGCTACTT
>SFGI01000060.1 GCA_004557645.1 [Eubacterium] saphenum | reverse complement strand
AAAACAGGCGGTATGCTGCCCTCTCCGGGAGCATACCGCCGTTTGTTGTCAGCAGCCCGTTTCACGGTCTGCGTGTAGTTCCTTGTAAACTGACCTAAACAATTTTTCAAAAAATTTGTTTTTATAAAAGGAGTGTAACTTTATGGCAAAAAGAAGAAGCGGTATCCTGCTGCATCCCACTTCCCTGCCCTCTGCCTTCGGCGTGGGCGATCTGGGGCAAGCGGCATATACATTCATCGATAAACTGGCGGAAGCCCACCAGACCCTGTGGCAGATTTTGCCCCTGGTGCCCACCGATGACGGCGGCTCCCCTTATGCAAGCTGTTCCGCCTTTGCAGGCAATCCCCTCCTCATCAGCTTGGAGGAATTGGCAAAGGACGGTTTGCTGACAGAAGACGACCTGAACGCTGCAAGGGTAGCCCCCTCCGCAAGGGTAGATTATAAAAAAGCATCCGATGCCAAGCTGCCCCTCTTAGAAAAAGCTTTTCTGGCATTCAAAGCAGCGGAAAAACCTGTGGATTACGCAGAATTCTGTGAAAAAAATGCCTTCTGGCTGGAGGATTATGTGCTGTTTGTGGCACTGAAAAACCATTTCCGTGCCGCACGTGCCGCAGAGGAAACCACAGAAAATTTTGATGCTTTCATGGCAGAATGCGAAGGTCTGGAACTAACAGAAAAGCAGCAGAAGGACTACTATATCGGTGCCAACTGGAATTCCTTCCCCAGGGGGCTGAAAAAACGCAATCCTGCTTCCCTGAAAAAATGGAGAAGAGAACTGGCAGAAGCCATCGAAAAGGAAACCTTCCTGCAGTATATCTTCCAGAAGCAGTGGCAGGCTGTAAAGGCTTACGCCAATGAAAAGGGCATTTCCATCATCGGCGATGCGCCCATCTTCGTGGCTTATGACAGTGCCGATGTCTGGGCAAACCAGAAGCTGTTCCGTCTGGACAGCAAGGGCTTCCCTACCTGCGTGGCAGGCGTGCCCCCCGATTATTTCAGCGAAACAGGGCAGCTTTGGGGCAACCCTCTTTACGACTGGAAACAGCATGAAAAAACAGACTTCGCATGGTGGACTTCCCGTATCCAAAAAACACTGGGAGATGTGGATATCCTCCGTATTGACCATTTCCGCGGCTTCGAAGCCTACTGGGAAGTGCCCTTCGGCGCAGAGGATGCCCGGGGCGGCAAATGGGTGAAAGCCCCCGGTCTGAAATTCTTCCAGAGCCTGGAAGAAAAGCTGGGCAAGCTGCCCCTGATCGCCGAGGATCTGGGCATCATCACCGATGAGGTCGTGGCCCTGAGAGATACCGCAGGCTTCCCCGGTATGCGTATTTTGCAGTTCGCCTTCGGGCAGGATAAGAACAACGCTTACCTGCCCCACAGCTACGACAGAAATACCGTTGTCTATACCGGCACCCATGATAACGATACCTGCCGCGGCTGGTATGAAACAGCCTCCGAAGCGGAAAAAGACCACTTCCGTCGCTACATGAACGTAGACGGGCAGAATGTGGCGTGGGACTTGATCCGCCTGGCCTTCTCCTCCTCTGCAGATACGGTCATCGTTCCTCTGCAGGATGTAATGAACCTGGGGACAGAACATCGTATGAATATCCCCGGCACCTCCGTGGGCAACTGGGGCTTCACCTTCTCCTTCGACTGGTGGTGGGACGGCTTCACCGATGGCCTGAAATACCTTTCCGAACTCTTCGGCAGAAATGAAAAAGAAGCAGCGAAAACAGCAGAGGAATCCGCTGAGTAAGTTGCTTTTCCCACCCCTTTGTGCTACAGTTAAGCTGTAGTTTTATGCAATTCGCCTTTTTTAATTTTAAGGAGGAAAAATATATGTGCGGCTTTTGCGGCTTTACCGGGCAGATCGCTACGCCCGAGGAAATATTGGAAAAAATGAAAAATAAGATCATCCACCGTGGCCCCGACAGCGGCGGCTCCCATATCGATGACGGCATCGCCATGGGCTTCCGCAGACTGAGCTTTCTGGACTTGGAGGGTGGTCATCAGCCCATCTATAACGAAACAAAAGATATGGTCATCACCTTCAACGGTGAAATTTACAACCATCAGGAAATCAGAGAAGAATTGGAAGCCAAAGGTCATGTCATGGGCAGCCATGCCGATACGGAAGTTCTCATCCACGGCTACGAGGAATGGGGCGAGGATATTTTACAGCGGCTCAGAGGGATGTTTGCCTTTGTCATCTGGGATAAGAAAAACCAGACTATGTTTGGCGCCAGAGACTTTTTCGGCATCAAGCCTTTCTACTATACCATCGTCAACGGCAACCTGATCTACGCTTCCGAGATCAAAAGCATTCTGGAGCATCCCGATGTAAAAAAAGAAGTAAACCCCGTTGCCCTGGAAAATTACCTGACCTTCCAGTACAGCGTTTTGGAAGAGACTTTTTTTAAAGGCATCTTCAAGCTGATGCCTGCCCATTGCTTCACCTTCAAGGATGGCAAAATGGACATCAAACGCTATTGGGAGCCTGTGTTCGAGCCCGACCACAGCAAATCCCTGGAACAATATGTAGATGAGATCGACGCAGCCATGCAGGATTCCATCCAGGCTCATAAGATCGCAGACGTTGAAGTGGGCTCTTTCCTTTCCAGCGGCGTAGACAGCTCCTATGTGGCTGCCTGCTTCCATGGAGACAAGACCTTCACCGTTGGCTTCGATTATGCAAAATATAACGAAATCGACTATGCCAAGGCTCTTTCCGAAAAAATCCAGATCAAGAACCACAGCAAGCTGATCTCCGAACAGGAATATTGGGATTCCATCCCCAGCGTGCAGTATCACATGGACGAGCCTTTGGCAGACCCTTCCGCCATCGCATTGTATTTCGTAACTGGCACAGCGGCCCAGTATGTCAAGACCTGCATGAGCGGCGAAGGTGCCGATGAGCTTTTCGGCGGCTACAATATCTACAGAGAGCCCCACGACCTGCTGCCCCTGACCCGTCTGCCCCGTCCCGTCCGCAAAGGCTTGGGCGCAGTGGCAAAGAAACTGCCCAAGATGAAAGGCAAAAACTACCTGATCCGCGGCAGCAAAGACCTGCAGGAACGGTTCATCGGGAATGCTTTCATGCTGAATGAAGCGGAACGGGAACGCATCCTGAAGCACCCTACAGGAAAATTCAACCATATGGAGCTGACAAAGCCCTTCTACGATAAAGTGAAGGATTTGGACGATGTGACAAAAATGCAGTATATCGACATCCATTTCTGGCTCATCGGCGATATCCTGCTGAAAGCGGATAAAATGAGCATGGCCCACTCTTTGGAAGTCCGTGTACCATTCCTGGACAGAGTGGTATTCGATGTGGCAAGAAAAGTGCCTACGGAATACAAGGTAAACAAGGAAAACACGAAATATGCCATGCGGCAGGCGGCCCACCGCTATCTGCCCGATATGGTTGCGGAAAAGAAAAAACTGGGCTTCCCCGTGCCCATCCGCGTATGGCTGAAAGAGGATAAATATTACAACATTGTAAAGGAAGCCTTCCACAGCCCTGCGGCCCAGGAATTCTTCAAGGTAGACGAGATCATGAAATATCTGGACGAGCATAAAGCCGGCAAGGCGGACAACAGCCGCAAGATCTGGACAGTTTATATGTTCCTGGTATGGCATAAGCAGTTCTTTGAGGATGCCGCTTGATTGGGACACTAAGACCTTGAGGGCTCTGCCCTCAAACTCCCGCAAGGGCATGATGCCCTTGACCCCGTTTAAAAAAACAAACCCCTGCACTCACATTCTGTGAGACACAGGGGTTTTATTTTTTTGATGATTCTATCTCCAAGGGATATCCAATTTCAGGCTTTTTCTTTATGGAGATGCAAAACCTTTCCCCATTCCACCACGGAAAGCAGCACTGCGGAAAATACGATCAGCCCGCCCATCAACACCTTCGGTGTGAAGGGATCCCCATACAGCACAACGCCGCAGAAATACCCAATGACCGATTCCGTAGAGATCAGCACCGCCGAATGGGTATCAGAGGTATACCGCTGAGCCACATTCTGCAGGGTATAGGCCACCACCGTATTGATGGTCATCAGATAGACCAATGCCCCAATGCCCGCCGCAGGAAATACCGTGGCTCTTTCCTCGAAAAGCAAGGTGGTCCCGATGGAAAGGATGCCGGTGGTCAGATATTGGAAAAAGGACATGGCAAGGGGATTGACCCGCTTTGCCAAAATGCCGGTCGCCACGATGAGAAAGGAATAGAGCAGGGAAAACAGCAGGGTCAGCCCATCCCCCAGTTCGATGCCCAAAGAACCGCTCAGAGAGATCAGCCCGATGCCCACCAAAGCCAGCACCCCTGCCACGAAAGCCTTTATCCCCGGACGCTTTCGCAACACCAGCCAGGAAACGAAGGGCACGATGATGACGTAAGTGGTGATAAGAAATGCCTGCTTGGAGGGGGTGGTATATTTTAAAGCGATGATCTGGACAGGCTGTGCCACAAAAAGAAGGCTCCCCAAGATCAGACCTGCCCTCCAGTCCTCTTTGGTGCTGCTTTTCACATGACGGCGGAACAAAAGCCCCATAAAAAGAGCCGCCCCCGTAAAACGGACAGCCATGATGAAAAAGGGCGAAAAATTTTCCGCAGCAATATCCCCTGCTACAAAACCGCCGCCCCAGCAGGCTGCCGCCAACAGCAGTGCCAGATCCGCCAGCAGCATTTTTTTCTTATTCTCCATGGTTTCTGCCTCCCTAACAAAATATCCCAATAAGAATACCATTTTCGTATCCCTATTTCAATATCAGGCATAGGCAAAGTTCGAATACTATTTATCTAAAAAAATAAATATCCACCGGCCTAGCCGGTGGTTTTTCATTTGCGGGCATAGCCCTGCTCCCAGAGCATATGCCTTAAGGCATTACATCAACCTACGGCTA
>SFGI01000059.1 GCA_004557645.1 [Eubacterium] saphenum | reverse complement strand
GATCACCGAAAGGGGCAAAAGCTCAATGCCTTTGTAGTTGGGATTTTTCATCCGCGTCTAACCTCCCTCCGGCATCAACGCCATCAATTTTGTTCGCAGCTCTTTTAGCGTTTTTGTCCTGTGCCTCTGGACGGCACTTCTGGACATTCCCATGAGTGCGCCGATCTCGCCGTCTGCCAGTTCCAAAACACAGTGCAAAATTAAAATGCTCTGCGCCTGCTGGGACAGCTCGGCAAATGCGGCGGCCACAAGCTCGTTGTCGATATGTAAATCATAGCCGTGCGACGAAAATACAAAGTCGTCGCTGGGGTAATGATCTACGGTGTAGAGCTTGTCCAATTCTGCCTGCGGGAGAACGCTGAACGACGTTTCACGGTCGCGCTGGCGTTTCATATCCCGGTGGTAGTTTCGGGCCTCATTTCGCAGTACGGTTTTGCAGAAAGCATCAAACCGGCACTGTTCGCCATAGTCGCGGGGGATAGCTTCCATCTTCTCACCCCCTTTCTATGGGGGATGTGGACGCCTCTTTTTCCATAAAAACTTGAAAAAGGTTTTTGCCCGAATGTCAGACCGCAGGAAACGACAAAATTCGCCCGGCAGGTCATAGACCCACCGGGCGAATGTGAAAGCGATATGAAGTTTTCTTACATGGTATAGTTCATAAGAAGTTATTCCGTTGAAAAGCAAGTCGTATCAGCATGGCGGCTCCCTTCGTGGGCCGCCGATCCTGCGCCGGGCAAAAGAAAGCAGCGGCCTTGATTACTCAAAGCCGCCGCTGGTTATATGGGCGTGTCAAATGGGCTGCTGTACGACGGCTTTTTTTCTTTTGCCGTCGTCCGGCAGCAAGCACTTATTCCAATGGTTTATAAAGCAGTTTCATGATTTAAGCGATGCAAAGCCCATCCAAAGCTGATACTTCCCATTGCGGGATAAAGAATGATAACGAAAAGTAACTCACCAGTTGCCAGTGTTCCATTCAACAGTAAAGACCGCAGAGCATTGATAATATGAGTAAAGGGGTTGAGATTAACAATCACGCCCAAAACTCCGTCAATTCCTCCTGCCGGAAACAGTGCCGTGCTAAGGAAGAACAGAGGCAGCACGATGGCATTCATTGCCGTTTCGTAAACAACTTCATTCGGGAGAATTAGGCTAATTCCATACGCCATTCCCGATATAAAGAAAGCTGCCAAAAACACCAGCAGGATGGCCAGTAGAAATGCTCCAATACCAGCAGAAAATTCTACGGAAAACAAAAGGCTGATAGCTGCCATAATGAAAACTTCAAGGAATGTGCATAGCACCGCTTCTAAAAGTTGTCCCAAAACAATGGAAGATCGGCGGACAGGGGCAATCAAAATGCGGTAAAAGCTGCCGTCAGCTTTCATCATATAGTTCATTATTCCTCCGCTGCTACAAGCGGAAAAACTCACTAACACAATAAGGCCGGGCAAAATAAAGCCTGTATAGTTACTAATTCCTGTTCCCTGCATGGTTTGAGAGGCAACTGCACTATAAAGAACCAGCCAAAGGATCGGCTGCAAAATCGTCACAACAATGGTAAAGGAATTATGAAACCGCCATTTGACATTTCGCTGTAAAATTGTAAGAACGCTCACGCACATCCCTCCCGTCCAGCTTGTGTCAGCCGAAGAAACACATCTTCCAATGTAGGCTGCACAATTTCAATTCCAACCAGCGGAATGTGGTGTTCCAAAAGAAACGTAATTAAATCCACCATGCAGGAACGATCATCATCGGAATTGCAGAGGACAGAAGCGTTTCGTATAGAGAATCTATGAGAGGGGTGTTGTTGCTGCAAAAGTGGCAGATATTTTTGGGCATCCTTGCTGGTCGCAAATTTCACTTGAATAACATTTTGCCGCAGTACAGATTTCAAGGCATCAGGGCTGCCCTGTATGACTTCTTTTCCGTCTTTCATAATGCAGATTGCATCACTTAGTTGATCCGCTTCCTCCAAATAATGAGTTGTGAGAAAGATCGTTGTCGCAAAATCGTCCCGTATTTTTCGCATCATATCCCACATAGCCATGCGTGACTGAATATCCATGCCGACAGTAGGTTCATCTAAAAATAAAATGCGAGGATTGGACATCATGTTCAGCGCAATATCCAGACGGCGCTTTACACCGCCAGAATAAGAAGATACAGGATATTTTCGGTATTTGCTCAAATCAAAATCTGCGATCAACTTCTCCATACGCTTCTCTGCATCCGCTTTTGGGATTTTATATAAGCGGCTCTGGAACATCATATTTTCCTCTAAGGAAAGGTGTGTATCAATGGAAATATGCTGTGATACACAGGCGATTTCAGAACGGATTGCCGCAGCTTCGGTATAGACATCCTTTCCCAGCATGGTGATCTCGCCAGCCGTGGGCCGCAGATATGTCGTCAGTATGCGAATGAGTGTCGATTTGCCCGCTCCATTCTGCCCCAACAGGGAAAAAATCTGTCCCTGCTCGACTGATAAGCTAAGCTGATTTAACGCCTGCACACCATTCTTATATTTTTTTACCGCATTGCTCACTTCAATAGCGTACATGGTGCTTAGTTCTCCTGAATGGGAAATTGAATTTCCGTGATATACTTGTCTGGATTTCCTTTCAAAAACATTCCGGGGCCTTTAATGAAAACTTCTCGGAAAGGCGGACGCAGCTTCAACTTGTTTTGCTCCGCATAGCTGTCAATCGCAGCATAAGCAGATGTAAGTGTTTCATAGGAGCCAATATGCGTGACACACACAGCCTTTATCCGGGGCATCTCTTTTACTTCAATGCCATTTCCCGAAGGGGTGGCCTCCGTTGGCACACAGAGTTCCATATCTCCAATTTTGGTTTCGGGGTTTATTGATAAATAGCTGAAAAAGGGCGCTCCGTTTGCTTGCCCACGGATCGACTTGAACACATTGGGAAACACTTTGTTTGCTTCCGGTGCAAAGCCTTTGTACTTGATGTAAGCCACTCGCACAGGCTCTATTTCTCTGATCTCAATTTGATATTCCATGTCAATTCTCCTTTTCTTTTTTCACAGCGATCCACACTTCGGAATGACCGTTCTGGATTGTTTTGTGCTGGATCGGATATACTTCGATGTCCGGCAGGCCCGCATACTCATAGCCCGAAAACGGCAGCCATTCCGTATAAAATCTTCTAAAAACCGATTGGACATTTTCTTTGAAATATCCGTTGTTTTCAAAGACTACCCATGTGGATGCAGGAATTTCGTATTCACATACTCCATCAGGTGCCTTGCTGCTGGATGCCGCAATATAGTAAAAGATGTTTTCGGGTTTTTCATATACGCTGACACCTAAAATTCCATTCGGTGCGGCATTGTTTAAGGCACATAGCTCTGAAAAACGGTTGTCATTCAAAGTCTGTTCCCAGAAAAGCGGCACATTTTTCTGGTTTTCTTCCATATCGTCAACCAATTTCATGCGGATGCCGACAATGCGGAAAGCAGGCTTCTCTATAATGTGATAGGACATAGCACTCCCTCCTGAAACTTTCACAGAAAAGCGGATTGGCGGGTAAGCGTTCAAAATAGCACCTTTCTCTTTGGCTGCGATTGGAGAAATCCCATGAACGGATTGAAACGCTCTGTTAAAAGAGGTCGGGGAAGCATACCCGTATTTCAAAGCAATGTCCAGCACTCTTTTATCTTTTCGCTGCAATTCAAAGGCAGCTTGCGTCATTTTGCGTCTGCGGATATACTCCGCCAATGATATACCGGCAACATAAGAGAAAATTCGTTGAAAGTAATATGTTGAGCAGCACGCAATTCGCGCCGCCTCGTCAAACGAAATTTCCTGATCTAAGTGATTTTCAATGTATTCAACGGCCTTACTTAGATTGTTTAACCATTCCATTTCTTGACCTCCTTGCATATAGCATACAGCAACTTGAAATTATATTCCTCGCCGTTTCTGCTCACTTTTGTAAACTAACGATAGCGTATTATTTTTTCCTTTTCAAGTGATATATGAAGTATAAAGTTTAACTTACCTGCATATCGCAACATTCCACAGGCAGACTATGAAATATAGAATGTATGTGGGTGATGCAATATGGCAAAAATCGAAGATTGCCCCGGTTTTGAAACTTTCGACGCAGACGTAAAGGAAGCGCGGAAAGCAAAGCATCTCACACGAAAAGACTTGGCGGAAAAGGTAAATATCGAATCCCGGTATCTTGCCAATATCGAGAACGAGGGGACGATCCCCAGCCTGCCCGTCGTGATACAGCTTATCAAGATTTGCGGTCTGCCCGTGGAACACTACTTTAATCCAGAAGTCATGCGGGAGGAAAGCGAAGATCGGAAACGTGTCAGCCACAAGCTGAAACTTTGCCCGGAGCAGTATCTACCAATCGTAGAGGGTGCCATTGACGGGGCCTTGAAAATCAAACAGCCAAATGAAGAAACGGAGGGTGAGTAAAACATCCTCTGTTTTCTTTTTATGGGGACGCGCAAGCGCCTCTATTTTTTTGCACTTTTTTCTGTCCAGAGGTCTATTTTGCGGGTAGTTTTGGCGTTTGGGAACGTCTTGTTAGCTGAGAAACAGTAACGTAGCAAGCATAGGGAGTGTAGCCACACTCCCGAAAAACGGCCCGTCCCACCCCTGCCGGGCCTCGTCCGTTTTGCTTGTTGGGGAAGTCCCCAAACCCCTTGAATGGAAAGGATGGTGAAGTATGGCAAACAGAACCAGAAAAATTGTGCTGCGCGTTCCCGTGACGCCGGAGGAACGAAAACTGATTGAACAGAAAATGGCGCTGCTGCACACGAAAAACTTTTCAGCTTACGCCCGGAAGATGCTCATTGATGGCTATATTGTCAACATGGACACTACCGACATCCGGGCACAGACCGCCGAGATACAGAAGATCGGCGTCAACGTCAATCAGATTGCAAAGCGGCTGAACAGCATGGGGCCAGTGTACGCGCAGGACATCGAAGATATAAAGGGGGCGCTGGCGCAGATATGGCAGTTACAAAGATACATCCTATCAAGTCAACGCTGAAAAAAGCCCTGGACTACATCGAGAACCCGGACAAGACCGATGACAAGCTGCTGGTGTCCTCCTTTGCCTGCTCCTATGAAACAGCAGACATAGAATTTGAAATGCTGCTGGCACAGGCATACCAAAAGGGCAACAATCTGGCCCACCACCTGATACAGTCCTTTGCCCCCGGCGAGGCCACGGCGGAACAGGCCCATGAGATCGGGAAGCAGCTTGCCGACGAAGTGCTACAAGGGAAATACCCCTATGTACTGACTACCCATATTGACAAAGGTCACGTCCATAATCATCTGATTTTTTGCGCCGTGGATATGGTCAATCAGCGCAAGTACATTTCTAACAAACAGAGCTATGCCTACATCCGGCGCACCAGCGACCGGCTGTGTAAAGAACACGGATTGTCCGTGGTGAAGCCCGGCCAGAGTAAGGGTAAGAGCTACGCCGAATGGGACGCCCAGCGGAAAGGGACAAGCTGGAAAGCGAAGCTCAAAGCAGCCATTGATATTGTCATCCCGCAGGCCAAAGACTTTGACGATTTTCTCCGGCTCATGCAGGCGCAGGGCTATGAGATCAAACCGGGCAAATTTATTTCATTCCGCGCCCCCGGACAGGAACGCTTCACCCGCTGCAAGACGCTGGGCGAAGCCTACAACGAGGAAGCTATCAAAGAGCGTATTAAGGGCCGCGCCATCACAATGAGGCCGAAAGATCGCAAGGGAATTTCCCTGCGAATTGATCTGGAAAACAGCATCAAGGCCCAGCA
>SFGI01000024.1 GCA_004557645.1 [Eubacterium] saphenum | reverse complement strand
GTTCTTCTGACGATTCAAAAACAGATCCAGCTTGTGGAAGATCTGAATGGACTGGTAGAGGAAATCGGGAGTGCGCCGCTGGTTCATACAGCATCGAAGCGCATTGATGGGACGTTGGTAGCCAAGAAAAGGGAACTTCAGAAATTGGAATCCATTTCAGATACGTTATATATGGACTGGCGTACTGGAGAAATAACAAAAGAAGAGTACAGACGTATCAAGGAAAAATATAAAAGCCAGGTGGAACAGCTTCAGGCGGTGATTACAAATCTTGAAGAAGAAAAAGCAGCTCTTGAAAAGGGAATAAAATCTAATGAGCCATATTTCGAGATGTTTATGAAACATAAGAATATAACCCATCTAGAGCGAGGTTTGCTGGTAGAATTGGTTGATACTATTTATGTTCATGAAAATGGGGCATTGACAATCATGTTCCGGTTTGCAGATCAGTATAAGAAAATCATGGAATATATCGAAAATAATAGGAAGGAAAATGCATTTTTGCATGATGAAAAAACGGGTTGATTATGCTGCGGAATATTAGACGGAAAGTTGTGCAAATACGAGTGGCTCAGTAGCACCCGTTGCCCCGGTAGCGCCCGTTGCACCAGTAGCCCCTGTTGCGCCGTTTTCGCCGTCTCTGCCGGTAGCCCCTGTTGCGCCGGTTCTGCCGGTTGCACCAGTAGCCCCGGTTGCGCCCGTTGCGCCGGTAGCCCCGTTTTCACCGTCTCTGCCGGTTGCGCCGGTAGCGCCGGTTCTGCCGGTAGCACCTGTGGCACCGGTAGCACCCGTAGCCCCTGTGGCACCCGTAGCACCGGTAGCCCCGGTTTTGCCGGTTGCACCAGTGAAGCCCCGAGGCCCCTGAGGCCCGGTGGGACCAGTAGCGCCGGTTCTGCCGGTAGCCCCAGTAGCCCCGGTTACGCCGGTAGCCCCTGTGGCACCGGTAGCACCCGTAGCCCCTGTGGCACCCGTAGCACCGGTAGCCCCGGTTTTGCCGGTTGCACCTGTGAAGCCCCGAGGCCCCTGAGGCCCGGTGGGACCAGTAGCGCCGGTTCTGCCGGTAGCACCCGTAGCCCCTGTCAGCACGCAGCAGCGGGCCCAACAGCAGTTGGGGTTATTGTGGCAGTTGTTCCAGTTGTGACAGCTGCGGCAGCGGTCTCTGTCTCGAGCTCTGTCTCGATCTCGATCGCCGCAAGAAAATTCATTCATAAACATTCCTCCTATTATTTTTTTGGAAACAGGCCTGCTTCTCTTTCATACTATGGAAAATGACGGTTTTTGTGCATCCTATGTTTTTCTTTTGATTTCCCGGAACGCCTTGACAGAGGGTGGGAATTTTTCTATACTTTGCAAATAGAACAATGGAAAGGAGATTTCTGTATGTTTGCAAATATGCCGAGGGTCGGCATGCGTATGATCAAAACATCGCTGGCAGTTGCCATCTGTTTTCTGCTGTATTTTGCCCGAGGGGAAGAGGGTGTCCCTGTTTTTTCCACCATTGCGGCCATCATTTGTATGCAGCCCTATGTGGAAAACAGCCTGCAGGCAGCCTTCAATCGTATCATCGGTACCCTGGTGGGGGCGGTATTTGCCCTGCTGGTGCTGTATCTGATCCGTTTCATCCCCTGGGAATATCGTATCCTGCGGTATATGGGCATCTCCTTTGCCATCATCCCTGTCATGTATGTGACGGTGCTGCTGAAAAGAAGAGGGGCATCGGCACTGGCGGGCATCGTGCTTTTGAGTATCTGCCTTTCCAATGGGGGACGGCCGCCTATCATCGATGCGGTGAATCGTTCTGTGGAGACCATCATCGGTATCCTCGTTTCCCTGGGGGTCAACAGTTTGCATTTGCCCAGAAAAAAGGCGGAGGACTGCCTTTTTGTGACGGGCTTCGACGGAGCATTGTATGATGAGAAAACAGGGATCTCGCCCTATGTTTCCTTTGAATTGAAGCAGATGCTCCAGAATGGGCTGGCGTTTACTATCGCCACAGAACGGACTCCTGCGTCCCTGCTGGCGGATGTAAAGGGACTGAACCTGAACCTGCCTGTCATCGCCATGGATGGGGCGGTGCTTTATGATTTGAAGGAAAAAAGATATCTTGCCACCAATGGCCTGCGGAAAGAGATGGTGGATGCCATCTGCGCTCTGCTGCAGGAAAGGGGCTATCATTATTTTCTGAATGTAGTCTGGCAGGATGTATTGTTGATCTATTATAAAAAGTTCAAAAATGAGGTGGAACAGAAGCTGTATGAAACAGCCCGCCGTTCCCCTTACCGCAATTATGTTTACGGCGATATGCCCGAAGAGGGCATCGTGGTCTATATCCTGCTGGTGCTGAAGGATGAAGAAGCCGATGCACTGGAGCAGGAGGTGCGTGCCATGGATACCGACCATGAGCTGCATTTTCTGCGGGATAAAAGCGAAACGCCTGAGGGATACTGTCATTGGAAGATCTATCACAAAAATGCCACTAAGGAATATATGCTGAAACGGCTGATGCTGGATATTCCCCAGAAGAAATGCGTGGCTTTTGGCAGCAATAAGAACGACCTTTCTATGCTGGCGGCGGCAGATCTGTCTTTTGCCACGGCGGATGCCATCCCCGAAGCGGTGCAGGCAGCTCATCGGCAGCTGAAAGGACACGGAGGGGACAGCATCGTGCGGCAGATCTTTCATCTGTATGAACGGCTGCCGTGGGAAAAGCTGCCCAAAGAGTTGAGAGAAACAAAAGATCGGGAGGAATAAGCGATGGATGAACTGCATGTATTTTCCAGGGGAGAGCTGCTCTTGGGAAAAGAAGGGATCAAACGGCTGCGAAAGGCCCGTGTGGCAGTATTCGGCATAGGGGGCGTAGGCTCCTTTGCGGCAGAAGCACTGGCAAGGGGCGGCGTAGGCCATATGGCCCTCATCGATGGGGATACGGTCAGCCTGACCAATATTAACCGCCAGCTGATCGCCACACAAAAAACCATTGGCAGAAAGAAAACGGAAGTTATGGCGGAACGTATCCATGATATCTGCCCCGAGACGGAAGTGGTAGAATATCCCTGTGTATATGGGGCGGAAAACAGAGATCTGATCGATTTTGCATCCTATGACTATATCGTGGATGCCATTGATACGGTGACTTCCAAGCTGCTGCTGATCGAAGAAGCGAAAAAGGCAGGGACAGAAGTCATCAGCTGCATGGGTACGGGGAATAAATTGGACCCCACTCGTTTTGAAGTGGCGGATATCTCCAAAACATCTGTCTGCCCGCTGGCAAAGGTGATGCGAAAGGAATTGAAGAACCGTGGCATCAGCGGCGTGAAGGTGGTCTATTCTAAAGAGCTGCCCCTGAAGCCTGTTGATTCTCAGGAAACGGGGAAACGGCAGATCCCCGGCAGTTTGTCCTTCGTACCCCCTGTGGCAGGGATGATTTTGGCGGGGGAAGTCATCCGTCATATTGTCGGAGTGGAATTGGAATAAAATGGTATTGACATTGAAAAATACTTCTGCTAAGATAAGTGCTGTTTGAAAATTGAATTGTGTTCATCGGAGGGCTTGCAATCGGAATTGCGAAGTCGGAGAAGATGTCGAGTGCGCTCGGTTATGAAAATAACCGGGCGCATTTTTTGTTTTCAGGCGGAGAAAACCATTTTTCTTCCATGGAGACATCCCTTTTGCTTGCAAAGAGGGAAAGTCTCCATGGAAGAAAAGAAGATTTGCGGAGCAAATCATGAGTAAGACGAAGTCTTACGAATGGTTTTATGAAAACCATTTTTATGGAGACAATCTTTTTGCTCGCAAAGGAGGAATGTCTCTATGGAAGAAAAGAAGATTTGCGGAGCAAATCATGAGTGAGACGAAGGCTTACGAATGGTTTTTAATCTGCGGAGCAAATCATGAGTAAGACGAAGTCATATGAATGGTTTTCAATAGAAATCAAGGAGGAAAAAGCATGAGAATCATTACGATCAGCCGAGAATTCGGCAGCGGCGGCAGAGAGCTGGGCAAGCGTCTGGCCGATGCCCTGGGGATGCAGTATTATGACAGAGAAATTCTGACGGCTTTGGCAGAGAAAACAGCTATGGATGAAGCCTATGTCAGTAGAAAAATGGAGCGGGGGAATGTGCATCATTTTCGCATCACTTTTGCCCGTACCTTTTCTTATCCGGGCGGCGAAAGCAATACGGCAAAGCTTTTAGCAGAACAGCAGAAGCTGCTGAAGAAGATCGCGGAAAAAGGTGAGGATTTTATCATTATCGGCAGGAATGCCGATATTGCTCTGGAGGAATTTCAGCCTTTGAACCTGTTCGTTTATGCCAATATGGAAAGCAAGGTGAACCGCTGCATGGCAAGAGAAGAGGGAAACCTGACCGCTGCGGAAATGGTGAAGCGCATCAGGCAGGTGGACAAAGGCCGCAGAAAATCCAGAGAGCTGATGACAGAACGGACATGGGGCGAGAAAGAGGCGTATCACCTGTGTATCAACACTTCTGATGTGATTATCAAAGAAATCGTTCCTGCCATTGCGGAATATGCCAGAATCATGCTGGGGAGGGATGGAAAATGAATATCCAGTTATCTGACCATTTTACATACAGCAGGCTGATGCGGTTTGTTCTCCCTTCTATTGTGATGATGATTTTTACGTCTATCTATAGTGTGGTGGATGGACTAGTTATTTCAAACTTCGTAGGGAAAACGCCCTTTGCGGCAGTCAACCTCATTATGCCCTTTGCCATGCTGCTGGGGGGCTTTGGCTTTATGATCGGAACCGGCGGCAGTGCCCTTGTGGGAAAGACTTTGGGGGAAGGAGACAGAGAAAAAGCCAATCAGATCTTTTCCCTGCTGATCTATGTATCCATCGGCTTTGGTGCTGTGCTGGCGGTGTTTGGCATTGTTTTTATCAAACCTATTTCTATGCTATTGGGAGCGGATGAGCAAATGCTGGGATACTGCGTTGTGTATTGCAGGATTTTGATGCTGGCTTTGCCCGGCTTCATGCTGCAGAATGTGTTCCAGAGTTTCCTTATCACAGCGGAGAAGCCTGCCATGGGGCTGGTGGTCACGGTGATCGCTGGGGTTACGAATATGGTGCTGGATGCATTGTTTATCGCCTTTTTTCGATGGGGAGTTGCCGGTGCTGCGGGGGCAACGGCGATCAGCCAGTGTGTGGGCGGTATTGTTCCCTTCTTCTATTTTCTGCGGAAAAACGACAGCCTGCTGCAGCTGACAAAGACAACATTCATGGGGCAGGCTCTGCTGCAGTCCTGCAGCAACGGTATGTCAGAACTGGTGTCCAATATTTCCCGTTCCATCGTTTCCATGCTATATAACCTGCAGCTGATGAAAATTTCCGGGGAGAGCGGTGTGGCGGCTTATGGCGTCATCATGTATGTGAATTTTATTTTCATTGCGATTTTTATTGGCTATTCCATCGGCACTGCCCCTATTTTCAGCTTCCATTACGGGGCGGAGAATCATTTGGAACTGAAAAATGTATATAGAAAAAGCCTGGAATTGAATTTGGCGACGGGGGGCGCGCTGACGGCGGCGGCTATGCTGCTGGCAACACCGCTGTCTAAGATTTTTGTTGGATATGATGCAGAGCTATACGCTATGACGGTGAGAGGCTTCCGCCTGTATTCTCTGTCCTTCCTGCTGTGTGGTTTCAGTATTTTTGGTTCTGCCTTTTTCACGGCACTGAATGACGGCGTGGTTTCCGCCATCATTTCTTTCTTGCGCACGGTGGTGTTTGAAGTTCTTTCTATTCTGATTTTGCCCATGCTTCTGGGGCTGGATGGTGTTTGGTATTCTATTTCCGTGGCAGAAGGAGCGGCACTGATCGTTACGATCTATTTCTTTATCACCAAACGGAAAAAATATCATTATGCGTAAACGGAACAGACCTTTGTGGAGAGCAAAGGTCTATTTTAATGGATGATTTTGGAAAAGAGTGGAGATGTTTGCCCAAATTCTTACAGAATTCTTAGTTTTTTTTGAAAAAAGGCCAATCCCCTTGAAAAGAAAAGGCATTTTCGCTAAAATGAAACTGCAAAGACTGTGTTCTGCGTTTTTCGTGAATATTTTATTTGCGAAAGGGAAGCAGCGAGGAGGAGTCCCTATGAAAAAACAAAAGAAATGGCTGATGCTGGGAATGGCTTTAGCTGGAATATTAGCAATGGCAGGATGCGGCAGCAATGCTGCGGAAACATCGGCAGCCATTACAGAAGGCTCTGCGGAGGAATACGTGCAGGCGGCGAAGGATGCTTTGGCAGCAGCCGATAGCTTTGCGGCAGATTTTGAAGCAGTGGTTTCTATGAAAGATACCGGGAAAACGGCTACCAATGGCGAGATCACTTTGGTGAAAGAGCCTTTGTATGTAAAAGTAAGTACCAAGATGGATTTTGACAGTTCGGAGGAAGTATACGCCCTTTATTTGGAGGAAAGCGGCGACGCCATCAATCAATACATGAATTATGATGGGCGATGGACAGAAATGACCATGACAAAAGAAAATGCCATGGGCAGCATTCAGGTATACAATACCCTTAATAATATGGAAAACATCCTTTCTGCGGCAGAAGACTGGAACATCGCCGACAGTGGAAACGAACTGACCCTGACAGCGATGATTCCGGAAGCAAAGGTATACACCGTGGAGGAGAGCGGAAGGTTATTTCAGCTGGCGGGCATGAGCGGTTTGTCCGAAGTTTATTTTGCAGGGGTGGGGGATGTTCCTGTGAAGTTTGTGGTGGACGGGAAAACAGGCGCGCCCCTCTCCTATGAGATCGACTTGGCGAAGGCACTGGAAACGGTCACCAATAATGTGCTGAAAGAATTGGGCGGCGGCACCCTGGAAAACGGCGTGACCGTGGAAACCTATACCATCACTTCCCAATTGACCCAGTTGGGCGGCGTGACAGCGGAAGAGATCCCTGCGGCGGCAAAAAGTGATGCCATCAATTATGAAAAAGAAATTTCCATGTTGGAAGAAGAAAAATAATAGGATCGTGAAAATGAAACCTGTTTTGGGAAACCGAAACAGGTTTTTTTCTTGAAAAATCAAGGATTTTCCTGCAAAAGGGCGGTTTCCCCTTTCTTTTTGTGTATTCTTTGTGTTATAATAAAATCTAATTGCGTTTTGACGTTTTATGAAATAGTGATATATAAAAAAGAAGAAAAAGGAGAGAAAAACATGATCGCTGCACAGGGTGTCAGCCTCCAGTATGGTGGCAGAGTACTATTCAACGATGTGAATATCAACTTTACAAAGGGCAACTGCTATGGCCTGATCGGTGCCAACGGTGCCGGCAAATCTACATTCCTGAAAATTCTGGCAGGGGAGATGGAACCCAATAAAGGTTCTGTATTTATCACCCCCGGTGAAAGAATGGCTGTTCTGAAACAGGACCACTTCCTGTTTGATGATTTCGAAGTAGTAGAATGTGTGTTGTATGGTCATAAGAGACTGTATGATATCAGAAAGGAAAAAGATGCCCTCTACATGAAAGAGGACTTCACAGATGAGGACGGCATCAAAGCCGCAGAACTGGAAGGCGAATTTGCAGAACTGGACGGTTGGGCGGCAGAATCCAATGCGGAAATGCTGCTGAATGGTCTGGGCATCACCAATGAATTCCATTATGTAAAAATGAAGGAACTGACAGGTGGTCAGAAGGTGAAAGTCCTGCTGACACAGGCACTGTTCGGCAACCCCGATATCCTGCTGCTGGACGAACCTACCAACCATCTGGATATCCATGCCATCAAATGGCTGGAAGAATTCCTGATGAATTTTGAAAATACCGTCATCGTTGTTTCCCACGACCGTCACTTCCTGAATAAGGTCTGCACAAACATTGCCGATATCGACTATGGCAAGATCACTATGTTCGTCGGTAACTACGATTTCTGGTACAGCTATACTCAGATGACCCAGCGTCAGCTGAAAGATCAGAATAAGCGAGTGGAACAGAAGATCAAAGAACTGCAGGACTTTATCCAGCGCTTCAGTGCCAACGCTTCCAAAGCAAAACAGGCGACTAGCAGAAAGAAACTGCTGGATAACCTGCAGATGGATACTATCAAGCCCTCCAGCCGCCGTTACCCCTTCTGCAGCTTCAAGCAGGACAGAGAGGTTGGGAATGACGTACTGCTGGTAGATGGCATCTCCAAAACCATCGATGGCAAAAAAGTTCTGAACAATGTAAGCTTTATGATCCGTCCCCACGAAAAGGTTGCTTTCGTTGGCAAGGATGAAATCGCCAGAACAACCCTGTTCCAGATCCTGATGGGCGAAATGGAACCCGATGAAGGTACCTTCAAATGGGGCATCACTACAAAAACAGCATATTTCCCCAAAGATAACTCCGAATATTTTGAAGGCTGCAAGGACAGCCTGATCGAATGGCTGCGTCCCTTTGCAAAAGAAGGGGAACAGTATGATTCTGATATCCGCGGCTGGCTGGGCAGAATGCTGTTCAGCGGCGAAGAAGCCCTGAAAGAAGCAAGCGTTCTGTCCGGTGGCGAAAGAGTGCGCTGCATGCTGTGCAAAATGATGATGAGCGGTGCCAATGTTATGATTTTGGACGAGCCCACCAACCATCTGGACTTGGAATCCATCACAGCCCTGAATGAAGGCCTGACAGATTATAAAGGTACACTGCTGTTCGATTCCCATGACCATCAGTTCGTGCAGACTATCGCAGACAGAATCATCGAGATCTTGCCCGGCGGTATCATCGACAGACAGATGACCTACGATGAATACATTGAAGATGAAAGCATTGATGCCATGAGAGAAAAGTTGTCCTGAGCAGGAGGGACGAAATATGATCAACGGAAAAATCGATTTAAGAAGTGATACAGTCACACTGCCCACCGATGAGATGCGTCAGGCCATGTTTGAAGCAGTGGTGGGGGATGACGTCTATGGCGATGATGCCACCATCAACGAACTGGAACGGCTGACGGCGGAAATGTTTGGCAAGGAAGCTGGGCTGTTCGTTCCCAGCGGCGTTATGAGCAATCAGGTGGCATTGTTTACCCATGTGGTGAGAGGGGAAGAAGTGATCCTGCCCGATAACTGCCATATCGTTGCCCATGAAGCAGGTTCCGCAGCCATCATCGCGGGGGCGCAGCTGAGAACAGTGCAGAATGTGGCAGGGGAAATGCCTTTGGATATGGTGGAAAACTATATCCGCAAGGATCCCAATGATATCCACCAGCCCAGAACAGCCCTCATCACCTATGAAAATGCAGATTCCGACGGTCAGGTGCGTTCCGTGGAATATATGAAGTCTGTTTGGGAACTGGCGAAGAGATATGATCTGCCTGTCCATGTGGATGGTGCCCGTATCTTCAATGCGGCAGCTTATCTGGATGTGGATGTAAAGGAAATGGCACAGTATTGTGATACCATGTCCGTCTGCCTGTCCAAAGGACTGTGTGCGCCTGTAGGCTCTGTTCTGGTGGGCAGCAAGGAATTTATTGCTTTGGCCAGAAGAAAACGGAAAATGCTGGGCGGCGGCATGCGTCAGGCAGGTATTTTGGCAGCAGCAGGCATCGTTGCCCTGAAAAAGATGACAAAACGACTGAAGGAAGACCACGAAAATGCCGCTTATATGGTGGAACGACTGATGGAAGTGAAAGGACTGGAGGTCTATAAAGAACGCCAACAGATCAGTATGGTCTTCTTTAAGCTGAAAGACTATCCTTTGGATTCCGCTGCGCTGGTGAAATATATGGCGGAGAACGGCGTTATCATCAATGGGGAGGATAACGGCATCATGCGTTATGTGACCCATGCCTATGTTTCCAGAGAAGAGATCGACAAAGTGGTCGATCTGATGAAAAGCGTGCAGTAAGCCGAAAAACAGAAGTACATAAGTACATAAGAAAGAAACTGCCCCTATGCCGGATGCATAGGGGCAGATTTTGGAGGAACGAAAAATGTGGGATATTTTTCTTGTTGTGGGAATTGGATTTTTCATTGGATACAAAGGTTTTTTGAATGAAAAAGGCATCAAGATCAACAGTAAATTGCAGACAGTCTGGCTGATGCTGCTGATCTTTTGCATGGGTGTCAGCATCGGCAGAAATGGGGAGATCGTGAAGAATCTGCCCCTGCTGGGCGGTAAGGCAGTTCTTTTTGCTATTCTGACCGCTTTGTGCAGTACCATTGTGATCTACATCCTCTCCACACTGTTTCTGGAAAAGGAGGGGAAGGAATGAGCTTTGCGATTTTAATTGTGCTGGTTCTGGGTATCGGGGCAGGCTATTTCATGCCTGCAGACCTGAGTGCCTTTATTGACAGTGCTTCTTCTTATATGTTGTTGATCCTGCTGTTTTCTGTTGGGATCGATATGGGTCTGAATAAAGAGGTCTTTACTCGTATCAAAGAATTAGGATTTAAAATTCTGCTGATCCCCTTTGGGGTAGTGGTGGGCTCTCTTTGCGGCGGTGTCCTCACTGCCCTTTTTGTGAAGCTTTCCATTAAGGAGGGGCTGGCGATTTCTGCTGGTCTGGGCTGGTACAGCCTTTCCGGTATCCTGATTACGGAAGCAGGCAACCCTGTGGGGGGTACCATTGCCTTTCTGGCAAATGTATTTCGAGAGATGCTGACCTTTATCGTGGTGCCTTTTGTTGCCAGCCACCTGAACTATTACTGTGCCATTGCGCCTGCAGGGGCAACAGCTATGGATACGACTTTGGGCATCATCAGCAAAAACACCAATGGGACCATTGCGGTGCTGAGCTTTGTCAGCGGCGTCATTTGTACCCTTTTGGTGCCGGTTTTGGTTCCCATTTTCCTGTAAGGAAAAAAGTTTTAAAAAATTGTAAAGAACTGGCAGACGCGCTAGATTCAGGTTCTAGTGGGCATTGCGCCCGTGCAGGTTCAAGTCCTGTCATCCGCAGGAATGCGGAAAAGACCATCGACAAAAGTCGGTGGTTTTTCTTTTTTTATAAAAAATGTCGAAAGACTTTGCAGAGAAAATAACATAGTCCGAAGGACTAGGACCCCCTTTGGGCATGGGGCTAGGCAAGGTCTTTTGAATTGGTTTAAAAGGAACGACGGGAGTTGTATTTTTTTTGAAACAAATTTTAAAAAAAGGTGTTGACAAATTTCATCCGATAGAACTGGCAGACGCGCTAGATTCAGGTTCTAGTGGGCATTGCGCCCGTGCAGGTTCAAGTCCTGTCATCCGCAGGAATGCGGAAAAGACCATCGACAAATCGTCGGTGGTCTTTCTTTTTGCTTTTTTAGAGGAGGAGTATCAAGGTTTCCGGTTATGGGGGATAGGAAGGATGATTTTCTTTCAGGTAAAATTTTAAAAAGAAAAACGAAAAAACGCACTGAGATGTGCGGATGTGGCGGAACTGGCAGACGCGCTAGATTCAGGTTCTAGTGGGCATTGCGCCCGTGCAGGTTCAAGTCCTGTCATCCGCAGTAATGCGGAAAAACCATCGACAAATTGTCGGTGGTTTTCTTTTTTTCAAAAATAATTCATCTGAAATCATCCAGCCCCAGACTTTTCATTGGTCTGAGGTTTTTTTGTGTAAAAAAGAAGATGAGGGAAAACCTGGAAAAGTATTGACATTTCATAGAAAAGTGCTATGATATCATGAAATACTGCTTGAAAAGGAGGGTGCTTATGCATTTGGAATATTTGACAAAAGAGATTCCCTGGGGCAATGCCCCTTATCCCCCCGATCTGCAGGCGGAGATCCTGCAGGGGAAACGGGGCAGGCTGCTGGTCACCATCTACCGTGCGGGCGGGGCAGGCACCCATCCTACGGTCCTGCTGAACCACGGGTTCCCCGGTATCGAGAAAAATTTTGATTTGGCACAGGCTCTGCGCCGTGTGGGGTTTCATGTATTGACCTATCATTACAGCGGCAGTTGGGGCAGCGATGGGGCGTATTCCTATGCAAACGATCTGGAGGACGGGGAGACCCTTCTGGAATTTATCAAAAGCAATGAAACCTATGGTTTTGATAAAGAGAAGCTTTTCGTGGTGGGTCATAGTGTGGGCGGTTTTGTAGCGGCTCATCTCTTGGCAAGGCATAAGGAATGGAAGGGCGGCGTACTGCTGACTCCCTGCGATTTGGGCGGCGTAGTTTCCTTCCCGGAGGATAAGGAAGCGAAAAAGCTGCTGTTGGAGATTTTTGAAGGCGGCCCCCTTTGGCTGAATGGGACATCCCCTCAAGCGTTGTTTGCGGAGGTTTCTGGTCATCAGGAAGAATATCGCATCGCTTCTCTGGTGGAAAAAATAGCGGACAGACCTGTTTTCTGCCTTGGGGCAGCCCATGATGAATCTTGTCCTCCTGAAGCCCATTGCCTGCCTTGGGTAGAAGAACTACGGAAAATTGGCGGAAATGTGGTCTATGAAACATTGGAAACAGACCATTCTTTCAGCGATGTCAGATTGACAATGATAGAAAAAGTAGCAAGATTTCTGGTGGAACAAGTGGAGAAATAAAAGAAACCCATCAGATTTTTCTGATGGGTTTTGTTCTGTCATTCAAATGGAAATCCTGATTTCAAGTTATTTTTAATGTGTGATGATCTCAACGCCGTCCTCTGTCACAGCAACAGTGTATTCCCACTGAGCAGAGAGAGAGCCATCCTCTGTATAGATGGTCCAGCCGTTTTCTTCATCCTGGAAGAAATCTTCTTCCCCTTCGTTTACCATAGGTTCGATGGTGAATACCATACCGGGCACCAGCAGCATGCCTGTGTCTCTTTTGCCGATGTGGCAGACATAGGGATCTTCATGGAAGTCGTTGCCGACACCATGGCCGCCGATATCGCGGAGAACGGTGTAGCCATGTTTATAAACATATTCGCTGATGACTGCGCCGATATCCCCCAGACGACCCCAGGGCTTCACTTCTTTCAGAGCCAGATCGACGGATTCTTTTGTCACTTCTACCAGCTTTCTGGCTTCGTCGCTGACTTCGCCGATCAGGAACATACGGGAAGCATCTGCATAGTAGCCATCCAGAATGGTGGTTACGTCAACATTGATGATATCGCCGTCCTTCAGGATTTCATTTTTATCAGGGATACCATGGCAGATAACGTCGTTTACAGAGGTGCAAACACTCTTGGGGAAGCCCTGGTAGTTCAGGGGAGCGGGGATGCCGCCGTGTTCAATGGTGTAGTTATGCACCAGTGTGTTGATATCGTCTGTGGACATGCCTGCTTTGATATTTGCCGCCACCATATCCAGAATTTCCGTGTTCAGCTTGCCTGCCTTGCGGATGCCTTCCAGCTGTTCCTGGGTCTTGATGAGCTTATGACTGGGAACAGGGATACGTTTTGCTTTGTATGCGTCCAGTTTTTCATCAAAGGCTGCGTGACATGCTTTGTATTTTTTCCCGCTGCCGCACCAGCAGGGGTCATTTCTACCGATTTTCATAGTATTTCTCCTTTTCTGCTGCAATGTATACACTACTGGGATAATGGTAGCACAAAAAAAGGGAAGGTACAAGATTTTTTGGCTGTTGGACTGTACAGATTGAGAATTTATGTTAAACTATTGGATATAAAATTTGGAAACGGAGGCTGAAATCATGGCTAAGATTTATAAAAGTGTAGAAGAACTCATCGGCAAGACACCCTTGCTGGAGCTGACAAATTTGGAACAGAAAATGGGACTGAAAGCAACCCTGCTGGCAAAGGTGGAAGCTTTGAACCCCGGCGGCAGCGCTAAGGACAGAGTGGCAAAGCGCATGGTGGAGGATGCGGAACAGGCAGGCATCCTGAAAGAGGGGGCTACCATCATTGAGCCTACCAGCGGCAATACAGGCATTGGTCTGGCGGTCATGGCGGCAGCTAGGGGCTATCGTGCCATCATCGTTATGCCCGATACCATGAGCATGGAACGCAGACTGCTGATGACAGCCTTTGGCGCGGAACTGGTGCTGACGGAAGGGGCAAAGGGCATGGCAGGTGCCATCGAAAAAGCAGAAGAACTGGCGAAGGAGATCCCCAATTCCTTTATCCCCGGTCAGTTTGATAACCCTTCCAACCCTGCGGCCCATTACGATACCACAGGCCCTGAAATCTGGGAAGATACCGACGGCAAAGTAGATATTTTCGTAGCCGGCATTGGCACAGGCGGCACATTGACCGGCGTAGGCCGTTATCTGAAGGAAAAGAACCCCAACGTGAAAATCATCGGCGTGGAACCAGCATCTTCTCCCCTGCTGACAAAGGGAACAGCGGGCCCCCATGGCTTGCAGGGTATCGGTGCAAATTTTGTCCCTTCTATCCTGGACACGGAATTGTATGATGAAGTGCTGACAGTGACAGAGGAAGAAGCCTATGAAGCAGGCAGAGCCCTTGCCAGAAAGGAAGGCTTGCTGGCAGGCATTTCCGCCGGTGCGGCTGTCCATGCAGCGGCAGAGGTGGCAAAACGTCCCGAAAACGAAGGAAAGACCGTTGTGGTGCTTCTGCCCGATACAGGGGACAGATATCTTTCCACACCTATGTTCCAGGGATGATGACCAGAGAACAGCGACAGTTTATCCAGATCACGGCGGCATTGACCATGCTCATCGACCATATCGGGGTGATTTTTTTCCCCACCAGCATCGGCTTTCGTGCCATTGGGCGGCTCTCTTTCCACCTTTTTGCCTTTGGTATCGCAGAAGGGGTCGCCTGTACCCGTAATTTCTGGAACTATATTGGACGCATCCTGCTGACAGCCATCCTTTCTCAGCCTATTTATATGCTGACCTTTGGCTTACCCCAGGGGAATCCCTTGTTTATGCTGGCGTGGGGGGCAGCAGTCCTCTATTTCTGGCAGAAGGAGGAAAAAGCCGTGGCGGCAGTGCTGCTGATCGGCTCCTATTGGGCGGATATGAGTTATGGCTGGTATGGGGTCTGGACCATTTTCATTTTCGGATTTTATCGGGAAAGGGAATCCCTTTGTTTCTATGGTCAGCTGTTATTGAATGTGCTCTATGGTTTCACCACAAAGGCTTGGATACAGGTGCTTTCCCTGTTTTCCTTCGCTTTTCTGGATGGAAAATGGCGTATCAAAGCCCTGAGCCGCAAGCTCCCCAGATACTTTTTCTATGCCTTTTATCCCCTGCATCTTTTGGTACTTTGGGGGATTCAAATGGTAATATAAAATAAAAAAACACTCTGCAAAGATGCAGAGTGTTTTTTTATGCGGTTTGATCTTTACGGATACGGAAAAATGCCCGCAGCACCACGGCAACGATTGGCCCCAAAATCAGGCCGAATACGCCGACGCACTTGAAGCCGAAATACATGGAAAACAAAGTCAGCAGGGGGTGCAGTCCGATCTGCGTCCCCAAAATCTTGGGCTGTAAAATCTGCCGCATGACCTGGATGATGCCATATAGTGCCAGATACCCGATGGCCAGGAAGGTATTTCCCATCATCAAATGGATGACAGCCCCGGGCCAGAGGATGAAGCCGCTGCCAAAGAAGGGCAGGGAATCGATGATGGCGATGAGAACGCTCAGCAGCAGGGCGTGGGGCGATTTCATCAGCAGCATGCCGATGATGGTGATGGTAAAGGTAAAGCCCATCAGGATGATCTGAGTCTTTACATAACCCCAGGCGGAAGCCTTCAGTTCCTGCTTTGTGGTATGGATGGAAAGCCCCAGCAGAGGCGCTACATGCTCCAGATATTCTTTGCGGATCAGGTCTCTGTCCTTGGTAAAGAAATAAGCAGAGATCAATGCCACAAAGAACCCTAGAAAGAAGCTGGGAACACCCCCCAGCTTGCTGGTCGCACTGCCCGTAGGCAGCAGGGAAAGCAATATGCTGGAAGTGTCATTCTGAAATTCCCGAAAAGCCTCCTGCAATGCCGGCGGCAGTTTTTCTCCAAAAGCATCAAACTGGGCCCAGAAATCCTGCAGCCGTTTTTCTACGATATCCATATAATAAGGAAGATGATCAGAGATATGTCGGATCCTATCTACAATGCTCGTGCCAGACCAGAAGCCCAGAAGCCCCAGCAGGGCGAACAGCAGCAGGATGCCCAACAGGGCGCTGATGCCCCGGGGGATATGGAATTTTTGCAGCCGATCCGCCAAGGGATTGAACAGCAGGCTCAGCAGCCAGCCAATGAGGAAGGGCAGAAAAATGCCAAATAGATAGCGGAAAAACAGGAAGCAGAGCAGCACTGCAGCAAAAAGCAGCAACATATCATGGATGACCTGTTTATTTTTTTCATAAAATGTCCACATAAGGCTCACCTCCCTTTTCTTTCATTATAATACGATTTTTGAGAGAGAAAACTATTTTTTTGAAAATTAAGGGAAATGAAAGAAAAGGAGAAAGACAGAAATAAATCCTGCCTTACTCCGAAAGAGGGCTTATTTCAGTTTTTTGATGAGGTCTACCATTTCGATGGCGGAAACGGCAGCATCATAGCCTTTATTCCCAGCCTTCGTGCCTGCCCGTTCCACTGCCTGTTCGATGTTTTCGGTAGTTACTACGCCAAACATGACAGGTATGCCGGTTTCAAGAGAAACATGGGCAATGCCTTTGGATACTTCGTTGCAGACATAATCATAGTGGCTGGTAGCACCGCGGATGACTGCGCCAAGGCAGATGACAGCATCATATTTGCCGGACTGTGCCATCTGTTTTGCAGCAGTAGGGATCTCAAAAGCACCGGGTACCCATGCCAGTGTGATATCATCTTCCTTTGCACCGTGGCGCAGCAGGGCATCCTCCGCACCGCCGATGAGCTTGCTTACGATAAATTCGTTGAATCTGGAAGCAACGATGCCGAATTTCATGCCGTTTGCGATCAGTTTTCCTTCAATTTTATGCATAGTGATTTCCTCCTTGAAAAGCCGTTGTTTCTGAAATGCTGTTTATTCAAAAATATGGGAGAAGATATGTCCCATTTTCTGCTGTTTGGTACGCAGATAGAATTCATCATACTGCTGAGGGGTGATCTCGATGGGCACCCGTTCCACGATTTCTACGCCGAAGCCATCCAGACCATAAATCTTATCGGGGTTGTTGGTCAAAAGGCGCAGTTCCTTAGCACCCAAGTCCTGCAGAATCTGTGCACCGATCCAATATTCCCGCAGGTCGGGAGCAAAGCCCAGTTCCAGATTGGCTTCTACAGTATCTCTGCCTTTTTCCTGCAATTCATATGCTTTCAGTTTATTGATCAGGCCGATGCCTCTGCCTTCCTGACGCATATACAGCAGGATGCCTCTGCCTTCTTTTTCAATCTGCTGCATCGCAGCGGCAAGCTGAGGGCCGCAGTCGCAGCGGCAGGAACCAAAAACATCCCCAGTCAGGCATTCGGAATGGACACGGCAGAGCAGGTTTTTCCCATCGCCGATATCGCCTTTCACCAGAGCCACATGATGTTCCCCGGTGATATCATTCACATAGCCGCAGATTTTGAATTCCCCATAAGCGGTGGGCAGCTTCGCTTCTGCTTCCTTGCGGACGTGCTTGTCGTGGCGGCGGCAGTGATCCTGCAAATCCTTGATGGTTACCACCTTTACGCCCCATTCCTTCGCTTTTTCCAGCAGTTCGGAGGTACGCATCATGGTGCCGTCCTCCCGCATGATTTCGCAGCAAAGCCCACATTCTTCCAAGCCTGCCAGTCTGCACAGGTCAACAGTGGCTTCTGTGTGGCCATTCCGCACCAGCACACCACCGGCTCTTGCCACCAGAGGGAAAACGTGACCGGGGCGGCGCAGATCTTCAGGCTTTGTGGAGGGGTCTACGCACATACGGCAGGTATAGCCTCTTTCTTCGGCGGAAATGCCTGTGGTGGTATTCACATGGTCGATGGAAACGGTGAAGGCGGTGCTGTGGTTATCGGTATTGACCTTTACCATCTGTTCCAAGCCCAATCTGTCGGCAACAGCGGCGGACATGGGGGTGCAGATAAGCCCCTTTGCTTCCTTTGCCATGAAGTTTACGTTTTCTGTGGTGGCAAACTGAGCGGCACAGATCAGGTCGCCTTCGTTTTCACGGTCAGGGTCATCAATGACCATCAGCAGATGGCCTGCGCTCAGTTCTTCCAATGCTTCTTCGATGGTGCTGTATGTATATTCCATGGTTGTTCCTCCTTCTTAGCTTAAAATCCGTTTTCCTGCAAAAATGACAAGGTCAGGCCGCTTTTCTTCTCCGCCTTCTGGGGAGTGGTGAAGCGGCGAATATATTTGGCGATGACATCCGTTTCCAGATTGACGGGGTCACCTGTTTTTTTGTCCAACAGAATCGTTTGCGCCCCTGTGTGGGGGATGATGGAAACGGTGAAGTTTTCCTGAGTGACGGAAACCACCGTCAGGCTGATGCCGTCGATGGTGATGGACCCCTTTTCCACGATTTCGTATAAAAGGGCGGGGGCTGCGGCGATGGTCAGCACCATGGCGTTGCCCTCCTGTTTTTTGCGGGCGAGGGTGCCTGTGCCGTCCACATGGCCTGCCACGATATGGCCGCCGAAGCGCCCGTCTGCCGCCATGGCCCGTTCCAGATTGACGGGGTCCCCTTGACGCAGGGCACCCAAATCGCTGCGGCGAAGGGTTTCCGCCATGACATCTGCGGTGAAGCCATCCTTTTGCAGAGTAGTCACCGTTAGGCAGACACCGTTGACGGCAATGCTGTCGCCGATTTTCGTCCCCGGCAGGATATCCTTGCAGGCAATGGCGATGCTGCCCCATTCCGCACCGGATACCACCCGGCGGACGGAGCCGATTTCTTCAATCAATCCTGTAAACATGGCTTTCCTCCTTCCAAAACGTCATATTCCAGCAATAAATCCTCTCCGAAGGTTTGCAGCCCTGTCTGCTTCAGCAGGAATGCATCGGCAGGCAGGGAAACACCTGCGCCGCCTACAGGCGTCTTTGCGGAAGCGCCGCCGAAAATCTTCGGGGCAAGGTAGGCATAAACCTTTTGTACCAGCCCTTCCTCCAAAAGGCTGTAGTGGATCTGCCCGCCGCCTTCTGCCAGAACGCTGTCGATTTCCGCTTCTGCCAGCTTTTCCATGAGGGGGCGGAGGGCAACGTGTCCCTTTCGCTGGGGCATCTGCCAAAGGGTGATGCCGCAGGCTTCCAGAGCGGCGATTTTTTCCACATCCCCCTCAACATAAGCCACGATGGTTTCAATCTCCTTGGCGGTTTTGCAGATTTGGCTGTCCAGGGGCAGGCGCAGATGGCTGTCGCAGATGATACGGACGGGATCTTTTCTGCCCTCCATACGGCAGTTCAGGAAGGGGTCGTCGGCAAGAACAGTGCCGATGCCCACTAAGATTCCCCGATACCGATGACGCAGGGCATGGACATGGGCCCTTGCCGCCTCTCCTGTGATCCATTGGGAGGCTCCTGTGACCGTGGCAATCTTTCCGTCGGCGGTCATGGCATATTTGATTGCCACATAGGGCATTTTTTTGGTGATATAGTGAAAAAAGATGGGGTTCAGAGCGTCACATTCTTCCCGCAGGAAATCCTCAATGACCTCTACGCCGTGGGAGCGCAGCAGGGCAGCTCCTTTGCCGCTGACCTTGGGGTTGGGGTCCCGGGAACCGATGATGACCCGTCGGATGCCCTTTTCCAAAATGATTTCCGTACAGGGAGGGGTGCGCCCCTGATGGCAGCAGGGCTCAAGGGTGACGTAGAGGTCTGCCCCTGCGGGGTCTTCTGTGCAGTTGGCAAAAGCGTTTCGCTCTGCGTGGAGGTCGCCGCAGCGAGCATGGTAGCCTTCGCCGATGATCCGACCGTCCTTGACGATAACGGCCCCCACCAAAGGGTTGGGATTGGTATAGCCGATGCCGTTTTTCGCCAGTTCGACGGCACGGCGCATATAAGATTTGTTACACATGGGAATACAAACAACTCCTTTCCATCAGGGCGGAAAGACGCAGAAAAAGAGGGAGTCTGTTTTCGAAAAAAAGGTTCAAGAAAAGCGCGGCGCATCAGAAAAGGAGATGCCACAAAAACTGAAAAGAATCATGCTCCGCCCCAGTGCGATTCACGGGAAGCGTATCTTTGTTCCGTTTTTTTCTATAGGAGGAATTTTCCTATGGAATAAAAAAGCCTGTACGTGCCAAAGGCACATACAGGGCATAGAAAACAGACGAAGGAACCATAACAGAGATTTTTCCCATACGAAAAAAACGTACGCAAAAAAACTGCCATAGCTTTCAGATTTCTCTTCTTCCATCCAGACTATACTGTCGGTTTTGGAATCTCACCAAATCCTGCGCTTTCGCGCTCGCGGACTTTACCGCCGATCGGGAATTTCACCCTGCCCTGAAGAGTTCGTTATTTTTTTTACAAGGACAGTATAGCATTATTTTCTGAAAAAGCAAGAAAAACTTTTTTCGAGGGAGAACGACATTATTTGTAAGAAGAATTCATAAATAGATAGGGAAATACTATGTTTTTCTTGATATGACAGGAATTTTCCGATTCGTAAAAGTTTTCCCTTTTTTCGCCAAAAGCCGCATTTTTTTGTGGAAGTTGGCTGTTGCTTCTTTGTTCTGGATAGTGTACAATATACATAATGAATGTATACAGTATAGAAAAAACGGGGGATCACACCGTGAGAGAAATACGACTGAAGGCAAGAGCAAAAATCAATTTAACACTGGATGTGACAGGCAAGCGGGAAGATGGTTATCATCTTCTGGAAACCATCATGCAGACCGTAGCTTTGTATGACGGTATCTACATGAAGAAGCTGGAAAAACCCGAGATCAAGCTGAAAACCAACCTGCCCTGGCTGCCCACCGATGAACGCAATCTGGCGTGGAAGGCGGCAAACCTGATGCGGGAGACCTTTGACATCGAAGGCGGTGTTTTCATTGAGATCGATAAGCGGATCCCTGTGGCAGCAGGGTTGGCCGGCGGCAGCACAGACTGTGCCGCTGTTCTGGTGGGCATGAACCGATTGTTCGACCTGCGCCTTTCCCAGAAAGAACTGGAAGAATTGGCAGGCAGGCTGGGTTCCGATATCCCTTACTGCGTGCGCCGGGGAACGGTGCTGTGCGAGGGTGTCGGCGAGGTTTTGACCAATGTGGAATACCCCTGCCCCAACTGCTATGTGGTGCTGGCAAAACTGCCTGTGAGCGTTTCTACTGTCTCTGTGTATAAGGGGCTGCGCTGGCAGGAAGTACAGGAACATCCGGATACCGAAGCAATGCTCAAAGCCATGGAAGAGAAAGATGTGACGAAGATGGGGAGACTGCTCTGCAATGTGCTGGAGACAGTGACCATCCCGATGCATCCCAAGATCGCAAAAATCAAAGAACGTTTGATGGAATTAGGGGCGGAAGGCGCCCTGATGAGCGGCAGCGGCCCCACTGTATTTGCCCTTTTTACGGAAAGGGAAAAAGCAAGAAAAGCGGCTGCTCTGGTGAAAAGAGAATTTGCCCTGAAGGATTCTGTGGCGACAAGGATTTATCAGGTACAGAGAGAGTTGAGAGGAGAACACAAAAATGGCTGATACAAAATTTAATATCAATACAAATGAATACCTGCCTTTGAGAGATGTTGTATTCAATACCCTGCGGGATGCCATCCTGACAGGCAAGCTGGTTCCCGGTGAAAGACTGATGGAAAACCAGCTGGCAGAAAAACTGGGCGTAAGCCGTACACCCGTCCGCGAAGCCCTGCGCATGCTGGAACTGGAAAACCTGGTAGAATTGGTTCCCAGAAAGGGTGCCCAGGTTTTGGATATGGGGGAAAAGGATATCGTAAATATCCTGGAGATCAGAAGTGCCCTGGAAGGCCTGGCAACTTCCCTGGCCTGCAAAAAAATGTCCAAGGAAACACTGCAGCAGCTGAAAAATATGGAAGTGGATTTCGAACGCGCTGTAGCGGAAAATGACGTAGAACGTTTCGTTGATATCGATGAAGATTTCCATGACCTGATCTTCGAAGCAACAGAAAACGACAAGCTGATCCAGATGTTCAGAAACCTGCGGATCCAGCTGTATCGCTATAGAATGGCACAGGCAAAGAATGACACATCCATGTCGACTATCGTTGCCCACCATAGAAGCATCATCCGTGCCATCGAAAACCATGACAGCGATGAAGGCGCATCCATTGCACAGGGTCATATCAAATATCAGGCAGATTCCATTCTGCGTTTCGTAAGAAATAAATAAGAAGATGCAACGCCTCCATACCCTTGGAGGCGTTTTTCTATATCTGCCAAAGCTTACAGTTTCGTTACAGGGGAAGTTTCTTCTGCCTTTTGCTTGCAATCTTTTTGTCGATAGCATAAAATAAGATGGAAGCACTTTTGTCATTTTTTGAAGAATAAGGGGGGAATCCCGTTGGCAGATAGCAATACATTGTTCCCGAAACGAGAGGAGCGTGTGCCCTATGGCGGCGGCAAGCCTGTCAGAAGCGGCAGGGAAAACAGAAAAAGAAGAACCAAACAGAGCGAACCACAGAGAAAGCGTACCAGAAAAGGCGGCGGCAAAAAGCTGAATCGCAACCTGCTTTATCTGATCGGTATTGTGGTGGTTTTGTTTATCATATTTCTGTTTGTGAGGAAAAACGGCTCCGCTGTTTTCATTGCGGAAGAACAGGTAGGCATTTTGGAAGGCAGAAAGGTGACAGCGGAAGAACTGACCACCACATTGGAAAGTCAGCTGGAAAGCATCGTTGGCTCCAAGGTGAAGATCAATGAAGAGATCAAGGTGGAAGGCATCCATATCGGCTCCAAGAATCAAAAAGATGTTTGCACCATGGAACATTTGTTACCGAAAATGCGAAATATGGTGACTTATAAAGTGGAAGCGGCGATCATCATGGTAGATGGCGGCAAAACGGCGATCCTTGCCAATAAAGAAGCGGCAGAGGCTGTGCTGCAGCAGGTGCAGACAGACCTGATGCCGGAAGGCGGCGTTGCGGAGGATGCAGAGATCGGCTGGCAGGAAAAAGTGGAGATCGTCAATGAATTTGTAGAATCTACGGAAATCTTGGAACAGGAGGATGCGGTGGCTATTTTGGAATCTACCACGGAAGCGACCCAGAGCTATACCGTCCAGTCCGGGGATGCGCCGTATCTTATCGCCAGTGAATTCAAGACAACGGTGGAAAAGCTCATTGAATTGAACCCCGGTGCAGATATTTCTAAGGGTATCCGGGTCGGTCAGGTCATCAATGTGCCGGTGCAGAAGCCTAAGGTTTCCGTAAAAACTGTGGAAACCCAGGTCTTGACTGCCGTAGAGCCAAAAACTTACGAGACTCAGTATGATGATACCAAGCCTTCCAGCTATCAGAAGGTCATCCATCAGGGGAAGGCGGGCCAGAAGAAGAGCACTATCCAGATCACCCGTGTCAATGGTGTAGTCATCGAGGAAAAAGAAGTTTCCAAGGAAATCATTCAGGAAGCTGTGCCTGAAATCATCGTAAAAGGCACCCAATGATAAAAATATAGCGAAAAAAATAAGACCGTTCTGAAATTAATCGTTTCGGAACGGTTTTTTTTGTGCTATTATGAATGCAAGTGGAGAAAACGGTTTCAAGATATATCTTTGTGAATGACTGCCTGCAGTCAGGGACAAAGATATGTTATGAAACAGTTTGCGGAGCAAACGCATGGAAAAAGCACGGCTTTTGCGGTGTTGCTGTTGCACTATATATAAAAAGAGGAGGTTTTTCAATGGGTATTTCTTTTTCTCTTCAGGGGGATTTTATCAAAATGGATGAAGTTTTTGCACTGCAGGCAGAGGTGGAACGTTGCCACAAGGCTCTCCATGAAAAAACAGGCAAGGGCAATGACTTCGTAGGCTGGGTAGACCTGCCTGAAAATTACGACAAGGAAGAATTCGACCGCATCAAAAAAGCGGCGGAAAAAATCAAAGCCAACAGCGAAGTGCTGATCGTCATTGGTATCGGCGGTTCCTATCTGGGCACAAGAACAGCCCTGGATTTCATCAAAACACCTTACTATAACGAGCTGAAAAAAGATACCCCCGATATCTATTTCGTGGGTAACAACATCAGCTCCGCGTATCTGAATGATATTCTGGCGATTTTGGGGGACAGAGATTTTTCTGTCAATGTGATCTCCAAATCCGGCACTACTACAGAACCTGCCATTGCCTTCCGTATCTTCAAGCAGATGCTGGAACAGAAATATGGCAAGGAAGAAGCGGCAAAACGTATCTTTGCCACAACAGATAAAGCCAGAGGCGCACTGAAGGAAATGTGCAACAAAGAAGGCTATGAGACTTTTGTGATCCCCGATGATGTAGGCGGTCGTTTCTCTGTGCTGACCCCCGTTGGCCTGCTGCCTATGGCCGTAGCTGGTGTGGATCTGGATGCAGTGATGAAAGGGGCCCAGGATGCAAGAAAAGTATACAGCAATCCAGATCTGAAAGAAAATATCTGCTATCAGTATGCCGTTCTGCGCTATCTGTTCTATCAGCAGGGCAAAACAGTGGAGATTCTGGCAAACTATGAACCCCACCTGACATCCTTTGGGGAATGGTTCAAGCAGTTGTACGCAGAAAGCGAAGGGAAGGAACACAAAGGCGTATTCCCCGTGACAGCAAACTTCTCTACAGACCTGCATTCCATCGGTCAGTATATCCAGGATGGTCTGAGATGCTTCTTTGAAACAGTACTGTGGGTAAAAGAACCCAAATCTGCGGCATTGGTTCCCTTCGATGCACAGGATGGCGATGGCTTGAATTTCCTGGCGGATAAAGAGATTCATTTCGTCAACAGCAAAGCCTTTGCAGGCACGATGCTGGCTCACATGGACGGCGGCGTACCCAATATGGTCATCGAAATGGATAAGATGGACGAATATCACTTTGGCGCACTGGTTTATTTCTTTGAAAAGGCAGTGGGCATCAGCGGCTATCTGCTGGATGTGAACCCCTTCGACCAGCCCGGTGTAGAAGCTTATAAGAAAAATATGTTTGCGCTCTTGGGCAAGCCCGGCTATGAGGACCGCAAGGCGGAACTGGAAGCAAGACTGAAATAAAAACGAAAGGAACCCGAAAGGGTTCCTTTTTTGTACTGCAATGATTCGACCAGCTGAAAGAAACAATCCATTTTAAAAACCATCCTTCTTGTTTTCTATTTATTTGGATACACGGATAATGATTTCAACTGAAAGTGTTCCAATGGCAAAGCAGCATATTATCGCAGAAAGAACGGCATAATTTTCACTGCCATGGGTGGGTACGAAAATAGCGATGGTCTGGAAAACAACAGCCATGATACAGGAGAAAAGTGTAAAAAGATGTTTTTTTTGATTATTTTGCAGTGATTTTCGGATGATAGCTCCCACAAAAAATGGCAGCAGGAAAATGCAGATGATATGAGCCATAGCATACCTCCTTTTTATATTCCGATTCACAGCTATCGTTTCTTTCAAATGTTCTTTCAAAATAGCTGAGCCAACAGCTCTTTACACATCTTATCATCCAGCTCCAGCAGGCTCTTTTTGCCGTCGGCAAAGGTGATGGAAATTTTATGATTTCCTTTGACTTCGCTTTCTACGGTATGGCTGGCGACCATTTTTTTGTTCAGGACGATCATATTGCCCAGGCTGATGGACAGAACCACTTTTCCGCCGGAAACCATGACCTTGCCGTCGGGATAATCCCCGGCAATGACTTTATTTTTTGCACCTAAGATACTCATGGAAATTCCTCCTTTTTTGGGGCAGTTTTCTTCTCTATATTAAAAATAGCATTTCTGGACGGTTTTGGCAAGATAGACAGAAATGTTTACTTTTCTCGTTTTTTCTTGTATAATTATAACGTTATAGAATAATATACAGAAAGCTTTCCGAAGGGAGAGGGAAAGAATGGAGAGAAAGATTCTGATCATTGACGATGAAAAAAATATCGTCGATATCATTGCGTTTAATCTGAAAAAAGAAGGCTATCAGGTCATCAAGGCCGCCGATGGGGAAGAAGGCGTAAAGAAGGCTATGGAAGAAAATCCTGACCTGATCTTGCTTGATATCATGATGCCGAAAATGGATGGCTATGAAGCCTGCAAAAAAATCAGAGAAAAGAAAAATACACCTATCATCATGCTGACCGCCAGAGCGGAAGAGCTGGATAAGGTTCTGGGCTTGGAACTGGGTGCCGATGATTATGTGACAAAGCCCTTTGGTGTCAGGGAACTGATGGCTCGTGTGAAGGCGAACCTGCGGAAATCTGCCCTTCGGGAAGAGCCTGCGGCGGAAGAAAAGCCCGCGGCAGCGGAAGGTAATTTCGGCAGACTGGACTTGAATCCCGACCGCTATGAAGTCCGCAAGGACGGCAAGATCATCGATCTGACCCTGCGGGAATTCGAACTTCTGAAATTCCTTTCTGCCCAGAAGGGGCAGGTATTTTCCAGAGAAACCCTGCTGGAAAAGGTTTGGGGCTATGAATATTTCGGTGATGTGCGTACGGTAGATGTTACCATCCGCCGTCTGCGGGAAAAAATCGAGGATGACCCCGGCAAACCGGCGTATATCCTGACCAAAAGAGGCGTTGGCTATTATTTTGATTGCTAAGAAAAGCGAGGGAAAAGCTTTTGCGTAGTATTAAATGGAAGCTCATTGTGATGTATCTGGGCTTGGTCTTGATCGTTATGATCGTCAGCGGGACCTATATCCTGCTGTCTCTGCGAAATATCGAGATCGACAAATCCAGACAGCAATTAGAGACTTATGCAGAAAAAATCAATGAACAGGTGATCGAGGGCGGCGATCCCAATGAATTTCAGGCGAAGCTGCTGCGAACGGTCTCCAATGCCGTAGGGATTCAGGGGAATATTCTGGATGCAGATGGGGAGACGCTGGCGTCTACCACTGTGACGGAAGCACCCTATCCTGTTTATACGGATCAGTCCATCATCGCAGCCATGAACGGCATGACCTCTTTTTCCACCCAGAAAAAGAGCACCGATTCCTTTGGGCTTCTGCGGGAATGGATGAGCTATGCAGTACCTGTGAAAGCAGGGGCCGGCGAGGGACAGACCACCTATATCATCTATACCAGACTGGATGCCAGCGATATGCAGACCAGCCTGAACGAAACCACCAATACCATTGTGGCAGCCGTTGCCATTGCCCTGTTTTTGGCGGCTGTCATGGGCTATGTCTTTGCCCAGACCCTGACAGGGCCTATTTTGGCACTGACCAAAGGCGCCAAGAGCATGGCGGAAGGGAATATGAACCAGAGCCTGAAGGTGCGAAGCAGCGACGAGATCGGTCAGCTGACCAGCAGCTTCAACTACATGGCTTCGGAGCTGGCAAAAAATATGACAGAGATTTCCCGAGAAAAGAACCGACTGGAAATTTTGCTTCATAACATGAGCGACGGCGTGATTTCCTTCAGCAAGGACGGCGAGCTGATGCTGGCCAATGCGGCGGCGGCAGTGATGCTGGGCGTGGAAAAAATGGAAATGAATTTCACGGAATTTCTCCGTGCGTATGATATCAGTTCTTCTGTTTATCTGGATATGGGGAACGAACCTTCCAAGAAGGTTATTTTCCCTGTGGGCAAGCAGTTCATCAATGCCAATTTCTCCCCTTATTACGATAAGGACGGGGAAGTGGAAGGCTTGGTCGTTGTGCTGCAGGATATCACCGAGCAGAAAAAACTGGATGATATGCGGAAAGAATTTGTGGCCAACGTTTCTCACGAATTGAGAACACCTCTGACCACAGTGAAAAGCTATACAGAGACATTGATCGAAGGTGCCATCGATGATAAAGAGATCGCCATGGATTTCCTTGGCATCATCGACAGCGAAGCAGACCGTATGGCCTTCCTGGTTCGTGACCTGCTGCAGCTGACCCGTTTCGATAACAAACAGGTTCGTCTGGATATTACGGAGATCGAAATGAATGATTTCCTGAATATGACCGTCCGTCAGAATAAGATCCATGCGGAGGCAAAGGGGCAGCAGCTGTCCTTTGAGCCTTATGAACATATGGTAGTGATCCATGGGGACAGAGACCGTGTTGGTCAGGTGGTCAATAATATCGTGACCAATGCCATTAAGTACAGCCTGGAACAGGCTACCATCCGTATCTATATCACAGAGGATGAACAGTATTACAAGATCCATGTGAAGGATACGGGCATGGGCATTTCCCGAGAGGATCTGCCTCGTATTTTTGAACGTTTCTATCGTGTGGATAAAGCCCGCAGCCGTGCTATGGGCGGCACAGGCCTTGGCCTTGCCATTGCCAAGGAGATTATGGAAAGCCATGGCGGCAGGCTGACGGCAGAAAGTGAATATGGAAAGGGAACGACCATGACCATGTGGTTCCCGAAGGAACGTCCCATCCTCGATTATGAGCGGGAAGAAAGCAGCACATAAAACAGTCGGAAAACCTTGATTCCATGGGGATCTTTACCGCGGGTCCCCCTGTTGGAAAACATTGTTAGAGAACTGTAAGGGTGTTGTAACATAATTGTAACCTTCATGCGTTATACTCGTAATAGGCGGAGAAAACTTGCTGCACGGCTGTATTTCGACTGCTGGCAGGCGAAAATGCAGAAAAACAGCAAGAAGTTTGCGGAGCAAACAGGTTGATGGAGCAGAGGGCTTCAGCAATGTTTCGCCGAAGTACGAAAAAATGACAGCAACAAGGAGGTGACAGGTTATGAAAGCATGCAAAAAGAAACTGGTCGGCTTGATTTTGGCGGCAGTATTCTGTTTTTCTCCTGTCAGCGTCTTTGCTGCGGAAGCCCCTGTGACGATCACCAGCGGGCTGGATGTGGAAAGTGAAGAGATCGAATGTACCTTTGATGAAAGCCGTATCCTTTATGGCGAAGCACAGCCCGGTGCCAAGATCACCTTTACCATCTCCAAACTGGATCGCTTCGGTAAAATGGCGGAATGTTATACACATACCATTACCGTAGGGTCTTTGGGTCTGTTCAGTACGACCCTTCCTCTGGAAAGGGGTAACAACTATATCGCAATCACTGTAGAGGGGAAAGACGGTACCACAGAAGTGGTCGTAAAGCGCATCCCCCAGGCAGTGAAAAACCAGCTGCAGCGGATGATCGCCCTGCCCGGCCTGAATGCGACTTTAAGATGAGAAACCAAAAATCAAATTGAATAGAAAAAGCGGTGGGATCAAATGAAATTATACAAAATCATGAATTTTGTCATTGTTGCTTTGGTCATAACTGCGATTTATCAGACAGGAGAGTTATGGCTGGAAGGAACAAACGGCCATAACTTTTTTTATGCCCTGACAAACTATTTTACTTCCGATAAACAGGGAGCCGACGGGGATGTCCTCCTTGCCACCCGATATGCCGTTGGGGAGGGTGAGGGTACGTTTTCCGTCTATTATCCCGATGAAGTGGGGAATAGTGCTATGTTGGATATGGCAAACAGGGCTTTAGGGGAGATTTTATCCCAAAAAGAAACAGTACCTCAAAAAAGCACAGCAGATTGGAAGGAGATCCTTGCCAATCGCTGTATCGTCATGCAGTATGACTTTATGATCGCTTCAGAGGAATATCTGGCAAATTATAAAGAATTGAAGACCAATCAGAAGCTGGAACAGTTCGATTATATCACCATCGTGCCGGCAAAAAGAAGTGGAGAAGAAAGTCTGGCATATTTTGTCAATTCCGAAACCAATGAATGTGTTTTGTTCCGTGGGGAAGGCAGTGGAGCTTCCATTGCCCTGTATGAAGCACTGACTACGGAAGACAGCGATATGCTCTATGTTTCCACAGGTCAGAGGACCAGCGCCTCTGTTTTGTGGCGGAATATGTTCCTGCCCCAGTGGGCACGGCTGCCCTATCAATATGCGGCGCTGGAAAGAGAATTTGTTTTTGAAAAGGATGGCGAACCCAGCCGCGCTACCCTGGAAAATACCGTGAAAAACTTCTTCCGCAATTTTTCCGTGGACTGGAGCGAACGAAATGAAGATGGCATCTATACCTTCAGTGACAGCGAAACGGTAGTCAAATATTACCCGGAAGAAAAGGTTTTGGAATATTACAGCTACGAAAACTATGCCGGGGATGAACGGACAGGGCTTTTGGAAGGCTATCAGATCTGCTGCAATTTCCTGAAAAATGATAATTCCCTGCAAACGGATATTTATCTGGCGGATATCGAACGCACCATCAATAACGAGATCATCTATTACTTCGATTATGTGGTGGATAATCTGCCGGTGAATCTGTCCCAGTCTCTCAGGGATCGTATCGGTTCGTCCCATGCCATCGAGGTGACTTTGCGAAATCAGGCAGTCAAGGAATATCGCCGCTATGCAGTGAATTTCAGACAGATGGAAGAAAAAAATGAGCGGATCAATGTGCAGTTTATCGATGCGCTGGATGATGCAAACAAGACTTATAAAGCCATTGTGGAAGAGAAGGATATCACCGATGTAAAAAATATCTCTCTGGGCTATCATGTAGACCTAACAGGCAGTATGCGCCTGAAATGGTTTGTCACGCTGTATGATTATACCTTTGTGGTAGATACGGATCAGGAAAAAGAGCTGACCGGTGTGGCTGCGGGGGAATGATTTGAGAAAGGAGGATGTGCATGGAATGGGGAAACGCGAAGAAGTTCGTCATCATCCTGTTGGTGCTGATCAATGCGGTGCTGGCGGGGCTCAATTATCAGCAAAGACAGGAAAATACCATGACGGCCGCCCAGGAACGTGCCATCTTTGAGGTCCTCTCTCAAAACGGCATCACCATGTATACAGACCTGCTGACGGAACATTCGCCTATGTCCCGACTGGCGGTGGAGATCCCTTCTTATAACAAAGAGACCCTAGAGCGTTTGTTCTTTGGCAGTGAAAAAACAACAGTGACTGCCAAAGGAGACCAGACTATCTATCGGGGGCAGGATGCCATGCTGGTGCTGAAAGGTGCCTATGGCCATTGGGAAAAAGGAACCATAGCCATGGGGAAGGAAGGCCTGACCCGTGGAGAGGCACAGCGCATCGCGGAAAAATTCATGGATGGGACAGAGCATTTCTTCGGCACCTATGGAGAGCCTATCGTGATAGAGGAAGCAGAGGGCTTCCGTGTGAATTTCTATGGCGTGTATAAACGGGAAAATGTGTTTTCCAATTATTTCTCTCTGCTGGTGACTCAGGATGGTATCCGAAAGATCACATTTAACTATTGTCCTGTAAGGGGCTACAATGGCGAAAAACAGGATATCAGCTATTCCGATGAAGCATTGCTGACCTTTATGCGGGAATGGAAAAAGAATGAAACAAAAAAAGGGGAAGCTACCATCTATCGGATCGAACTGGGCTATGACCAGATGGAAAGCAGTTCGGCGGATATGGCTGTCATTTCTTTGGAGCCTTGCTATCGCATTTATCTGATGGATGAGACAGAGCCTTATATCGTCAATGCCTATACCTGCCAGATCGTAAATAAGTGAAAAAAGAAAAGAGTCCGAGAGGACTCTTTTTTTGCATGAAAAAAGCCCCTTTGCAAAGCAAGGGGCAAAAGCGGATGACGGGAGTCGAACCCGCCTCTAAAGCTTGGGAAGCTTTCATTCTACCGATAAACTACATCCGCAAAGCGAAGAAAGCAAGATAGGGAAGATGTTTTCGGGGAACTTGTTCGCCGGAAAACATATTTCATATCTTATTTGCGAAGCAAACGACTGAGAATCCGTAGGATTCGAAGTCCTTTCTTCGCTCCTTTCGCGAAGTCCTTTCTCCGATTCCATTTCTCCAGTGCTATTATTATACTATCATCCTCTCTTTCTGTAAAGCCTAATTTTTTATCAAAATTTTTCCTCTATTTGACAATTTTTCGTTCACTTTCTTATTTCTTGTGGGACTTACTTTTCTTTCTGCGGGCATACTACTTTCAGCAAATTTTTTAGGATGCGAGGGATGCGGGATGGAAAAATTTATTGTTGAGGGAACGGGCGAAGGCCTGCAGGGCAAAGTGAAGATCAGTGGGTCAAAAAATGCCGTTTTGCCCATATTGGCGGCGTGTTTGCTGACTCGAGAGGTTTGTGAGATCCGCAATGTACCGCCTCTTTCCGATGTGCAGTATATGGCAAAACTGCTGCAGGAATTGGGGGCACGGGTGTTTTTCGATGAGGAGAAGGAGATCATGCGGGTGCAGGCGGCGGAGATCGCCAGTGTGGAAGGATTATATGAAATGGCGCGGAAGATGCGGGCTTCTTTTCTGGTGGCTGGGGCGCTGCTGGGGCGTTGCGGCTGTGCCCGTCTGCCCCTGCCCGGCGGCTGCCAGATCGGAAGCAGACCCATCGATCTCCATTTAAAGGGCTTTCAGGTCATGGGGGCGAAAAATAAACAGGAGCATGGGGTGGTGGAGCTGCAGGTAAAAAATCTCAAAGGCGGCGAAATCTATCTGGATTTTCCCAGCGTGGGAGCCACGGAAAATATCCTGTTGGCAGCGGCATTGGCGAAGGGAAAAACAGTCATTGAAAATGCGGCGGCAGAACCGGAAATCTGCGATTTGGCGGATTTTCTGCGGGAGATGGGAGCCCATGTGGAAGGAGACGGCACCGATACCATTACCATCCATGGGGTCAAAGAACTCCATGGTGCCACCCATACTGTCATTCCCGACCGCATCGAAGCAGGCACCTTTATGACAGCGGCAGCCATTACCGGCGGAGATATCCTTTTGGAAAATGTGCAGGAGGAACACCTGAAGCCTGTCATTGCAAAGCTGGCAGAGTGCAACGTGAAAACGGAAATGACAGAGGAAGGCTTGCGGGTCTATCGCAAAGGAAAGCTTCATCCCGTACAGGTCAAAACCATGCCCTTCCCCGGTTTCCCCACAGATATGCAGGCACCCTTTATGAGCCTGATGACCATAGCCAAGGGCACCAGCGTCATCACGGAAACGGTCTTTGAGAATCGCTTTATCCATGCGGGGGAGATGCAGCGGATGGGGGCGGATATCAAGATAGACAGCCGCAGTGCCATTATCGAAGGAGTGGATACCCTGACAGGAACAAAGGTTAAGGCCACAGACCTGCGGGCGGGGGCAGCGTTGATCCTTTCTGCTTTGGCGGCAAAGGGCGAAACAGAGATCAGCGATATTTACCATATCGAACGGGGCTATCATAAGATTGATGAAAAGCTGCGGACCATTGGTGCCCATATCCGCAAGGAAAGTGAATGAAGGGGAGAAATACCCGAAAATTTTCGTTTTTTCAGGAAGGCTTGGTTCGAAAGAGAGTTCAAAATCTTTCCTTTTTCTCTCTTTCTTTCTCTAATTTACAAAACGTTTACAATTCGTTTCAAATTTGCATATATTTCCATGCTAAACTGTAACCTGTGGAAGGGAATTCCCTTCCGCAACAGAATACAATGAAAATGTAACGGGAAATAAGAAAGAGAGTTGGATCGATTATGGATATGAAAAATCAAAGGAGACCATTGATGTATTATTGGCTCATCGTTCTTTTGGTGATGGGCTTCATCAATATGTTCTTCTTGCCCAATATTGCGAAAAACGCCGTAGAGCAGGTCAATTATGATGTGTTCCTGACGGAGATGCAGGAAAAAAATATCTCTCAGGCGGAAATCAACGAAGATGTAATCTATTTCTTCCTGAAAGAGGAACCTGCGGACGAAGGTCAGACCCAGATTTTTGCCCAGCAGACCCCGAAGGTCTATTCTACCGTTCGTATGGATGACCCTCAGCTGGTAGAACGTCTGTATGCGGCGGGGGCATCCTTTGGAGAAGTCAAGCCCAAGGAAGTATCTCCATGGATCAGCAGCATCATCATGTTTGTGGTTTTCTTCCTGCTGTGGCAGTTTGTCATGAAAAAAGCCATGAGTAAGATGGGCGGTATCGGCGGCAATGCCATGTCCTTTGGGAAAGCCAATGCAAAAATATACGTGAAAGCCCAGACAGGAAAGACTTTTAAGGACGTTGCAGGGCAGGATGAAGCCAAGGAAGCACTGAACGAGATCGTGGATTTCCTGCATAACCCTCAGAAATATACGGAAGTGGGGGCGAAGATGCCCAAGGGTGCCCTGCTGGTAGGCCCTCCCGGTACAGGTAAGACTCTGCTGGCGCAGGCAGTTGCCGGGGAAGCCAATGTACCCTTCTTCTCCATTTCTGGTTCCGAATTTGTAGAAATGTTTGTAGGTATGGGGGCGGCGAAGGTTCGCGACCTGTTCAAGCAGGCCAACGAAAAAGCCCCTTGTATCGTATTCATTGATGAAATTGATACCATCGGGAAAAAACGTGACGGCAACGGCATGGGCGGCAATGATGAACGGGAACAGACCCTGAACCAGCTGCTGACAGAAATGGACGGTTTCGATGGGCAGAAAGGTGTTGTCATTCTGGCTGCCACCAACAGACCGGAAACCCTGGATAAGGCCTTGCTGCGTCCCGGTCGTTTCGATAGAAGGATTCCTGTAGAGCTGCCTGACCTGAAGGGCAGAGAAGCCATCCTGAAAGTCCATGCGGAAAAAATTAAAATGGAAAATAATATCGATTTCGATGCCATTGCCAGAGCAACCTCCGGGGCATCCGGCGCAGAACTGGCGAATATCGTGAACGAAGCAGCCCTGCGGGCGGTGCGTATGGGCCGTACAAAGGTGAACCAGAACGACCTGATGGAAAGCGTGGAAGTAATCCTAGCGGGCTATCAGCGGAAAGGTGCAGTCATCTCTCCCGAAGAGAAGCAGATCATCGCTTACCACGAGGTGGGTCATGCTTTGGTAGCGGCAAAGCAGAAAAATTCTGCCCCTGTGCAGAAAATTACTATCATCCCCAGAACCAGCGGTGCCTTGGGCTATACCCTGCAGGTGGATGAAGGGGAAAAATTCCTGATGAACAAAGAAGAGATTTTCAATAAAATCGCCACATTCACTGGGGGACGTGTGGCAGAGGAACTGAAATTTGGCTCCATTACAACGGGTGCCTCCAACGATATCGAACAGGCTACCCGCCTTGCCAGAGGGATGATTACCCGCTATGGCATGAGCGACGAATTTGGCATGGTGGCACTGGAAACAGTCATCAATCAGTATCTGGGCGGGGATACTTCCCTGGCCTGCTCCAATGAGACTGCGGCAAAGATCGACGCTGCTGTCATCGAAGTGGTGAAACAGGCTCATGATAAAGCGGTAGAGATTCTCCGGGAAAATATGGGGAAACTGGATGAGATCGCAGGATATCTGCTGGAAAAAGAGACCATCACCGGCGAAGAGTTTATGGAAATTTTGAATCGAGAAGAAACGGAATAAGGAGAAGTGAGAAAAAAGCGGAGCCTGCTTGGCTTCGCTTTTTGTCGAGAAACGGGACTGGACAATTCTAAGCCGAAACTGTAAAATATATAAAACGTAATTTATGGCAAGAAAGAAGGGTTTCCATGTCCGTTCATAATATCCAGTATGAAGGCATTGAAATTGAATATGAACTGACCCGCAAAAATGTGAAGTATATCAATCTTCGGGTGAATAAATATGGCAAGGTCGTTGTTTCCGCTGGGAAAAACGTACCATTCGAGGTCATCGATGAATTTGTCCAGTCCAAGGCGTTCTGGATCATCACCCACTTGGCGGAGATCGAAAAGATCAAAAGCGGATTGCCCGATGGCAGCCTGTATGATGGGAAAACCGTCTATTATCTGGGGAAACCTTATCGTCTGGTGCTGGAAAGGGGCGAAAGCCGCATTTTTATGGATGGGGATACCATCTGCCTGTATGCTCCGAAGATGATCGATTATGTGCTGAAGGAAGCATATCTTTCCTGGCTGAAAACACGTGCAGAAGAAAAATTTGAAGAAATTATGGATAGAATATATCCAATGGTGAAAGAATATCATATAACAAGACCGGAAATCAAAATCCGCAATATGAAAAGCATCTGGGGCAGCTGCACCACCACAGGAAAAACCATCCGCCTGAACCTGCAGCTGATGAAGGCAGAGGAAGGGTGCATCGAGCAGGTCATCCTCCATGAATTGCTCCATTTCCGCTATCCCAATCACGGCAAATCTTTCTACGACCTGATGGATCAGCTGATGCCGGATTGGAAAGAACGGAAGGAAAAACTGGAAACAAAATTTAAAGATGGCATTTGATATAAGCAAAATGAATAGGCAGAGGAAGGATTTGTGTTTGACAAATGGCTTTCTCTGCGCTATAATCATATACAGTGATAAGAAAAATTTATATTGACGCGGAGTAGAGCAGTCCGGTAGCTCGTCGGGCTCATAACCCGGAGGTCGTCGGTTCAAATCCGGCCTCCGCAATCAAAAAATAGCATCCACGAATGTGGGTGCTATTTTTTTGATTGCAAAGGCGAGAAATAAGGAGCGTGCCGACTGGCATAGCGAAGGAGAGCAGGCGACTATATTTCCAGGTGGGCAGCGTCGGTTCAAATCTGACTTTTGTAGTGCAGCTTGCTGTTTTCCCCGAAGATCAAGGCTCTGCGAAAAAAATACTTTGCACTGCAACATTTTCGTGATATAATTCTAATGTTATAGGGCGAAATATAGAGAAAACAACTATTTTTTGAGGAACGGCGGCAGTTCTGCCCGTTCAGATGTATATATTGTCCTTTGGAGAACATTGGAAGGATGTATGTTTTTATGGATAGATTGGTTGTAAAAGGCCGTAAAAGACTGACAGGGGAAGTGACCATCAGCGGCGCAAAGAATGCGGCAGTTGCAGTCATCCCTGCGGCGGTAATGGCAACAGGCGTCAGTGTGCTGGAAAATCTTCCCAGCATCGAAGACGTAAGAAATATCTGCCATACCATCGAAGAAATGGGCGGCAAATGCAGATTTTTAGATAAACACACCCTGGAGATCGATTGTAACGAAGGCGTAAGCTATCAGGCTACTTTCGAAGGCGTACAGAAAATGCGTGCTTCCTATTACCTGATCGGTGCGCTGCTGGCCCGTTATAAAAAAGCGGAAGTGGCAATGCCCGGCGGCTGCAACTTTGGCAAACGTCCCATCGACCTGCACCTGAAGGGCTTCCGTGCGCTGGGTGCTACAGTTATTGAAGAAGAAGGCATGGTAAAGGCCTATGCGGAAAAACTGGTGGGTACCTCCATCTACATGGATCAGGTGAGCGTTGGTGCCACCATCAACGTGATGCTGGCGGCTACCATGGCAGAAGGTGTGACCACCATTGAAAATGCGGCAAAAGAACCTCATGTTGTAGATACAGCAAACTATCTGAACATGATGGGTGCAAATATCAAGGGTGCGGGGACAGATGTCATCCGTATCAAGGGGGTATCTGAACTGAAAGGTGCCCAGTATACCATCATTCCCGACCAGATCGAAGCAGGTACCTACATGATCGCCGCAGCCATCACCGGCGGCGATGTGCTGGTGAAAAATATCATCCCCAAGCACATGGATTCCCTGACAGCGAAGCTGGATGAAATGAATGTAAAGGTAGCGGAATGGGAAGATTCCATCCGTGTTATGGCGGATGAACCTCTTCGTGCAGTCAATGTGAAAACCATGAGCTATCCCGGTTTCCCCACAGACCTGCAGCCTCAGATCGCCACACTGTTGGCAGTCTGCAACGGCACCAGTGTGCTGACAGAAAATGTTTGGGAAAATCGGTATCAGTATATGGATGAACTGCGTAAGCTGGGCGCAGATGTGGAGATCAACGGCAGAGTGGCAACCATCCACGGCATTAAGAATTTCCACGGTGCAGAAGTTTCCGCAACAGACCTGCGTGCAGGTGCAGCTATGATTTTGGCTGGGCTGGCAGCAGAAGGCGAGACCATCATCGATGGTGTTCGCTATATCGACAGAGGCTATGAGGATGTCGAAGAAAAATTCAAAGCTATGGGTGCGGATATCGAACGTATCAAGAGCGAATAAGTGATTTGAAAAATACAACAAAGCTTCGGACATGGTTTCGAAGCTTGTTTTATGAAAACGAAATGGCTTTAGAGAAAAGAGGTGGATCATCTTGCGGCTGGAATTTTGCACTATCGCCAGCGGGAGCAGCGGCAACTGTACATATATCGGCACAGATTATACAAAAATACTCATCGATGCAGGCATCAGCGGCAAGAAGATCGAAGAAGGACTGGCAGAGCTGAAGCTGACAGGCAATGAGATCGATGCTCTTTTTATTACCCACGAGCATGTAGACCATATCAAAGGGGCAGGCATCCTTTCCAGACGCTTTGATATCCCTATTTTTGCTACAGCGGAAACTTGGACGGCTATGGAAGGCAGCTTGGGAAAAATCGCGCCCAGCAATAAGCGTATTATTTATGCCGATGAGGTCTGCGCTGTCAACGATATCTGCGTGAAGCCCTTTGCTATCCCCCATGATGCGGCGGAGCCTGTGGGCTATAATATATTTACCGGGGAAAAGAAGGTCACTTTAGCGACAGATATCGGTCATGTGACGGATACCATTCGGGAAAACATCGAAAACAGCGACCTGCTGCTTTTGGAATCCAACCATGATATCGATATGCTGCGGAAGGGCAGCTATCCCTGGCACCTGAAACAGCGTATCTTGGGCGAAAAGGGACACCTTTCCAATGTGGCCGCAGGGGAACTGCTGGCAGAGGTGATGACGGGAAAGATGAAATATGTGTTCCTGGGCCATCTCAGCGATGAAAACAACAATCCCCACCTGGCCTATGAAACGGTGGAAGAGATCCTGCGGAAGAAACAGATCGAAGTGGGCACCCACCTGAGAATGGATATGGCAAGCCGTTTCCGCAATGGCGTGAAGGTGGAATTATAACAGGAGGTCGTTATGAAAGTTACGATCGTTTGTGTTGGAAAATTGAAAGAAAAATATTGGCGGGATGCCATTGCGGAGTATAGCAAGCGTCTCAGCCGTTATATGAAGCTGGATATCATTGAGCTGGCCGATGAAAAGGCACCGGAAACCATGAGCCCTGCCCAGGAGGCGGAGGTCAAGGAAAAAGAAGGGCAGCGCATCCTGAAAAATGTGAAGGACGATGCCTTTGTGGTGGCGTTGGCGGTGGAGGGCAAGCAGCTTTCCTCCGAAGAATTGGCTGATTTTATGGCGAAGAAGGGCGTTGGCGGTGTCAGCCACATGGTGTTTATCATCGGCGGTTCCTTGGGGCTGTCCCCTGCGGTAATGCAAAGAGCGGATTTTGCGTTGAGTTTTTCCAGAATGACCTTTCCCCATCAGATGATGAGGGTGGTTTTGCTGGAGCAGATCTATCGTTCCGAGCGTATCCAGAGAAACGAGCCATACCATAAGTAAAAGTAAAAGACCGTGGGGCGCTGTCCCACCACCCCGCAAGGGCATCATGCCCTTGACCTGAATGTCACAAAACTGCGTTTTGTGGGAGGGGCGAGAGGAAAAAATCGAAGAAGGGGAGTACAGTAATATGAAAAGAGTAAAAATCATGAGATTTATCGGTATCGTATGCTGGTTTTTGGCATTGTTCATCCTGATCGACGGGCATCAGGAAAAGAAGGCTGCCAAGGAAGCGGAAGAGGCGAAACAGCAGGCAGCCATTGTGCAGCAGATGGAGGAAAGCGGCGAAGGCAGTGGCGACACTGTACTTTTCCCTACAAAATAATGGGCTATTCAGAATATTGTAAGAAATAAAAACAGCGTACCTTTTCCACGGGTGCGCTGTTTTTGTTATGCTGAAAAAAGACTGCTTCTTTTGTCCAGAAGCAGTCTTATTTTTATCGTCCATTTTTTCCTCTCGCAACAAACGGAGTTTGTTGCAAGTAGGGTTCTTAGGGGATTATCCCCTAAGCGGGGGTGTTGGGGACGGAGTCCCCAAGGTCTTTATTTTAAAAACGCTTCGCCGATCTTGAACACATCCCCGGCACCGACCGTCAGCAACAGGTCTCCGCTTTTGCAGTGTGCTTCCAGATAGGTGCGGATATCTTCAAAATCGCCTACATATCGTGCGGATTTGCCGGCCTGTGCCACCCGTTCCGCCAGCATCGCCGCGGAAATGGAACCATCGTCCGTTTCTCTGGCAGCATAAATATCCGCAATGATGATTTCATCTGCATCGCCAAAGGCTTCCCCGAATTCATCAAAGAGGAATTTGGTTCTGGAATAAGTATGGGGCTGGAATACACACCATGTGGTGTTGTGCTGCACTTTTTTCGCAGCTGCCAGTGCTGCTTTGATCTCTGTAGGGTGATGGGCATAATCGTCGATGACAACGATGCCGTTTTTTTCGCCCTTGCGCTGGAACCGGCGTTCTGTGCCTGTAAAATGCAGCAGCCCCTTGCGGCAATCCGCTGCGGAAATGCCAAGATAATGGGCAGATGCGATGGATGCCAGCGCATTCATGATATTATGGTCGCCGGGCACATTCAAATGGAAATTGCCGAACAGCTCCCCTTTGTAAAATACGTCAAATGTATTTTTGCCATCGGGTTCGTGGATGATGTTTTTTGCCTGCCATGCAGCACCGTCTTCCAGACCAAAGGTCTCAACAGCACAGTTCAGACCTGCTGTCAGTTCGTCCACGTTTTCGATGGTCTGATTGATGACCACTGCACCGTTTTCGGGTACCCGCTGGGCAAAGGCATGGAAGGAACGGCGGATATTCTCCAGATTTTTGAAATAATCCAAATGGTCGCTTTCCACATTCAGGATGACGCCGACCATAGGTTCAAACTGCAGGAAACTGTCAAAATATTCGCAGGCTTCCGCAACAAAATAGGAAGAATGCCCAATTTTCAGGTTGCTGCCGATGGTGGGCAGGATGCCGCCAACGGTAATGGTGGGGTCGGTATCCGCTGCCAGCAGGATTTCGGATACCATGGATGTGGTCGTTGTCTTGCCATGGGTACCGGCTACAGCGATGGAATGATTGTATTCCGCCATGATCTCGCCCAGCAGATGGGCTCTGTCCATCAGGGGGATGTTTTTCGCTGCTGCTGCCTGAAATTCCGGGTTATCGGGATGGATGGCTGCTGTGTAAACCACCAGATCTACATCGTCTGTGATATTTTCAGCTTTATGGCCGAAATTGATCTGGATGCCAAGGCTTTCCAAATGCTTGGTCACAGGCGTTTCCTTGATATCTGTGCCAGAGACGATACAGCCGCGGTCGGCTAAGATCTCAGCAAGACCGGACATGCTGATGCCGCCGATGCCGATGAAATAAATATGCTGATCTTTTTTGAATGTTGTCATTTATTTATCTCCTCAATTTCTATGAAATGGGTTCATTTTTTGCTCAAATCTTTTTGGACATATTTTGTTTATCATTATAGTATACTAAATCTGGAAAGGCAACGTTTAACATCTGTATTTCTATATTTTATACAGAAAAAACAGAAAATAAACCTATTAAAATACTATAAATATTTTGCAATTTGCTGCCAAAATTTGGGCGAAAATTGTCAAAAACAGGTAAATCTTCGTTATAAAATAAGAGGATAGCCTTTCCATTTTTGTATCCTTGTGCTATAATGTAGGGAACAAAGTACAATGCTTTGTTACATATATACAACCTGAAAAGATAGGGGTGTGGGTAATATGCGTAAAAAAGAAATGATAGCAATGCTATTGGCAGGTGGTCAGGGTAGCCGCCTGGGCGTGCTTACAAGAAAAGTAGCAAAACCTGCTGTTGCTTACGGCGGTCGGTATCGTATCATCGATTTCCCTCTGAGCAACTGCATCAATTCCGGCGTGGACACCGTAGGTGTGCTGACACAGTATCAGCCTCTGCGTTTGAATCAGCATATCGGTATCGGTATTCCCTGGGATCTGGACAAGAAAAATGGTGGTGTGACTATTTTGGCGCCCCATGTAAAAACAGGCGATTCCGGCGAATGGTTTGCAGGTACAGCCAATGCGATCTATCAGAATATCGATTTTATCGACAGCAATAATCCGGAATATGTGCTGATCCTTTCCGGTGACCATATTTACAAAATGGATTATTCCAAAATGCTGGCATTCCATAAAGAAAATGGCGCAGCGGCGACCATCGCTGTTATGGAAGTTCCCATGGAGGAAGCAAACCGCTTTGGCATCATGAATACAGAAGCCGGCGACAAAATCTATGAATTTGAAGAAAAACCTGAAAATCCCAAGAGCAATCTGGCTTCTATGGGCATCTATATCTTTACATGGGACAGGCTTCGGGAAGCGCTGATCGAAGATAACTCTATCCATCCCGATAGTGACTTCGGCAAACACATTATCCCTAAAATGCTGGATGAAGGTCAGCCTATGTATGCATGGCGCTTCCAGGGCTATTGGAAAGACGTTGGCACCATCCAGTCCTATTGGGAATCCAACATGGATCTGATCCGTACTCTGCCTGAATTCAACCTGTACGAGGATTTTTGGAAGATCTATACAAACAGCGATCATCAGCCTCCTCAGTATACAGCGGCAGGTGCAAAGGTAGAAGAATCCCTGTTGACAGACGGCTGTGGGATCTATGGCGAAGTTTACCGCTCCATCCTTGGTCCCGGTGTTATCGTGGAAAAAGGTGCAGTGGTAAAGGATTCCATCATTATGGCTGATACGGTCGTGGGCGAAAATACCGTCATCGATAAATGTGTCATCGATGAAAAATGCGTGATCGGCAAAAACGTACAGATGGGCGTTGGTGAAAATATCCCCAACGAAGCAAAGCCCAACATTTATAATACAGGCATCACTGTTATGGGTATGAACAGCATTGTGCCCGATGGCGTTGTGATGGGCAAAAACTGTGTGATTTACGGAAAAACTGTCGCTGAAGACTATCCTGAAGGCAGACTGGAAAGCGGCAAATCTGTTGTTCGGGAGGTGTAAATCATGAAAGCAATCGGTATTATTCTGGCAGGCGGCAACAATGACGGCAGACTGGGTGTTCTGACAGACCATAGAGCAGCAGCGGCGCTGCCCATTGGCAGCTGTTATCGTGCCATCGACTTTACATTGAGCAATATGTCTAACAGCGGTATCGGCAAGGTGGCTGTGCTGACACAGTATAATTCCCGTTCCCTGCGGGATCATCTGACTTCCTCCAAATGGTGGGATTTCGGCAGAAAACAGGGAGGCTTGTTCGTATTCACACCTTATACAAGCAATGAAGGCTCCACATGGTTCCGCGGCACTGCGGATTCCATCTATCAGAATATGACATATCTGAAACGCAGCAATGCGGAGTATGTTGTGATCACATCCGGTGATTCCATTTATAAAATGGATTACCGCAAGGTGCTGGAATATCATAAAGAAAAAGGCGCAGATATCACTGTGGTATATCAGAAGATGGATGGCAAAGACCTGTCCAAATTCGGCGTAGTGGAAATGAATGCAGACGGCAGACTGGAAGGCTTTGAAGAAAAGCCCCAACAGCCCAAATCCGATACAGCTTCCCTGGGTATCTATGTGATCTCCAGAACACTGCTGATCAATCTGCTGGATCAGGCGATCCCCGAAGGCAGATATGATCTGGTAAAGGATATCATCATCCCCTTCATCAAAACACTGAAGATCTATGGTTATGAATACAACGGCTACTGGAGTGCCATCGGCGCAGGCACAGCGGCATATTTTGCTACCAATATGGATTTCCTGAAAAAAGAGATCAGAGATTCTTTTGTTACAGAATATCCTTACATTGAAACAAAACCCAAGGATGAACCTCCTGCGAAATATAATGCAGGGGCAGATGTAACAGATTCTATTGTGGGCAGCGGCACGATCTTCGACGGTAAGGTGGAACATTCCGTCATCTTCCGCAAGGTTCGTGTTGGCACAGGGGCAGTTGTAAAAAATTCCATCCTGATGGAAGGCTGCCAGATCGGCAAAAACTGTGTGGTTGAAAATGCGATCCTGGATAAGGAAGTTGTTCTTTCCGATGGTCAGCGCATCATCGGCGTTTCTTCCGAAGCACCTGCAGTTCTGAAAAAAGGCACAGTATTATAATGAAATTAAGAAAGAACGGGAATTTTCCCGTTCTTTTTTTGTTTATCAAAAAACCCCCAGATTGTCTGGGGGTCAGTACAAGCTTTAGCGGAGTGATAATGAAAAACCTCCGTGTTACAATAAAATTGCGGCT
>SFGI01000023.1 GCA_004557645.1 [Eubacterium] saphenum | reverse complement strand
ACACCCGTTCCCATTCCGAACACGACGGTTAAGACCTAGGCGGTCGATGGTACTTGGTGGGCAGCTGCCTGGGAGAGTAGATGGTCGCCGGAATTCAATTTCTTTTCAATGTCAAATCTGTTATGGTGGGTATGGCACAGTTGGTTAGCGCGCCAGATTGTGGCTCTGGAGGTCGTGGGTTCGAATCCCACTATCCACCCTTTCTTTATGGGTCATTAGCTCAGTCGGTAGAGCACTGGACTTTTAATCCAGGTGTCCCGGGTTCGAGTCCCGGATGACTCATTTTTTATTTTGTGCAGCCGTGGCGGAATTGGCATACGCGCTAGACTAAGGATCTAGTCCGGGTTTCTGGGTAGGGGTTCAAGTCCCCTCGGCTGCAGCGTGTGCGCGAGTGGCTCAGTGGTAGAGCATCGCCTTGCCAAGGCGAGGGTCGCGAGTTCGAATCTCGTCTCGCGCTTTTTATTCAGCTAGTCTGCATTATCGTATATTGGGCTATCGCCAAGCGGTAAGGCACAGGACTTTGACTCCTGCATTCGCTGGTTCGAATCCAGCTAGCCCAGGTCTCAAATCCAGCTGAACAGTTGGTATAATGGGGTATCGCCAAGCGGTAAGGCAACGGATTCTGATTCCGTCATTCGCAGGTTCGAATCCTGCTACCCTAGTTAAGAGAGTCTTTAAATAGGCTCTCTTTTTTATTTAAAAAAGGTTTTATCAATCATGTGAAGGTCTTAAGGCATCGTTCTTAAGACTTTTTTATATTTTTTGAAAGATGTTGTCAGATTGTTGAAACTTTGGGAGAATAGTTATATAGGAAGGGGGGAGCGATGTGGAAGAAAGGGTTTTATTGGAACTGTTGCAGAGAAAGCCGAACGAAGGCATGAAAGCATTGATGGGGCAATATATGGGGCTTTGTTACACCATCGTAAGAGGACGATTGGCGGGATTTCCTCAGGAGGACATTGAGGAATGTGTCAGCGACGTTTTTATGGATACTTACCGTTATCGACATAAAATCGATTTGGATAAGGGCGGTTTCCGTGCTTTTCTTGCAGTCGTGGCAAGAAGGAGGGCTGCAGATCGTTATGATGTGGCGGTGAAAAAAGGAACGCTCCCTTTGGAAGAAGAAATACTAGAGGAGAAAAAGGGGATATCTTTTGAGGAAAAAGAAGTTCTGCTGCAGGCCATTCGCTCTTTGGGAGACCCGGATGAAAAAATATTGATCTGGAAATTTTACTTTGGGTATCCCACAAAGAAAATTGCGGAAGTCCTGGGGTTGAAGGAAAATACCGTAGACCAAAAGGTAAAACGGGGACTGGAAAAACTGCGGAAAACGCTGGAAGGAGGGGGATTTTATGAAGGATAACTGGAATGAACTGTTTGACCATTTGAATGAAGAAGATATCCTGAGAAATCTGCCCGAAGACCTGCCGGAAATGGAGGATGCGCTGGCGGCAAAACGTATTGAAAATCGCGTGATGCAGGAAATGAAGATTGACCTTGAGATGCAGAAAAAGCAGAAAAGAAAACGAATCCTGGCAGCGGCGGTTTGCTGTGTTGTGGCGATCGGTGCTTTTGGGCATAAGCCCATCATGGCGGCATTCCAAAGATTGTTCTACGATCTGCCGGGAGTTGGGATTTATATTGATGATGAAAATAAAACAATCTATGAAGTGCAGATCGATGACCCTGTGCAGGAAAAAGATGGTGTAAGGGTAGAATTGATAGATTTTTATTGTGAAAATGAAAGCATTTATGGAAAAATCAAATTTACAGGGGAAAATCTGGGGCTGCTGCCTGATGGAAGTTGGATATTAGGAGAAGATGAAAAGCGTAGTGAATTGCTACAGGAAAAATTCAAGGTCACATGGTATAATGGAGAGGAAGAAAAGGAAAAGAAACCGAGCGGTGGAACGACAGAATGGGAAGATGATGGGAAAATCACCCTCTATCAAATGAATTTCAAAAGAGGGTTGTATCTTAAAGAAGATATTGATACTTATTATCTGAAGGTGGCGGGCTTTGACCGTAGATTTGAATTGAAAATCGTAGAGCCGAAAGTGACAGAAAAGTCAGAAGAACTGGGATATTCCGTAACGAAAAATGATACAACGGTGGTTGCCAGAGCCAGCCTTTCAGGAAAGAATATCGATTTGGAATACTTCCTGATTCCTTCTGACGAGGTAAAACGGGCGAGAGAAAGATGGTATCGTTTTGGCATAACCATTGCAGCCTATGAATTTGATTATGAAAACTATTTTTATATTGAAAATGCCAACGGGGAACGGATGACAGGAAAATATGAATCCATGGAAAATGGCGGAAAATACCATTTGCATGGAACAAAGGAGGACTTCCCTCTGACGTTACATTACAGTCCTTTTACGGGAACAGACGGAGAAGAACACAACCTTACATTACCATTACCGGCAAAAGGAGAGAAGCAGACAAAGAATCTTCCGACGGTAAAATTCCATTATGGAACAGTGGAAATCCTTTCTGTGGAACAGGAGGATGTGATTTGGGAGGACCCCAATGAGCTTTCCGATCGAACGGAAGAAGCGACGAAGGTTACGGTAACATATCAGACTGTACCGAAAGAGGGAGACAGACGGATGTATGCAGTGGATATGAATTTGGTGGAAGAGGAAAAACGCTTTGACAGCGAACATAGCAGAGAAGAGTATGTGGAGAAGATAACATATCATCTGCCGAGAGCAGAACGGGATAGTTTGCAGATGCTTTTGCAGGAGCCTTCCTATTGGATTGCAGGAGCCTATGACGTTGTGATAGAAAAACCCATGGAGAAGAAATAAAAAAGAACCAAATAACGAGAAATGGCGCAGGAAAGCGGCGGAACGTGCCGCCGCATTCCATCTCAAGAGAGGAAGTGATACTATGATTACTATTTTCAATCGAAAGGAAGTTTGTCTGACATATGATCTGAAAAAACAGTCGGAGGTACGGGATATCCTGCATGCCAACGGCATTGATTATACGGTGAAGGTTTTGAATCGCAAAAGCCCATCGCCCATAGCAGCTGGCTCCAGGGCAAGAACCGGAACCTTTAGGGAAGACCTTTCCAAGGAATATGAATATAAGATTTATGTGCATCGGGATGATTATGAAAAAGCGTGTGCCCTGATCGGAAGATAAAGGATAGTATGGAAAATAGGAGAAATTTTGTTGATTTTATCAATGGAAATTCTCCTTCTTTTTTTGGCAAAAATGCAAAAATATCTTTCAAAATTGCATATTTAATGGTATACTATTAACATCTATACATCTGTAAAAAAATAGCCAATGGTTTTAGAATAGGAGGCTGGTCATTATGGCAGCAAAATTGGAAAACGAATATGGCGTTATTAGTATCGATCATGAGGTCATCGCCAGAATCGCAGGCTATGCTGCGATCGAATGCTACGGCATCGTTGGCATGGCTGCAAAAAATGTGAAAGACGGTCTGGTTCAGCTTTTGAAGCTGGAAAGCCTGACAAAAGGGATCAAAATGCGTATCGATGCAAACAAAGTGAGCATCGACCTGCATATCATCGTGGAATACGGTACGAATATTTCCGCCATTGCAGACAATATCATCAGCACTGTAAAATATTCCGTAGAAGAATACACAGGCGTTGAAGTGGAAGATGTAAACATTTTCGTTGACGGCGTAAGGGTCGACAATTGAGCAAGAGGAGGAAATACTGGTGAGTAGTACAACGACATTAAATGGCGTTCGCCTGGGCAGAATGATCATTGCCGGTGCGAACGAATTGGCAGCGAATAAACAGTTGGTAGACGCAATGAATGTATTCCCTGTACCCGATGGGGATACAGGTACAAATATGTCCCTGACAGTAATGGCTGCAGCAAGAGAAGCTGAAAAAAACGGCTCTTTAAAAGTGGCTGACATAGCAAAGGTAGCATCCAGCGGTGCTTTAAGAGGCGCAAGAGGTAACTCTGGCGTTATCACTTCCCAGCTGTTCCGCGGCTTTGCAAAAGGTCTGGAAGGCATGGAAGAAGCAGGCGTCAAAGAATTGGCTGCAGCGGCAGAACAGGCTGTGAAAACAGCTTATAAAGCCGTTATGAAACCCAAGGAAGGTACCATTCTGACAGTAGCAAGAGGCTGTGCAGAAGCAGCTGTGAAGCTGGCAGAAGAAACAGAAGAAATTGAGGTTTTCCTGAAAGGCATCATCGAACACGGTCATGCAGTACTGGCGCAGACACCTGATATGCTGCCCGTTCTGAAACAGGCTGGCGTTGTGGATGCCGGCGGCAGAGGTCTGCTGTATATTCTGGAAGGTGCCCTGAAACAGATGGGCGGAGACCTGCCTGTCACACTGGCAGATGGTCAGAGCGCAGCAGCAGCACCTGAAATGGATTTTGCTTCGCTGGCTTCCATTGAAAATGAAAGTATTACTTTCGGCTACTGTACAGAATTTTTCATCAACGTGAAAGATGCTGACGAAGCGACCACACAGGGCTTGAAATCTTATCTGGGCACCATCGGTGATTCCATCGTTTGTGTAGCTGATGATGAGATCATCAAGATCCACGTGCACACAGACCATCCCGGTCTGGCAATCGAAAAGGCACTGACCATCGGTAGCCTGAGCGGTCTGAAAATCGATAATATGCGGGAACAGCATACCAATAAGATCAACTTTGCGTCAGATGCACCCAAGACAGCACCTGTTCCTGAAGCAGCTCCTGTGACAGAACAGCCCAAGAAGGACGTTGGTTTCGTGTCTATCTCCGCAGGGGAAGGTCTGACAAAGATCTTCAAAAACCTGGGTGTAGATGAAGTCATCGAAGGCGGTCAAACCATGAACCCCAGTACAGAAGATATCCTGAATGCAGTGGACAAGATCAATGCAGACCAAATTTTCGTACTGCCTAACAATAAAAACATTATTCTGGCAGCAGAACAGGCTGCAAAACTGAGCGAAGAGAAAAAGCTGCACGTGATCCCTTCCCGTTCCGTACCCGAAGGTATCAGCGCAATGTTCTGCTTCGAACACGGCGCAGACCCTGACGAGATGGAAGCAGCCATGAAGGATGCCATCAAAATGGTAGATACTGCAACAGTGACTTATGCAGTAAGAGATACTTCCATCGGCGATAAAGAGATCAAAGAAGGCAACATTCTGGGCATGCTGAATGACCAGATCGAAGTGGTTGCGGAAGATGTGATGGAAGGCACGAAGGAACTCATCAAGGCTTCCGTGACAGAAGACAGCGAAGTGGTTGGCATCTATTATGGTGCTGACGCAACAGAAGAAGATGCAGAGGAACTGGCTGCATTTATCGAAGAAAATTACCCTGATTGTGAAGTGGAAGTGCAGAGCGGCGGTCAGCCCCTGTATTACTACATCATTTCTGTAGAATAAGAAAATCAATAAAAAGCATCGGGTTTCCCGATGCTTTGCTTTTACCATAAGAAAGGAGGAACATCCCATGGAATGGAACAGCCCGGTTTCGACCCTGAAGGGGATTGGTGAACAGCGGGAACGGAAATTACAGAAACTGGATATTTATACAGTGGAAGATCTGCTGACCCATTATCCCAGAGAATATAAGGACAGAAGCGAGATCTTGAAGATTGCTGACCTGCCCGTGGATGAGTCCTCCACTTTTTTGGCGCAGATCAAAGAAGAAGGGCAGAACAGCCGTCACGGCAGACTGGTCTATACCCGCATGAAGGTATACGATGAGACCGGTTCTGTGGGGGTGCTGTGGTATAACCAGCCTTATATGAAAAATACCCTGAAGATGGGCGAATGGTATCTTTTTTCCGGGAAACTGCAGAAAAAATATGGCAGAACGGAAGTGGTTTCCCCAGAATGTGAGCGGATCGGTGAAAACTTTGCCGGCGGGCGCATCATCCCTGTGTATCCCTCTGTGGAAGGACTTTCCCAGAAAATGCTGCGCAATCTGATGGAAGAAGCCTTGAACCAAATGGACGGCGGCATGCGGGAGGAATTGCCCCTTTGGCTGCGAAAGGAATACCATTTGGCGGAGCGGAATTTTGCCATTGAAAATATCCATTTTCCAAAAACGGAACAGGGGTTTTATGATGCCAGAAGGAGACTGGTTTTCGAGGAACTTTTTATCCTGCAAACGGCTTTGTATCAGCTGAAAAATACTTTAGAGGACAGAGGAGAAGGCATCATTCTGAAAAAGAAAAAAGCCTTGAAAGATGGGGAAGCCCTGCTGCCCTTTGCTTTGACAGGGGGACAGAAACGGGTCTTGCAGGAGATTGAAAAGGATATGACCTCCGGGAAGATCATGAACCGCCTGATCCAAGGGGATGTGGGTAGCGGGAAAACTGCCGTTGCCATGATCACAGCCTATTGGGCTATCCAAAACGGCTGGCAGGTTGCCATGATGGCACCCACAGAGGTTTTGGCAAGCCAGCACGAGGAATCCTTCCGAAAAATATTTGAACCTGCAGGCATTGAAGTGGCGCTGCTGACTGGCAGCCTGACTGCCAAAGAAAAACGGGAGCGTTTGGCAAAGGTGGCAAATGGCGAAGCCCAAATGATTATCGGCACCCATGCCGTCATTCAAAAGGGAGTGGAATTCCATAAGCTTGGCTTGGCGATCACCGATGAACAGCATCGTTTTGGCGTGCGCCAGAGAAGTACTTTGGCGGAAAAAGGAGAGAATGTTCATACTTTAGTCATGACGGCAACGCCCATCCCCAGAACATTGGCGCTGATTCTATACGGAGATTTGGACATTTCCATCATTGACGAATTGCCCCCCGGCAGACAAAAGATCGATACTTCTGCCGTGGACAGCCGCTATCATCAGCGTATCTATGCTTTTATCCGCAAGCACGTGGCCGCAGGCAGACAGGCTTATGTGATTTGCCCTATGATCGAGGAAAGCGAAAAGCTGGAAGTACAGTCCGTTTTGCAGTATACAGAAGAACTTGTGGAAGAACTGCCCGATTGCCGTGTGGCCTGCGTTCACGGAAAAATGAAGGCGAAAGAAAAACAGGCCATTATGGATGGCTTTGCAGCAGGGAATATCGATGTTTTGGTTTCTACGACAGTCATCGAAGTGGGCATCAATGTACCTAACGCAACCATTATGCTCATTGAAAATGCGGAACGCTTTGGTCTGGCACAGCTCCATCAGCTGCGGGGGCGAGTAGGCCGCGGCAGTGAAAAATCCTATTGTATCCTTGTTAGTGATACGAAAACGAAAGTAGCCAAAGAGCGTATGAAAACCATGACAGAATCAGAGGATGGTTTTGTCATTTCGGAAAAAGATTTGAAACTAAGAGGTCCCGGCGAATTTTTCGGCATCCGTCAGCATGGATTGCCGGAATTGAAGATCGCCGATTTATATAAGGACATGGCAATTCTAAAGGAAGCCCAGCAAGCGGCGGCAGATCTGCTGCAGCGGGACAGGGCTTTGGCGGCAGAGGAGCATCAGCTTTTGAAGGCACATATCGAAGGATATCTGGAAGGAAAAAGTCTGGAGATGTGAGTTTTTCGTTGTTTTTTCTCTTTTTGGTTGTCAATTGAAAATTTTTTTGCTATACTCTAAACGATATCATGTAAAATTAGGTGTTTTGGGTGGTGCAGACAGTATGCGTGTCATCGCAGGAGCAGCAAAGGGTCATAATCTGCAGACCATTGAAGGACTGGCAACCAGACCGACGACGGATCGTATCAAGGAGACCCTCTTTAATATCATAGCGTTCGACCTGCCTGCGTGCAGTTTTCTGGATCTTTTTTCCGGCAGTGGTGCCATTGGGATCGAAGCCCTTTCCAGAGGTGCGGCAGAGGCAGTTTTTGTAGATGATGCAGCGGAATGTCAAAAGGTCATCACAGCCAATCTGCAGCATACAAAGCTGCAGGATCGGGCAAGATTGATGAAAACGGATGTTTTTTCTGCCCTGGACAAGCTGGCGGCGGAAGGAAAAAAATTCGATATCATCTTTATGGACCCGCCCTATGAATCCGGGCTGTATGAGCCTGTATTGGAAAAGATCATCCGACAGGGACTTTTGAAAAAGGAAGGATACCTCATCACAGAGCGTTCCTCTCAGATTCCCCTGACACCCCCGGCAGGCATGACAGTCCTGCGTGAAAAAGCGTACAAGACGACGATTCTGACGTTCTTGTGCCTGGAGGAAGAAGTAGTATGAAAAAAGCAATTTATGCGGGCAGCTTCGACCCTGTGACATTGGGTCACATGGATATCATCGAAAGAGCCGCAAAATTATTCGACTGTCTGGTGGTGGCAGTTCTGGAAAACCCCAACAAAAAATCTCTGTTTACCGTAGAAGAGAGAAAACACCATCTGGAATTGGCAACAAAACATATTGAAAACGTAGAGGTTGCTTCTTTTCAGGGGCTTTTCGTGGATTTTGCAAAGGAAATCGGCGCAAATATTGCAGTCAGAGGGCTGCGGAATACGCTGGATTTCTCCGCGGAATATCCCATGTTCCTCATCAATCGTAAACTGCACGATGAGATGGAGACCGTCTATCTGGCAGCGGATGAAGAACATCTTGCGCTGAGCTCCACAAATGTAAAGGAAGTTGCAGTTTTCGGCGGCGATATCAGTTTTATGGTGCCCGCGGAGATCAAACCGTTTATTATAGAAAAATATCAGAAGTGAGGGAGATATATGGATTCTGTACTGCAGTTATTAGATGAATTGGAAGATGTGATGGACAGCAGCAAGGCTGTACCTTTCAGCAACAAAGTTTCTGTTGATAAAGAAGAAATTTACGATATCATCAGCGAAATTCGCATGAAACTGCCCAATGAACTGAAACAGTCCAAATGGGTCATCGAAGAAAGAAATAAAATCCTCATCGATGCCCAGAGAGAAGCTGACGAGATCGTAAAAAATGCAGAAGACCGCATGGTTCGCATGATCGATGAAAATGAAGTGACAAAGAAAGCCTATGAACAGGCGGCAGCTATCATCGATTCCGCAAAGAAAACATCCAAAGAAATGCGTTTGGGTGCGATGGAATACGCAGAAAGCGTTTTGGCTGATGCAGAAGGTAAGCTGAAAGAACTGAAAGCCGTTGTTTACAGCGAAAGCATCAAGACCGACGATTACTTTGCTCAGACACTGAATGTACTGGCTGAAAACATTCAGGAGCTTCGTATTGGCAAATAAGCTACTCTTTTCTTTTGAAGAGAAGGGCGTGGCAAAGGACGCCGAGGAAGAATAAACTCGGCAAAAACCATAAAATAGATAGGGTAAAAGCAGTTTCCGTGAAGAAAGAAAACACGGGGACTGCTTTTTGTGCGTGCTGTTGGAAAAATGGATAGAGTAAATAAAAGAAAAGACTGCTGAAAAGGGCGTTGCTCAATTTCCCTTTAAGGTAGTCTTTTTTTGATATGGGGATATTGGCAAGGACCCCCAGGGTCTGTCCCAAAATGGAAAGCCCGCCGAAAGAAACGAGGAAAGAAACCAGAGCCAACCGCAGGCGAAGCCCGTCGGGAGAAAGGCTCAAGAGATATGCCCCGTTAGTCATTTCCAGAATGCCGCTGCAAAAGCCTCGCAGGGTCTCCGGGGAAAGGGGCAGGAAAAACAGCAGGCGGGAAAGCAGAGAAAAAAAGCGCGTCTGTTCCATGGCTTCGGATAATGCCCCGAAGAGGATAAGATATCCGCCGATGAGGAGAACGGTATTTACCGCATCGGAAACGGAAGCAGAAAGAGCCTCTGTGACGGAAGAAGCTGAAACAGAGACAGGATATGTATGGATTAGGCAGGAGGAATTTTTCCTGCGAAACCGCCAGAGGATGCCCGTGGTGATCGCTCCAAGAAAAGAGCAGAGCAGCAGGGCATAGCCGAAAGCAGGTATACCGAAAAAGGCCACGCCGATGGTACCGATGAGGAACAGGGGGCCGGGGTTATTGGAAAAAGCAAGGATATGCTGGGCTTCTTCTAATGTAAGCAGTTTTTTTTCATAGAGCATGGCAGTGATCTTTGCCCCCATAGGATAACCGGAGAGGATCCCCAAAAAGAAGGGGAAGGCGGCAATGCCGGGCAGCCCGAACAGGGGTTGCATCAATGGGCGCAGGGCAGCCCCCATCCGTTCCGCAGCTCCGATGCGCAAAAGCAGCCCGCAGGCAGCGATAAAGGGGAAAAGAGAAGGAAATACCTTCGTCAGCCAAAGCTGGATGCTTTCGGCAGAAGCAGCAAGCATGGCTTCGGGAAAGCGCAGAAGGGCATAAATCAAAAAACAGGCACAAAACCCAAGGAGCAAAGAACTTTTTTTCATGGGAAACCTCGAAAAAGTCGTTTGGTATGAGTCTATGCCTGTTTTCAAACATTCATGATTGTATTACAGGATGACCAAAGGTTTGGTGAAATCCTGATTTGGACCGCGGTAGATAGGGTTTGGATATGCCAATGCGTGCAGGTCTGTTGCTGTTTTTTCCAACGCCAGCAGAGCCAAACCGTCCTCGTTTAGAAGCTCAGGGGCCTTTTTCAGATTGGTCAGCACAGGGCATTTAGCGTTTTCCGTCAGGTCTGCCAGAATATCGGAACGTTCCTTCTGGAAGCCCAACACGCGGATATAGGGCATTTTGGGAAGGTTCAGGAAATAAGAAACTTCCTTTTCTTTGATATCCAGCAGGATATGGAGCAGGATGCGCTGAATCTTTGTGCGGGTATAGCGTTTGGTCTTGATAAAATCTATGATATCCCGCATTTCGTAGCAGGTATCGATGGAATGAAGGATGCGATTTTCCAGACCTTCTGTCACTTCGGCGATCTCCCACAGTTCCTCTGCGGAGGTGGTACGCAGCTTATAATGGAGGGCAGGGGCCAGTTCTTCCCAGAAAACAGGGGCAGTCCCCAGGGACAATGCCTTATTATAAAGATCGTGGGTATTTTCCGGCAGCTGTGTCATGGCTTCTGTGCTGCGGTCTTCGGCAAGGGCTTTGCGGATGGCAGCGGCGGAAGCGTAGCCATCGGTGAGGGAGGGACTGTTGTAATCGCCTTCCCGTTTGATGGTTATAGGCTCCATGGAACAGGAATAATAGTCCAAAGCTTTCAGATATTCCAGACCCAAAATATGATTGGGGCGGGATAAAATTTCGCTGTTGATCTGGGAGACGGTCTCCAGTGCCTTTGCCCGGGCAGCGGGATAGGAAAGCCCTTCATCCAGCTGCTCCTTCAGCAGACGCTGGAATTCTTCTGTTTCGTTGGTCATCAGCTTGGCTGCCTCCTGCAGGGAGTGCAGATCGCCGCTTTCGGAACCGAAGCAGAGGACATCCACGATGCCGCTTTCCTCCAAAATGCGGACGGCAGCACGGGCGAAAGTTTCTGCTTTGGATGCAGCGAAAAGGACAGGCAGCTCCAGCACCATGTCAACGCCGTTTTTCAGGGCAGCTTCTGCTCTTGTCCATTTATCGAAGATGGCAGGTTCGCCCCTCTGGACAAAACTGCCGCTCATTACGACAACCACACGGTCTGCGCCGGCTTTGCGTTTGGCTTCTTCGATCATATATGCATGCCCTTTATGGAAGGGATTATATTCGGTAATGATACCAAGGGTCTTCATGGTTTCTCATCCTTTCTTTGAAAAGCGCTTTTGCAAAATATACTATTTGAAAGCAGGATCGTCTTCATATTTTTCTGGATAATTCCCCCAGATTTTCGCCTTTTTGCGGACAAAGATATTCCGTAAAAAGACGTTTCCGGATCAAGTAAAAGTATACCACATTTTTTGCGATTTTTTGAGAAAATCGTCTGGAAATTTTCTGAATTTAGGTCTATACTTGTGTTAACATGGGCAGAGAAGGGAGTGAAAAGAAACGATCTCTTTTTCTTTCCATAAACGGAGTATGATTGAGCAAAAAGAAAATGAATTTCTTTTGATATAAAAGCAGTAAGAGGATGATGAAGTGGAAAGGTTTGTAGAAAATCCAGATTATCTGCAGGAGCTTTTTCTGGAAGAAACCTGGAAAAATGTTGATAAGATCGATGGATTTATTGAATCCAAAGCAAATTTAGAAGAAGTTGAGGTGACCCCGGAAGAAGTAAACAGCCTGTTCCGTACGATGCACAGCATCAAAGGCTCTGCGTCCATGATGGGGTATCCTGCCATTTCCGAAACGGCCCATGCGGCGGAGGATCTGTTTTCCTATCTGCGAGAGGAAGCAGCACCGGCACAGAAGGATCTGCAGACGATCCTGCAGCTTTTGCGTATGGTTTCCGGCTTTTTGAAGCGGGAACTGCGTCGGTTGGAAACGGATGATGAAGTGACAGACTTTGGCTGGGCGGTGGTGCGCCGCATCAAGAATTTCCTGTCCCATGTGGACAATGAAAATGAGCCGGAGGGCCCCAGTTATCAGATCGCCTATACCAGAAAGGGCAAGCAGCGGATTCCCTATACCAATTTTGAAGGGCTGATCCCCCAGATGGAACGACTGGCCACAGTCATGGGCAGAGAACTGCAGAAGGAATTTATGGTAAAAGTATCCGGTGCGGATACGGAAGTCCCCAGAGATATTTATGATAAGATTTCCATGGCAGTTTTGCAGATGATGAAAAACAGCATGGATCATGGCTTGGAGTCTGTAGCAGACAGGGAGTGCATGGGGAAGACCCCTGTGGGGGAAATCTCTGTGGAGATACAGAAGGCAGGTCAACGGGTCTTTGTTGCCTTCCGTGATGATGGACGTGGGCTGAATCGGAATCAGATTTTGGAAAAGGCAAAAGAAAAAGGCCTGTTGAAAAAGCCTGAGGAAGAATATGAGGACAGCGAAATCTATGCGTTCCTGCTGCGCCCCGGTTTTACTACAAAGAGCAGCGCCACTCTGTTTTCCGGCAGGGGCGTTGGGCTGGATGTGGTGCATGCGGCGGTGGCTTCCCTTGGGGGGACTATCCGTATCGAAAGCCGTGAATATATGGGCACCACCTTCTTTATGGAATTCCCTGTGGTAGATGAAATGCCCTGAGAAAGGGGGATTTTATGAAAAGAAAGATAAATGGAAGACTGTTGTTGTTTTCTGTTTTGATATTGATTTTGGGTATCGTGTTGCTTAGTGTGATGTTTCGTATGGAGCATGGCGCTGACAGCAGCTTTCAAGCCCATTTATACAGCACGAAATATAGTTTACATAGCGGCAGACTGCGTAATATGGGGCTGGAGGGATATCTGGGTCTGCTGGCATTTGGTCTGATCGCTTTGGGATGTTATGGTATCTTTAAAGGAATACAGGGAAGCAGTTCCGGAAAGGAAGTACAATTACAAATGCCGCCGGTTAGCTGCATCTTGCTGTCAGCGGTTTTGGTTTTCGCAGGAGGTGCCGCATTATATTTCAATTTATTTCAGGGGCGGCATGGAATTTCTTCTGCAAGAGAGGCGATCTTTGCGGTGCTGTTTATTTTCCTTGGAGGTCTTGTTTTTTATAGAGGGATGCAGGGAAAAGAATATCGATACTGGCATAAAGACTGGCAGTCCTTGGATGCGGAAAAAATGGAAAACGCAGAAAAAGACAAATTTATTTGTCCGTATTGCGAGAATACGATGGGGAAAAAAGAACCCCATTGTCCCATCTGCGGCAGAAAGCTGTAGAAAAAGATGCAAAGGGGAGATTTTGTCCCTATTGCGGCTCGGCGATGAAAAAAGGACTATGGCTCTATAGCGGAAAATGCGGCGAAGAAATTTCCCGTTGAGAGAGAGTTATTTCAAAAAAATTTGTGGATTTTTGCGGGATGCTCTTGTATACAGAGCGTGTTTTGTTTATAATAAAATAGATATGCTTATCCGTTTTTGAACGGATGCAATATAGAAGGTAACGTAAACGGTAAAGTATTTTATAAAATAGGAGGTAATACCTGTGGACTTTTTAAGCACAATGAAAGCAAAAGCAAAGGCAGACAAGAAAGTAATCGTTCTGCCCGAATCCTATGAAAAAAGAAACCTGGAAGCAGCAGCTGAATGCCTGAGAGACGAACTGGCAGACATCGTTTTGATCGGTAACAAAGAAAAGATCATCGAAGCAGCTGGCTCCTTCGACGTTTCCAAAGCAATCTTCGTAGATCCTGAAAACTACGAAAGAATGGATGAAATGGTTGCTGGTCTGGCAGAAGCTAGAAAGAGCAAAGGCATGACACTGGAAGAAGCAAGAAAGATCCTGATGGATGATTCTCTGTTCGTAGCAGTTATGCTGGTTAAAATGGGTGTTGCTGACGGTATGGTATCTGGCGCGATCCACTCCACAGCTGATACACTGAGACCTGCTCTGCAGATCCTGAAAACAGCTCCTGGCACAGAACTGGTATCCTCTTTCTTCATCATGGTTACAAAAACACCTCAGTATGGCGATGACGGCATCCTGCTGTTCGCTGACTGTGCCCTGAACCAGAACCCCAACCCCGCAGAACTGGCTTGCATCGCCGGCGACTCCGCAAAATCCTACAATGCCTTCATCGGCAAAGAAGCAAGAGTTGCTATGCTGAGCCACTCCACAATGGGTTCTGCAAAACATGCTGACGTAACAAAAGTTGTTGACGCTGTTAAGATCGCAAAAGAAAAATATCCTGAACTGAAACTGGATGGCGAAATCCAGCTGGACGCTGCTATCGTAAAAGAAGTTGGCGAACTGAAAGCTCCCAACTCCACAGTTGCAGGTAAAGCAAACGTTCTGGTATTCCCCGACATCGACGCAGGTAACATCGGTTACAAACTGGTACAGAGATTTGGCGGCGCAGAAGCCTTCGGTCCTATCCTGCAGGGTATTGCGAAACCCGTTAACGACCTGTCCAGAGGCTGCTCTGCAAACGATATCGTTGCAGTAGTTGCTCTGACAAGCGTACAGGCTCAGGTAATGGGCAAATAAGAAAGACAAAAACCTTGGGGGAGTTACCCCCAATGCCCCCAGCAGGGGCTCAGCCCCTGCACCCGATACCGCAGCAAAATGTACATTTTGCTGCAAATGGGGGTCAAGGGGAATCATTCCCCTTGCGGAGTGTGAGGCGGCGCCTCACAGGTTTAAAATATTAAGACATAATTTAAAGGAGAGAAAAAAATGAAAATTCTTGTACTGAATTGCGGCAGCTCCTCCCTGAAGTATCAGCTGATCGACATGGAAACAGAAGGCGTACTGGCAAAAGGCCTGTGCGAAAGAATCGGTATCGAAGGTTCCAGACTGAAACACCAGCCCGCTGGCAAAGATGCAGTTATCTTCGATGACTACCAGGAAAACCACAGCGTATCCGTTAAAATGGTTCTGGATGCACTGACAAACCCCGAATACGGCGTAGTAAAGAGCATGAAAGAAATCAACGCAGTTGGTCACCGTGTAGTACATGGTGGTGAATACTTCGCAAACTCCGTAGTAATCACACCCGAAGTTATCGAAGCTATCGAAAAATGCTGCGATCTGGCACCTCTGCACAACCCCGCAAACCTGATCGGTATCCACGCTTGTGAAGAAATTATGCCCGGCGTACCTCAGGTAGCAGTATTCGATACAGCTTTCCATCAGACAATGCCCGAAAGAGCATGGCTGTACGCTCTGCCTTATGAATACTATGAAAAATACAAAATCAGAAGATACGGCTTCCACGGCACATCCCACAGATTCGTATCCGAAGAAGCTGCAAAAATGCTGGATAGACCTTACGACCAGACAAAGACAATCACTTGCCACCTGGGCAACGGCGGTTCCATCTGTGCAGTAAGAAATGGTAAATCCATCGATACAACAATGGGCTTCACACCTTTGGAAGGTCTGGTAATGGGTACAAGAGCCGGTGATATCGACGCTGCTGTTATCACATACCTGATGAAGAAAGAAAACCTGACACCCGATGAAATGGACAACATCCTGAACAAGAAATCCGGTGTACTGGGTATCTCCGGTGTTTCCAGTGACTTCCGTGACATCGAAGAAGCATCCGAACACGGCAATGACAGAGCAGAAGCAGCTCTGGACGTATTCGCTTACAAAGTAGCAAAGAGAATCGGTGCTTACGCATCTGCTATGAATGGCGTTGACTGTATCGTATTCACAGCTGGTCTGGGTGAAAACTCCGCTACAACAAGAAGAGCAATCTGTGACTACCTGGGCTACCTGGGCGTTCATATCGACTCCTACAACAACTCTCTGAGAGGCAAAGCAATGGAAATCTCCGCTCCCGACTCCAGAGTAAGAGTACTGGTTATCCCTACAAACGAAGAACTGGTTATTGCAAGAGATACAAAGGAACTGCTTGACAAATAAGAGTAACTTCTGTATAATATTTTAGTACGACTGTTTAGGGGTGATTTATGTGATTATTGAAATGGGATATTTGTTCAACCGGAAAGGGGCGACCCTGCCTGTGGAACTGGTAGAACAGATCGATGATGCAAAAGATTATCCTGATGTTGTGGAATTTGTAGAGCCTGTAAAAATTGAGGGAACTCTTAAGAATGAAGACGATGTTTTCGTTCTGGATGCAAAGGGCGAAACGGCAGTGCTGATGGAATGCAGCTGTTGCCTGACCCCTGTCAGAAAAGAGCTTTGCTTCGAAATTAAGGAACGTTTTGCTCATACAGGCAGAGAAGACGAAGAGACAGAAACTTTTACGGGAGATCAGATCGATCTTGCGGATTTTGTGAAAAGAGGTATCATTGGAGAACTTCCTATGAAGGTACTTTGTAGGGAGGACTGCAAGGGGCTCTGTCCTGTCTGCGGCAAGGATCTGAACGATGGCGATTGCGGATGCGACCGTACGGAGAGAGATCCTAGGTTCGAAAGTTTGAGGGCTCTTTTCAATGATGACGAGGAGGTGTAGAAATGGCTGTACCCAAAGGTAGAGTGTCTAAATCCAAAAGAGACAAGAGAAAAGCACAGAGCTGGAAAATCGCAACACCCAGCCTGGTAAAATGTAGCAAATGCGGCGAACTGATGGTTCCTCATCAGGTTTGCAAAGCTTGCGGTGCTTACAACAAAAAAACAATCATCAAAGTTGACTAATTTATAATCGATTTTGATTTGGGCGAATTTCGGAAGAAGTTCGCCCTTTTGTTGTATATTAGGAAATCTTTTTTTGAGAAACTCTTTGATGGGAGTGACACTTCGGCTATTTTTGTATCGGAAACAGCATTGTAATTTCTTCAAAAATTCGGTATACTTAAATGTAACGCATTGAAAAATACCACAGAAAGGTGGAAGAAATATGGAAAAAAGAATTACGGTAGCACTGGATGCTATGGGCGGCGACAATGCCCCCGTAGAAACAGTCAAGGGGGCAGTAGAAGCTGTCAAAGAACTGAATGTAAACATCAAACTGGTAGGTCAGGAAGATGTGGTGAAAGCAGAGCTGGCGAAATATGAATATGACAAGGAACGTATTGAAGTCGTACATGCTTCCGAGGTCATCAGCACAGACGAAGTGCCTACCATGGCGATTCGCCGCAAGAAAGACTCTTCTTTGGTAGTCGCTTTGAATCTGGTGAAAAACGGGGAAGCGGACGGTATCGTTTCTGCCGGCAGCACAGGTGCCCTGTTGACAGGCGCGCTGCTGATCGTAGGGCGCCTGCCCGGCGTAGAACGTCCTGCATTGGGGACATGCCTGCCTACAAAGAATGGATTTACATTCCTGCTGGACAGCGGTGCCAATGTGGACTGTAAGCCGAAATATCTGGAACAGTTTGCGAAGATGGGTTCCGTTTATGTGGAAAATGTTTTTGGCATCAAAAATCCCAAGGTTGCCCTGGTAAATATCGGTGCGGAGAAGGAAAAAGGCAATGCTCTGACAAAAGAAACCTATGAACTGCTGGAACAGGTGGAAACCATCAACTTCACAGGCAATATCGAGCCCAGAAATATCCCCTATGGCGATGCAGATGTTGTGGTTTGCGATGGTTTCGTTGGCAATACGATTCTGAAGCTGTCCGAAGGTCTGGCAAAAACTATTTTTGATATCCTGAAGGGGGAAATCATGAAGGGCTTCTACAAGGTCGGTGCCATGATCCTGAAAACTCCTTTCAAGAATATGAAAAAATTCATGGACTCTGATGAAATTGGCGGTGCGCCTTTCATCGGTCTGAAATCTCTGGTGGTGAAAGCCCACGGCAGTTCCAATGCCAAGGCATTCAAGAATGCAGTGCGCCAGTGCGTGTTGTTTACAGAAGCGGATATCATCGGCAAAATCAAGGATAAGATCTGATGAATATTCTGTAAATTTTTTCTGAATTTTCCTGGATTTTTGCTGACAAAAGCGGGGAAATAGAGTATAGTATGAAAAGAAAAAACGACGATTTATTGGAGGTAATGAATATGGATGAATCTTTAGTACTGAATGTGATTGCGGAACAGATCGGTGTGCCTGCAGAGAGCCTGTCTGCAGAAACAGCATTTGCAGATCTGAATGCGGACTCTCTGGAACTGTTCCAGATCATCGTAGCATTGGAAGAAAAATTCGAAATCGAATTCGATAACGATAGAGCAGAAAACATCAAACTGGTAGGCGATGTATTGGATTACATTGCAGAACTGGTTGCTGCCAAGGAAGAAGAATAATTATGAACCATCTGAATTTGGAAGAATTTGAACGGAAAATCGAATATACTTTTTCGGATAAAAGCTTACTGGTTCTGGCGTTGACCCATAGTTCCTATGCCAATGAGATCAAAAAAGGCAGCCATGAGAACAACGAACGACTGGAATTTTTGGGGGATGCTGTGCTGGATATGGTGGTCAGTGAATATATGTACCGCCATTTCCCCAAGATGCCCGAAGGTGAATTGACAAAGCTGCGGGCAGCAGTGGTATGCGAAGGCTCCCTTGCGGAGCTTTCCAGAAAGCTGGGCATCGGCCGCTGTCTGCTGTTGGGTAAGGGCGAAGAAAGCACCGGCGGCAGAAGCCGCGATTCTATTCTGGCGGATGCTTTCGAAGCTATCATCGGTGCTATTTGTATCGATGGGGGCATGGAAGCGGTGACAAAGTATATCATGGGCTTCATGGTGGACTGCATCGAAAAAACAAAGAGCAACTTCCGCAATCTGGACTGTAAAACCCATCTGCAGGAAGTTATCCAGAAGATCAGCAAGGTGCCTCTGCAGTATGCGATCGTAGATGAACAGGGCCCGGACCATAATAAGGTATTTGTGGCAGAAGTGACCCATGACGGCCGTGTGCTGGGCAAGGGCAGCGGCAGAAGCAAAAAAGAAGCGGAGCAGAGCGCCGCGAATAACGCATTGGAGCATATGAACCGTTCCTAAGGCGGGGTATGCTCGAGGGTGTTGTAAAAGGAATTTTGACCTCAAACTCAAAAGAGTTTGGGGTTTTCTTTTTCCCAGAAAGAAACTGTGATTTTTATAAAAATCTTGCTGACAAAGAATTTTTATTGTGCTACAATAAGGGAACAACAGTTCTTATTTTTGGAGGTGAGCATATGCCAAGATTTCAGGTGGTCAGCCCCTATCAGCCCACAGGGGATCAGCCCGAAGCAGTGGAAAAGCTGGCGCAGGGCTTTATGGATGGAAAGAAATTTCAAACGCTTCTGGGGGTAACCGGTTCGGGTAAGACCTTTACCATGGCAAATATCATTGAAAAAATACAGAAGCCGACCCTGGTCATTGCTCATAACAAGACCTTGGCGGCACAGTTATATAATGAATTGAAAGAATTTTTCCCCCACAATGCGGTAGAATATTTTGTATCTTATTATGATTATTATCAGCCCGAGGCCTATGTGCCCAGTACGGACACCTATATCGAAAAGGATTCCTCGGTCAATGATGAGATCGATAAGCTGCGCCATTCTGCCACGGCGGCATTGGTGGAACGGGAGGATGTTATCGTCGTTGCCAGCGTTTCCTGTATCTATGGTTTGGGCGACCCCGAGGAATACTATGGCATGATGCTTTCCCTGCGTCCGGGCATGGAAAAGGATAGAGATGAAGTGCTGCGTGCCCTTGTGGAAATGCAGTATGACAGAAATGATATGAACTTCGAACGTGGTACCTTCCGTGTGCGGGGCGACGTGGTGGAGGTTTTTCCCATCGGCTCTTCGGAGCACGCAATCCGTGTGGAGTTTTTCGGGGATGAGATCGACAGAATTACGGAGATCGACGTATTGACGGGTGAGATCATGGGGACGAGAAATCATATCTCTATTTTCCCGGCGTCTCATTACGTTACAGCTCCCGATAAAATGAAAATTGCCATTCAGCGTATCGAGGATGAACTGGAAGTGCGGCTGGCGGAACTGAAGCGGGAGGACAAGCTTCTGGAAGCCCAGAGATTGGAGCAGCGCACCAATTATGACTTGGAAATGCTGAGGGAAATGGGCTTTTGTACAGGCATTGAAAACTATTCTCGTCACCTGTCTTTGAGAGAAGCAGGCAGCACACCCTTTACCCTCATCGACTTCTTCCCCGATGATTTTCTGATTATTGCCGATGAATCCCATGTTTCCATTCCCCAGATCCGCGGGATGTATGAGGGTGACCGTTCCAGAAAGACTACCTTGGTGGAGTATGGTTTCCGTCTGCCCTCTGCTTTGGATAACAGACCTTTGAAATTCAGCGAATTTGAAAGCAAGATCCATCAGCTTTTGTTCGTTTCCGCAACGCCATCTGTGTATGAAAAGGAACATTCCGAGCAGACAGCAGAGCAGATCATCCGACCCACCGGGCTGCTGGACCCTGAAATTTCCGTGCGCCCCATTCATGGGCAGATTGACGATCTGCTTTCTGAGGTGCGAAAGACCACGGAAATGGGGGATAAAGTCCTTGTAACCACACTGACGAAGAAAATGGCAGAACGCCTGACGGATTATCTGCGGGAAGCAGGGGTGCGGGTGCGCTACCTGCACTCCGATATCGATACCCTGGAACGACTGGAGATCATCCGCGATTTGCGTATGGATGTATTTGACGTTCTGGTGGGCATCAACCTGCTGCGAGAAGGTCTGGATATCCCCGAAGTCAGTCTGGTTGCCATTTTGGATGCGGATAAGGAAGGTTTCCTTCGTTCGGAAACATCTCTCATTCAGACTATTGGCCGTGCAGCGAGAAATGCCAATGGTCGTGTCATCATGTACGCCGACGTCATGACGGAAAGCATGGATAAGGCTATTACAGAAACCAACCGCCGTCGTTCCATTCAGGAGGCTTATAATGAAGCCCATGGCATCATTCCCCAGACCATTAAGAAAAAGGTACATGATGTCATCCAGATCACAAAGGCGGCAACGGAAAAACAGAAATTTGGCCTGGAAAAAGACCCCGAATCCATGAGTGTGGAAGAATTGAACAAGCTCATCAAAAAGCTGGATAAAGAAATGAAGCAGGCAGCCATGGAACTGCAATTCGAGCGGGCAGCAGAGCTGCGTGATAAAATATTGGAATTGAAGAAAATGATTTAAAAGACCTTGGGGGCGTTGCCCCCAACTCCCCCACAAGGGACCAGTCCCTTGACCCGATAGTGCAGAACCATGTATGGTTCTGCAAATGGGGGTACAGGGGAATCATTCCCCTGTCAGGGTTTGGGACAGCGTCCCAAGAGAAGGAGGAATTATGAAGGATAAAATTGTAATCAAAGGGGCCAGAGAGCATAATTTGCAGAATGTTGATCTGACCATCCCCAGAGACCAGCTGGTGGTTTTCACGGGGGTCAGCGGCAGCGGCAAAAGCTCCCTTGCCTTTGATACCATATATGCGGAGGGGCAGAGGAGATATGTGGAATCCCTCTCTTCCTATGCCAGACAGTTTTTGGGGCAGATGGAAAAGCCTGATGTAGACCTGATCGAAGGGCTTTCTCCCGCCATTTCCATCGACCAGAAAACCACCAGCCATAACCCCCGTTCCACCGTGGGTACGGTAACGGAAATCTACGATTATCTGCGTCTGCTGTATGCCAGGATCGGCATTCCCCATTGCCCAAAATGCGGCAAGGAGATCAAAAAACAGACCATCGACCAGATCGTTGACCGTATCATGGAGCTGCCCGAACGGACGAAATTGCAGCTTTTGGCACCTGTGGTAAGGGGACGCAAAGGCGAGCACGTAAAGCTTTTAGAGGATGCAAAAAAAAGCGGCTATGTGCGAGTTCGAGTGGATGGCTTGATGTATGAACTGTCTGAAAAGATCGAATTGGAAAAAAACAAAAAGCATAACATTGAAATCGTAGTAGATAGACTGATGGTAAAGGAAGGCATGCAGATGCGCCTAACGGAATCCATTGAAACGGCTTCTGCCCTCAGCGGCGGTCTGCTGATCGTAGACGTAAATCAAGGGGAGGATGAGCTGATGTTTAGTCAGAGCTTTTCCTGCCCCGACTGCGGTGTAGACCTGATGGAGATTGAGCCAAGAATGTTCTCCTTCAACAATCCCAGTGGTGCCTGCCCTACCTGTACGGGCTTGGGGATGCAGATGAAGTTTGACGAAAAGCTTATCGTGCCCAACGATGCCCTGAGTATTTTGGAAGGGGCGGTCTCTGCGCCGGGCTATAATTCCATCACTACAAAAGGGAGCATGAGCCGGGTGCTGTTTGACGCTCTGGCGGAAAAATATGATTTTTCTTTGGAAACGCCTTTTCGGGATTTACCTCAAAAAATTAAGGATATTATTTTTTATGGCACAGGCGGCGAAAAGCTGCAGGTGACCTACAGCAATTATCGAGGCACAGGTTCTTATGAATATCCCTTCGAGGGCATCATCCACAATCTGCAGCGACGCTATGGCGAAACCTCTGAAACCATGCGAGGGGAATACGAGGAATATATGACCAACATCCAGTGCCCTGACTGCCACGGCAAACGGCTGCGCCCGGAGGTGCTGGCCATCACCGTAGGCGGCAAAAATATTTCCGAGGTGACGGAGCTTTCCATCGGCAAAATGCAGGAATTCTTCCAGAACCTGCAGCTGACAGAACGGGAAAATATGATTGGCGAGCGTATTTTGAAAGAAATCCACGCCCGCATTGGTTTCCTGATCGATGTTGGCTTGGAATATCTGACCCTTTCCAGAACAGCAGGTACATTATCCGGCGGGGAAGCCCAGCGTATCCGTTTGGCGACCCAGATCGGCAGCGGCTTGGTGGGGGTTGTATATATTTTGGATGAACCCAGTATCGGCTTGCATCAGCGGGATAATGATAAGCTGCTGGCCACATTGAAGCATCTGCGGGATATTGGCAATTCCCTGATCGTGGTAGAGCATGATGAGGATACCATGCTGGCGGCGGATTATGTGGTGGATATTGGCCCCGGCGCCGGACGGGACGGCGGCGAAGTGGTCTGTGCAGGCAGTGTGGAAGAGATCAAAGCCTGTGAGCGTTCCGTAACGGGGGCTTATCTCAGCGGACGAAAGAAAATCGAAGTGCCCAAGGAGCGCAGACCTTTCGTGCCGGAAAACAAACTGGTCATTAAGGGTGCGGCGGAAAACAATCTGAAACATATTGATGTGGAGATCCCCTTAGGGCTGTTTACCTGCGTGACAGGGGTCAGCGGTTCCGGGAAAAGCTCCCTCATCAATGAAATTTTGTATAAGAGACTGGCGAGAGACCTGAACAGAGCGAAAACAAGACCCGGCAAGCATGAGGATATGCTTGGGCTGGAAAAGCTGGACAAGGTCATCAATATCGACCAGTCCCCCATCGGACGTACCCCCAGAAGCAATCCTGCTACCTATACAGGCTTGTTTGACATGATTCGTGATGTATTTGCTCAGACCACAGAGGCAAAGGTCAGAGGCTATCAGAAGGGTCGTTTTAGCTTCAATGTGAAGGGCGGCAGATGTGAAGCCTGCGCCGGTGATGGCATCGTGAAGATTGAAATGCACTTCCTGCCTGATATCTATGTGCCCTGCGAGGTCTGCAACGGCAAGCGGTACAACCGGGAAACCCTGGAGGTAAAATATAAAGGAAAGACGATTTCTGATGTGCTGGATATGACAGTGGAAGAGGCTTTGGTTTTCTTTGAAAATATTCCAAGGATCAAATCCAAACTGCAGACATTGTATGATGTGGGGCTTTCCTATGTGCAGCTGGGCCAGTCTTCTACGACCCTTTCCGGCGGGGAAGCCCAGCGGGTGAAGCTGGCCACAGAACTGAGCCGCAAGAGCACAGGTCGCACCATGTATATCCTGGATGAGCCCACCACGGGCCTGCATACGGCAGATGTCCATAAACTGGTGCATATCCTGCAGAGATTGGCAGAGGGCGGCAATACAGTGGTCGTCATCGAGCATAATCTGGATGTTATCAAAACGGCAGACTATATCATCGATTTGGGCCCCGAGGGGGGCGATGGCGGCGGTACACTGGTGGCGGCAGGAACGCCGGAAGAGATCTGTCAGGTGCCTGTATCCTATACAGGGAAATACCTGAAGGAAATCCTGAAAAGAAAATAAATGATAAAAAACGTTGTATTTCTGAAAAGAACTGTGTTTTTCAACAAATACGACGTTTTTTTTCGTGAAGAAAAGACAGCACGCAAAATTTGAGAGGGTATGTTCTTATTGACAATTGACAGAAAAATCAGTACCATAGTAATAGCAAGTACTATGTGATTTTGGAGGAAGTTATGGCAAAAGAAAAAGGACCAGTAATGGACTTTGAGCAGGCGAGAAAACGGATCAACAGTTATTTCGGCTGCGATGGGGATTTCTTCGTGAAACCTCTGCTTGATTTCGAATGGGCACTCAGAGAGGACGAAGATTTTACTTTCCTCTGCTACTGGACAAAAGAGGGCAAAAAGGTAGACGCTGTCGTTGTGAAAAAGGGCGGCGCACCTATGATCTATAGAACGAAAGACTACACGATGGTGGTTGCCATCGACTGTGTAAAGATCGGGTTTATTTTCAGAAATGGAAAAAATCAGACAGAACAGTAAGAAGCGGGCTGAGGGAGGCGCAAAAAACAGAAACCTGACAAGTTTGATTCTGAAAGGCTGTTTTTTTGCATAAACTGAATTACTGAAGGATCATTGCCAAAGTTGTCTTTGGCGAAGCAAAGGGGAGAAAGAGATGCAAATGGATGGATTGCCGGAAAACAACACTGTTCTTATCGCCGGTAAGATCGTAGAAGGCTGTGTCTTTAGTCATGAGGTATATGGCGAGGGTTTCTATACGTTTCAGATTTCTTCTGAACGCCTCAGTGATAAGGCGGATATCCTGCCGGTTACTGTTTCCGAGCGGCTGATCGATATGGAGTTGCTGCAGGTGGGGGCAAAAGTGGATATCATCGGACAGCTGAGAAGTTATAACAATTATAATAGCAAGAAGAATCGTCTGGTACTGACGATTTTTGCAAGAGAAATCAGGCTGATGGAAGAGGAAGAAGGAAAGAACGAAAATCAGATCTTCCTCAATGGCTATATTTGTAAGCCTCCCATCTATCGTAAAACGCCTTTTGGCAGAGAAATTTCGGATATTTTGGTGGCGGTCAATCGTGCCTACAATAAATCCGACTATATTCCCTGTATCGCATGGGGAAGAAATGCCAGATATATGGCAAATCTCCAGGTTGGTTCCAATATCCGTGTCTGGGGTCGGGTGCAGAGCAGAACCTATCAGAAGCGCATCGGCGAAGAGATAGAAGAGCGGGTCGCCTATGAAGTTTCTGTTTCCAAAATCGAACTTCCGGATCGGGTGGAGCACGAGACAGAAGGGCAGATGACAGAAACGGAAGAAGCCTGAGATAGAAACAGGAGTGAAAGAAACGTGAGACAAGGTCAGATTTCAGTTTATTACGGCGCAGGCAAGGGCAAAACTGCTGTAGCGGTGGGGCGCGGGATGCGCGCCATTGGCGAGGACCTGCGGGTCGTAATGATCCAATTTTTAGATTATCATAACAGTAAGGAAATCGCACTGCTGAAAAAGCTGGAGCCGGATTTCCGTATTTTCCGTTTTGAAAAAGACCGGGATTGTTCCGATGTGCAGGAGGCTGAGTTTGATGAAGCACTGCATAAGGAGATCTTCGGTGAGATCCACAATGCGTTCAATTTTGCCAAGAAAATCGTAGATACAGGCGAATGCGAAATGCTTCTGCTGGATGGCATTTTGGAATGTGTGGAAAAAGGCTATCTGCAGGAATCGGAATTGGAAGAGATCATTGAGAAACGGCCTGAATTTATGGATATTATTATGACAGGGACGATCCTTCCGGAAGGGATCGCTGCCAAAGCGGGCAGTATCTATCAACTGGTGGCTGAAAAAGAATAAACAAATAATAAAACCTCAAGTCGTTGACTTGAGGTTTTTTATGATTACTGCAGAACTTCTTTCATAGTATACAGACCTGCGGGCTTGCCAGCCAGGAATTTAGCTGCTTTCACGGCACCGACGGCGAATACTTCACGGGAAGTTGCACGGTGATTCAGCTCGATGACCTCATCTCTGCCGGCGAAGATGACATCATGTTCCCCGACGATATTGCCGCCACGAACAGCATGGATACCGATTTCTGTTTTTTCACGTTTTTCACGTACCTGGGAACGGTCGTAAACGTAGTGGTAACGTTCATCCATGGCCTGATTGATAGCATCTGCCAGAGCCATTGCTGTGCCGCTGGGGGCATCGATCTTCTGGTTATGGTGTTTTTCTACGATCTCGATATCGAAGCCGCTTTCTGCCAGAATGGCAGCTGCACGCTGTACCAAATCCAGCAGCAGGTTTACGCCAACGGACATATTGGCGGATTTCAGGATGGCTACATCCTTACTTGTTTCCTGCATCAGTGCTGTTGTTTCATCGGACAGGGCTGTGGTGCAGAGAACAACGGGGATGTTTTTTGCTTTGGAGAATGCCAGAAGAGCGGGAACTGCCTTTGCTGTGGAAAAGTCGATGATGACATCCCCTGCAATGTCGCAGGCATCACAGCTGGGGAATACGGGGAAATCCAGCTCGGGCATACCGGGGTCGATACCGGCTACTACCTGGCAGTCGGGTTCATTTTTTACCAGATCGGCTACAACTCGGCCCATTTTGCCGCCGCAGCCGTGGATAATCACATTTATCATATCAATACTCCTTTTAAGACCGTGGGGCGCTGCCCCACCTCCCCGCAAGGGACTCAGTCCCTTGACCCGATATCGCAACACCATGTACATGGTGTTGCAAATGGGGGTACAGGGGAATCATTCCCCTGTCAGGGTTTGGGACAGAGTCCCAAAATCAGATTAAGCCGTAGTTTTTCATTGCTGTTTTCAGTGTTTCCAGATTCTTGGGTTCCATATCGCACAGAGGTGCTTTGCAGGCACCAACTTCATAACCCATCAGATTCAGGGCAGCCTTAACAGGGATAGGGTTTACTTCGCAGAACAGAGCGGAGATCAGCTCAATGGCATCCAGCTGCAGCTTTGTAGCAGCTTTTACATCGCCGTTCAGGAAATTCATAACCATATCGTGGGTCTGCTTGGGTGCAACGTTGGACAGAACGGAGATAACGCCTTTGCCGCCCAGAGACAGTACGGGCAGGATCTGGTCGTCATTGCCGCTGTAGATATCAAAATCGGGACCAACCAAAGCAGCGATCTCAGCCACCTGAGACAGGTTGCCGCTTGCTTCTTTTACAGCAACGATATTTTTTACTTTCGCCAGTTCAGCAACTGTTTTGGGTGCGATATTGCAGCCTGTTCTGCCGGGTACGTTGTACAGGATGATAGGGATATTGATGCTGTTTGCAACTGCTGTATAATGCAGGATCAGACCTTTCTGTGTTGCTTTGTTGTAGTAGGGTGTTACCAGCAGAACGGCATCAGCACCAGCTTTTTCGCAGCCCTGTGCCAGTTCGATGCAGTGAGCAGTATCGTTGCTGCCTGCGCCGGCGATGATAGGTGCGCGGCCTGCTGCAACCTCTTTTGCAAAGCGGATGCATTCGATCTGTACTTCGTCGGACATTGTAGATGCTTCACCGGTTGTACCACAGATGATCAGTGCATCTGTATCATTTGCCAGCTGGAATTCGATCAATTCTCTCATTTTTTCAAAATTTACGCTGCCATCAGCGTTCATGGGTGTTACCAGAGCTACACCTGCACCAGTGAAAATAGACATAAATATGACCTCCTCAAATATGGAACATAGTTATTTTTATAAATACGGATCGCCGGGCATTTTATGCCCACGCAATCCTGAAATCATTCGAAATCCACCCTGATCGGGCTGCTTTCTTGTGCTTTAGAACCTTATTTGTTCAATTAGTTCATGTTTTTTACGATTTCTTCTGCGATCTGTACTGCATTTGTTGCTGCACCCTTACGGATGTTGTCAGCTACTACCCACAGGTTTACGCCGTTGTCAACGCTTTCGTCACGACGGATACGGCCGATGAATACTTCGTCTTTGCCGGCTGCTTCTACTGCCATAGGGTATTCGTTTTTGGAAACATCGTTCTGTACCACAACGCCGGGTGCATTTCTCAGTACTTCGATCAGTTCATCCAGATCGAAGGGATTTTCGAATTCTACGTTGATGGATTCACTGTGAGAGCTGAAAACGGGAACACGAACGGTTGTAGCTGTTACACGCATATTATCGTTGTGCAGGATCTTTCTTGTTTCGTTTACCATTTTCATTTCTTCTTTTGTATAGCCGTTTTCCAGGAATACATCGATGTGGGGCAGGCAGTTGCTTGCAATGGGGTGAGGGAATTTCTTGGGTGCTTCACCCTTCATGCCGTTTTCCAGATCCTGCCAGCCGGCAACACCTGCACCGGATACTGCCTGATATGTAGAATAAACAACACGTTTGATTTTATATTTATCATCCAGAGGTTTCAGGGCAACCATTGCCTGAATTGTGGAGCAGTTGGGGTTAGCGATGATGTTTTTATGCCAGCTGATATCCTCGGGGTTAACTTCGGGAACGATCAGGGGAACTTCGGGGTCCATTCTCCACTGAGAGCTGTTGTCGATAACGATACAGCCATGGGCTGCAGCGATAGGAGCGAATTTTTCACTTGTGCCGCCGCCTGCGGAAAACAGTGCGATATCGATAGGTTTATCAAAGGAATGCTCTGTCAGTTCTTCTACAACATATTCCTTGCCGTTGAATTCCAGTGTTTTACCTGCGGAACGAGCAGATGCCATCACATAGAAGTTTTCGATGGGAAGCTGTCTTTCTTCCAGAACTTTCAGGAAAGTTCTGCCTACCATACCAGTAGCACCAACAACGGCCAGATTGATTTTTTTCATTTTTAATTCCTTCTTTCTTTTACATTCGCTTGTGTTTTGTTGCTTTCCAAAGCAGATAGATTTCGTAATGAAAGCCATTCGTAAGGCTGCGCCTTACTCATGTATTTGCTCCGCAAATCATTTCTCCTTCGTAATAATCCCTGGCATCTTTGCAAGCAAATGCAGTGCTTATTACGAAGAAAACTGGCTTTCTCCGCTTGTAAACAAAAAAAGTCGACATCTGCGCCGACTCCAAGGAAACTGTGGTAGAAGTCTATGCGAACTGCCGCAGTTTGATTGATCTTTGTAGCGCTCCATTGGATTTCCAATGACAGTCATACAGCTATTGACTGTACAACCAGAAGCGGAAAGATAAGGCATTTCCCTTCTTCGGCGTTTTCCCCTTTTTACGGGCTGCATCTATCCCTTATGATATTCACCCGGATACTCTTGAAAAACGCACCTCTACTTTGAAAAATATGTATTTGTCTCATAGTCTAACACTAGTTCTATGTTCTGTCAAACAATTTATCAGAAAAACATGTATTTTTTCCGATAAACATTTGCGTGTGTACAAAATACATATTATGTCCTTGTCTGAGCATAATGAAAGAGATAAAGGAGGCGTTGGCATGGGGCAAAAAAAGGAATTGACAGAAGCGGAAAAAAGAGACCTTGCCATGAAATATGAGATCGCGGAGGAACTGGGATTATTGGATAAGGTGGAGCAGTTTGGCTGGAAGGGGCTGACATCCAAGGAAAGCGGGCGGATCGGCGGTATTATGGGGAGGCGGAAAATAGAGGAAAGAAAACAGGAAAATAATAAGGAAGAAAAAAAGTGAAGAAAGATGCTTGAGGCAGTGATTCAATAAAGATGAAAAAATAACAAATGCAAGATTCGGATTTCCCATGGAAATCCTCATTTGGATGAAATCCAAATATAAATACACTGAAAAGTCATTGCTTGCAAGCAAGCTTGCCGCAGTGATTCAATAAAGATGAAAAAATAACAAATGCAAGATTCGGATTTCCCAAGGAAATCCTCATTTGGATGAAATCCAAATATAAATGCACTGAAAAGTCATCGCTTACAAGCAAGCTTGACGCTTTGATTTTCAGTGCATTTTTGCTTGCATTTGTATGTATAAAAAGATATAATATAAAGTTGTGAAAGAATATGCCTTTGGAGGAAGCAGTTATGAGCGCATACGAAGCTTTTGCATCTGTATATGATCTTTTTATGGAACAAGTAGAATATGACCAGTGGCTGAACCATATTCATGCTGTTTGGGATAAGCTTGGCGCAAAGCCGAAAACAGTCATCGATCTGGGCTGCGGTACGGGCAGTATCCTGCTGCCATTGGCAAAGGAAGGGCTGGATGTGATCGGTGTGGATCTTTCTCCTGAAATGCTGGCAGAAGCAGATCATAAGGCTATGGAAGAAGGTCTTTCCGTCAGACTTGCTTGTCAGGATATGACAGAGCTGGAACTGGGTGAAAAAGCGGATTGTATCCTCAGCCTGTGCGACTGCATGAATTACCTGACAGAAGACGGTCAGCTGGAGGATGCCTTTCAAAGCATTGCCAAGCACATGAAAAAAGAGAGTCTCTTCCTATTTGATATGAATACAGAATACAAATTTCGAGAAGTGCTGGGGCAGAATGTCTTTGGTTCCGCAGAGGAAGGCGCGGCATATATCTGGGAAAATGATTACGACGAGGAAGAGAAGATCAACGAATACTATGTAAGCTTTTTCATCGAGCAGGAAAATAGTTTGTATGAGAGAGTGGAAGAATACCACTATGAAAGAGCTTATTCTATGGAAGAAATCGAAAATGGACTGCAGGCAGCAGGTATGGAACTGGTGGAAGTATACGATGGCTATAGCTTCGATGCACCCCATGCCGAAAGCGAACGTCTGCTTTTTGCAGCCAGGTTGAAATAAATTGGAGGAATCAAAATGAGTGACTATATCGTAAGAGCGACAGCAGGCAACGGCAGCATCCGTGCTTTTGCCGCTACAACAAGAGATTTGGTGCAGCATGCCAGAGAGATCCATCATACCTCTCCCGTGGCTTCTGCAGCTTTGGGCAGAATGCTGACAGCAGCAGCCATGATGGGCAGTATGCTGAAAGGTGAAAAAGATATCGTAACATTGCAGGTACGGGGTGAAGGGCCTCTGCAGGGCATTGTGGTGACCAGCGACAGCCAGGCAAGAGTCAAAGGCTATGTATTCAACCCCGGCGTGGAAGTGCCCGACCTGTACCCTGGTAAGCTGAATGTCAGCGGTGCCATCGGCAATGGCTATCTGAGTGTCATCAAAGATATTGGCATGAGAGAACCTTATGCAGGCCGTATTGAACTGGTGACAGGGGAAATTGCGGAAGATCTGACATATTATTTTGCTCAGTCGGAACAGACACCTTCTGCCGTTGGTCTGGGGGTTCTGGTGGAAACAGATACCTCTATTCGTAGAGCCGGTGGTTTTATCATCCAGCTGATGCCCGATGCAACAGAAGAAATGATCTCCAAACTGGAACAGAAGCTGGCAACCATTCCTTATGTATCCGACCTGCTGGATATGGGACAGACACCTGAAGATATCCTGCAGATGATCCTGGGCGATATGGATCTGAAGATCACAGATACCATTCCTGCGGAATTTTACTGCAACTGCACCAGAGAAAGAGTGGAAAAGGCTCTCATCAGCATTGGGAAGGAAGAACTGGAAAAAATCATTAAGGAAGACAAGAAAGCAAATCTGCACTGCCATTTCTGCAGTAAAGAATATGACTTCACAGAAGCGGAACTGATCCAGCTGCTGGAAGAAGCGAAGTAAGAAAGCCATGAAGGGGGCGATCCTGTGAAAAGGGATTTTGCGGTGGCTGTAAAGGCTGTCATCATAAAAGAGAATAAAGCACTGGTGCTTTGCCGTTCCAAGCATGAGATGGAAGGCAGCTTCATGAACAGCCATCAGAAATGGGATCTGCCCGGCGGCGGCCTGCATTTCTTTGAAAAGGCGGAAGAGGGGCTGCGCAGAGAGATCAGGGAAGAAACGGATCTGGATGTTTCCATTGGTCCTCCCTTGTCCCTGTTTGATGCTATCAAGCACCATATCCATCTATGCATTTTTACATACGCCTGCCGCTGGAAGAGCGGCGAAGTGAGTCTGAGTGCGGAGCATGAAGCCTACTTCTGGGTAACGGAAGAAGAAATGGAAGCCAGAGAGCTGCCTCATTGGATGAAAAGAGATATCCGTGCGGCCTTTGCGGTGTTAAAAGAAGAAAAGAAGGAAGATACAGAAAGAGACTCAATTTCTTGAAGAAATGAGTCTCTTTTTCGTTCATTGAATTTGCATAAAGAAAACTGTATACGGATAAAGTGCAGAATGAAAAAGATAGGATTCCAACATACAATGAACATTTTTTTATTCATAATAGTTTTATTCAGTAAAAATGGGTTTTTCCTGAGGGGAAACTGTCAAAAATAATCAGCTTGATTTTGTTTGTTTTGTATAAGTTTTTATGCAAAAACTAGAAAAAAATGGTCGGCAAAAATTTGGATACAAATATATTGCATGCGAAACAACATCGTAAAACCCTGTAAATCTAATGAAAATCGCTTTTTTGCGAAAGT